>CAYVAU010000015.1:0-26149 GCA_964448445.1 uncultured Thermodesulfobacteriota bacterium | reverse complement strand
GGGCCGATGTCCCGGAGGGAATTGGACTGAGTGCGAGTGGGAGAAACTGTAAGTGCCAATGGGCAAATGGTATGAGGTTAAATTTAGGCGCCTCCTTCCGGTGGTAGGCTGTGTGGTGGTTCTGGCGGGGGTGGGTTTTTTCCTTTCGACCAGGGTTACGCAGAAGGGGGAGGTTGAGGTTTCTGCGGTTAAGTCCAGGGAGGTTTCCCTTGAGGGGTTTGAGGTTAGGGGGCCCGTCCTGGGGAGAGGGAAAGAGGTAATTCTCATTGCCAATCCCTCCTGCTCTGCCTGCAGGGCCTTCGTGCCCGAGATCCTTAAGCGACTCAAGGGTTACTCCCTATACTACAAACACGTCCGCTACCGAAGCGAAGGAGATGAACTTGAGAGGGCGATAGAGTGTGTGAGGCAAAGGAAGGAAGATCTCTTTTGGGATTTCCTCAAGATGTGTTACAGCCATCCGGCAGGGGCCCTGAATTGGCTGAGCAGAAGGACCTCGCCAAGTTTCGTCCAAAGGTGTCTGCTGGATGAGGAAGTGGCTGTTGCCCTGAGGGAAGACGACCGACAGGTCCGAAGAATCGGGGTTTCCGCTATCCCGGCCATTATCTTGGAGGGAGAACTTTATCAGGGAGGGTTGGCGATAAAGCAGGTACTTTTCGGTGGGGAGTAAGCCACGGGGGGATTTCGTAGGGCTTCAGGATTTACCCTTATTGAGGTACTCATCGTCTTAGGGATCATGGCCATTTTGGCGGCCATCGCCCTTCCCAATTATTCGTCCTACCTCAGAAAGGCAAAGGCCAAGGATCTCGTTTCTTTGTCCCGAAACTGCCTCCAGGAGCTTATGCAACAGTGCATCCAGGGGGGCTCCGTGGGGAACCTGAGTTCCCTTGAGGCATGTAGCACAGAAAACGACACCATCCTCTACCTTAAAGAGGTAAGCCTTTCCTTCAGCCCCTCCAGTTCCGCAGATTACTGCCAGGAATCCGAGGTTAAGGTGTCGGCCCATGGCAAGGTGGACGGCAAAGAATTTGTGGCCACATGCACCTATACCAGGGCCGATAAGGAACTGCATTGTGAAACCGCGAGGCGAGCCCCCTAAAGCCCAACCCTGAAAGCTCCGAAAAATTAGTGAGGGTTGCCTGGTCTGAGGATAAGGTGTTAACCTTAACTTAGACCAGAACTGAGGGGTGTGTGATGATCTCGAAGGATGGCTACCAAGAAAGGGTGAGGGAAATATACCGTTTTATAAGCGATAACTTCTACCTCAACCGCCCGGACCTGGAGGTTAAGGGGGAGCGTTACAATTCCGCCCTGCTCTTTGGGATCCTTACGGCCCTCTACGGCGGGAAGGAGCTGATCATAGGGGAGCCCGGTCTCGGCAAGACCACCTCGGCCGAATACATAAGCTGCCTCCTTTATCGCTACCCCTTGGGGATCATCTGGGGGAGCGAGGTCTCGGGGCATCCGGAGCAGACCGAAGAAAAGATCGTGGGAAGGCCAGACCTCGGGGCCCTCAACCAGGGCAGGGAAGTGGTGGTTTGGAGCAACTTTGTGCAGTTGCCGGTCAAGATCGTCGACGAGATAAACCGGCTTCCCGAGACCAAACAGTCCATGATCCTTGATGGGGTGGATCGGGGCAACTGGGAATACCTCAATGAGATCGTGATAAATGACGAATATGTCCTTTTTGCCACGGCCAATTACCAGGACAGGGGGACCAACACCATCATCGCCCCCCTTGTTGACCGATTCGATGTGATGGTCGAGTCAAGACACCCAGGTCCAAACCTCGCCTTTCAGATCGGGAAACGCTCGCGGCTGGATAACCCCCTCAGACATCCCGAGTTCGAAAGGAGGTTTCAGGAGCTGTTGAGGTCACAGGTCCCCTACCACGAGAAGCTCCCGAGGCTTGAGGAGCTTTCTGATGCCTTCGGCAGCTACCTGGAGGAGAAGGTGGGGGTTAAGGGGTTGAGCAAGGAGGAGCGCTTGAGGATAAGGCGCCAGATAGCCGAGATCCCCCTGGATCTTGATGCCAACGCCTTCCTGAGGATGGTCCTGGCGGAGCTTTCCTTCTGTTACAGATACGGGCAGAAGAGAAGCGTGGAGCAGTGTCCTGAGGGTTGCCACTACACGGGTTATCTCTGCTATCACGTCAAAAACTGCGCATCCAACCGCCTCCCGATCTCGGTGATTGGGTATTCTCAGGCCCTTGCGTGGTTTCTTGAGGACGACGAGGTGGACTTAGAACACGTAAGGACGGTCCTTCCCTTCACCCTTGCCCACAGGGTCCAGTGGCGCGACTCTTACATCTCGAAGAAGGAGGGCGAAGGCAGAAACGATCCCCTGCAGATCTACCTGGCCAAGGAGGCCACCGAGGAGATCTTTCACCGCTACAACGAACAGAGGGATTACCTGCTCGATGCCCTGGCGGTTGCATGTCGTGCCTTTGAGGGCGAGGAGGTGGAGCCCCTTGAGGGCGACCATCCGATATATGAGGAGATCAAAAAGGAGATAGAGGGCATAAGATGCTGAACCCCTTTGAGGAGTTCAAGGGACAGGGAACAAGGCACAGTGGCAAAGAGCTCCCCTTGGATCGGATCTTAAAGACCAAGGAGGAGACCCTGGGTCAGATCCTCAAGGGTTATGAAAGCCTCCTTAAGAACGAGGCCAAGGACCTGGTCTGGCTCATGCAGTACAGCACCGTAATTAAGGCTTACAGCATCGCAGAGGAGGCCATAAAGGACATAGATTACACCGCCGAGGACATTGAGGAGTTCTGCTACGCTCTAGACAAAACCGATCAGATACCGTATCTGATAACGGGTCCTGCCGGGGTTTACATCTCGGCCCTTTGTAATCACGCCAAGGAACAGGAAATCGTCCTCAGGCTTCAGGATCTGGGGATAAAGATAAACCTGATCGGCTACAGGCTCCCCGAGGGGAAGAGGCTTGTGGTCGAAGGCAATGTCGGGGATTTCACCGGCATAGGCCTTGATGGGGGAGAGCTTGTCGTCGAAGGAAGTGCCAAAAATTACACTGGTGCGGGGATGAAAAAGGGCAGGATTGTCGTCCGCAACAATGTGGGATTCAACACCGGTCACGGGATGACCGGAGGGGAGATAGTGGTGGGAGGAAGGATCAAGGGTTTGGGGAAGATCGTGGGCGGAAAGATATACGAGAAGGGACAGCTGATCTTCCCCAGTGAAGACTATAGACCCTTTTACTTCTGATGATGTTTGAAGACATCCTCAAGAAGATCTGGCCCAGGATACGTCGAAAGCACCTCTTCCCCCAGCTTCCCACACCCCAGCTCACCGAGTCGGAAGAGGAAGTAGCCCTTGAGATGAAGAGCAAGCAGCTGCAGATCAACAGGGCCTTCCTTGAGGCCTTGAGGGACAGGATGCCCCCTGAGGATGTCCTTGAGGCCCTCTTAGATCACGGCATATCCCATTACATGTACTGTCCCTGGGATTTCAACACCCACCTGATGCTCTATTCGGAGGCCAAAAGGGTCCTGAAGGACAAGCGCCTGGCCCAGAAGGCGGCATCTTACTTCATGGACGTTGTCGCCAATACCTACTGCGTGAAGGAAAGGGAAACGAAACTCCCCGAGCTTTACCGCAACCTCCCAAAGGAAGGGGTCCAGAAGGTTTTAGCATCCCTTTATCAGGTAATATGGGGGGTGGACCTGGGGGTTGAGGTGGAGGAGGAGAAGATCAGGCGCCTTGCCAGGATCCCTTATTTGGAGAAGAGGCTCTGGAAGGAAAGCGTCAAGAAGTTCGCCAAGACCCTCGAGGAACTGCTCCAGCAGGAGATAGAGAACGAACAAAAAAGCAGCCAGAAGGCCTCAAATCCCTTAGGTGAGCACTCCCTGGAAAACTACACCCTGGAGGAGATAGACCGCGGGTTGAGGGAATTCGCCTCCTCGGTGGAGGATATAGAACAATTCCGTGAGACCGTGGAGGATTTCAAAGAAGAACTGAGCGCCCTTGGATACTCCACAGGAGGCATGGGCCGCGGTCCCGGAAACCCCATAGATGCGGATCTCCTTTACTACATGAAGCTTGCCGAAAACTATACCCTCCCGGTCAAAAAGCTCCCAATGGAAAAAAGCGGTGCCCTACACCCCCATTCCCACGCCCCTTGGGAGATCGGAAAGCCCGTTCAGGACATCGACCCCTGGACCAGCTTCGGAAGGATCATGCCCGGATTGACCCAAACCTGGGTCAGACGAGAAGGCGATGTCTTCGGCGAAATGGAAGCCATCCCCGATTGCCTCGTGATAATAGATTCCTCGGGAAGCATGACCAATCCGAGGGAAAGATTGTCATATGCGGTATTAGGTGCGGCTTGTGCTTGCAACGCTTACCTTAAAAACAACAGAAGGGTTGCTGTATATAATTTTTCCGATGCCTTCCGCGGTAATAAGCTACTCCTTGATTTTTGTAAAGAAAAAGAGACAATCTATTGGGCAATATGCCGGTATTTTGGAGGTGGAACAGCGCTTGACCTCAACGATATAGTTTACCTCCTGAAGCAATCAGAAAAGCCAGATATTTTTATTATCACAGACATGCAGATAACAAATCTCGAGAAATTGATAGAATTCTTTAATGGAATTGAAAATAGAGTTACCGCAGTGCATATTGGGGATAACATATACACAGCCCGCTTTCGTGAAGGTGTTAAGCAAAAAGGTAACATTTCATTATTCATGGTTAAGGACAAAGAGGACATACCAAAGATAGTTCTTGGAAAAGTGAGAGAATACCTTTCTTCACTTCTTTAATCCTGTGGTAAAGTTGACACTTAAGGGATCGAAGCTTATCTTTAGAGCGGAAAAAATCAGGAGCAGAGGTGGGAGGCGATGATATTTATCCCTAGGGAAAAGAGAGAAAAGCGTAATATTCCCAAGTTCCTTCCGATACTTCCCCTAAGGGGTACAGTTCTCTTTCCCGAGTTGGTCCTGCCGATCATGGTGGGGCGCAAAAAATCGGTGAAGCTCATCGATGATGCGATGGAGGGGGAAAGGGTCATTGGGGTTGTGGCGCAGCACAATCCCGAGGATGAGGATCCCGGTCCTGATGAGCTTTATCAGATCGGGGTGGCGGCCCAGCTCTTGCGGGTTGTGAGGGAGCTGGATGGGACCCAGCGAGTGATCGTGCAGGGGTTGGAGAGGATAAAGGTAAAGAGGTTTCTGCAATCAGACCCTTATTTTGTGGCCGAGGTGGAGGTCCTTCCGGCGCCAAGGTATGAGGTTTCGGACCTTGAGGTCGAGGCCCTGGTGCGCAACATCCGGCAGCTTTTTCAGAAGGCCGTGGAGTTGGCCCCTTATCTCAGCAATGAGCTCAAAAATGCCGTAATGGCCGTCAAGGACCCCAGTGTGGTGGCCGATCTCATCGCGGCCAACCTGAACATAAAGGTCCAGGAGAAGCAGGAGGTCCTGGAGCTTTTGGATCTCAAGGAGAGGTTGAACAAGGTCCATTTCATCCTCTCCAGGGAGGTTCAGATCCTTGAGCTCGGCAACAAGATCCAGTCCCAGGTGAAGGAGGACATAGATCGGGCGCAGAGGGAGTATTACCTGAGGGAGCAGCTTAAGGCGATAAAGAGGGAACTCGGGGAGCTGGACGATCATGCGCAGGAGATAAAGGAGCTGAAGGAGAAGATAGAGAAGGCGCAGATGCCCGAGGAGGCGAGGAAGGCCGCCGAGAAGGAGCTTGAGCGTCTGTCAAAGATGCCCCCTGCCTCTGCCGAGTATACCGTGGCCAGGACTTATCTGGACTGGCTGATCGAGCTGCCCTGGGCCAGGTCCACCGAGGACAACCTCGACATCGGCCATGCCCGTAAGATCCTGGATGAAGACCATTACGACCTGGAGAAGGTCAAAAAGAGGATCCTGGAGTACCTGGCTGTCAGGAAGCTCAAAAACGATATGAAAGGACCTATCCTCTGTTTTGTGGGACCGCCTGGTGTGGGAAAGACCTCCCTGGGAAAGTCCATTGCGAGGGCCATGGGCCGAAAGTTCGTCAGGATATCCCTCGGTGGCATCAGGGATGAGGCCGAGATCCGCGGCCATCGTAGGACCTATGTCGGTGCCCTGCCCGGAAAGATCATCCAGGGGATAAAGCGCGCCGGGGTCAACAACCCGGTGTTCATGTTGGATGAGGTGGACAAAATCGGTATTGACTTCCGCGGGGATCCTGCGGCAGCGCTTCTTGAGGTCCTGGATCCGGAACAGAACCATGCCTTCAGCGACCATTACATCGATGTGCCCTTTGATCTTTCCAGGGTCCTCTTCATTGCCACGGCCAATGTGCTGGATACCATCCCCCCGGCCTTGAAGGACAGGATGGAGGTGCTTGAGCTTCCCGGCTACACCGATGACGAAAAGCTCATGATCGCCAAAAACCACCTCATCCCAAAGCAGTTAAAGGAACATGGCCTTACCGAGGATGACCTCGAGTTCCAAGACGATGCGATCCTAAAGATCATAAATTCCTACACCCGCGAAGCGGGGGTGAGGAACCTGGAGAGGGAGATAGCTGCCGTGTGCCGTGCAGTGGCCAAGGAGGTGGCAGAGGGCAAAAGGGAGAAGGTGGTGGTGAGGGAGGACAACATCCACAAGTTCCTCGGTCCCGAGAAGTTCTACCCGGAGGTGGCAGAGAGGATCACTACCCCCGGGATAGCCACAGGTCTTGCTTGGACGCCAACAGGGGGAGATATCATCTTCATCGAGGCCACCAGGATGAAGGGTCGTAAAGGCCTGATCCTCACCGGGCACCTCGGCGAGGTGATGAAGGAATCGGCCCAGGCCGCTCTGAGTTATGTCCGCTCCAAGGCGAAGGATTTCGGGATAGACGAGGATTTCTACTCCAAAAGCGACATCCACATCCATGTGCCCGCTGGTGCCATCCCCAAGGACGGCCCTTCGGCTGGTGTCGCCATCTTCGTAGCCCTGGTGTCGCTCTTGACCGATCGCCCTGTGAGGAGTGATGTGGCCATGACGGGGGAGATCACCCTGAGGGGGCAGGTGTTGCCGGTCGGCGGTGTGAAGGAGAAGGTGCTTGCGGGGAAACGGGCGGGGATAAAGACCATCATTTTGCCCAAGCGCAATGAAAAGGACCTTGAGGATCTTCCCGATCATGTAAAACAGGGGCTCGAATTCAAGTTCGTGCAGAGGGTCGAGGAGGCCGTCAAGATAGCCCTTTCGGGGGACGGTGAGCGATGAGGATTCTTCTTTTTGCCGGCAAAGGAGGGGTCGGAAAGACCAGTATAGCGGCGGCAACGGGACTGGCGGCTTCAAGGAGGGGATTGAAGACCATAGTCATCTCCCTTGACAGTGCCCATAACCTTTCGGATGCCTTTGAGCTCGGCCAGGAGCTCTTCGACGTCAAGGGCGAGCCCTTCCAGATACTTCCCAACCTCTGGGTACAGGAGATAAACATCCAGGAGGAGATAAAGCGCCACTGGGCGGAAGTGCACAGCTACATTGCAGCCCTTTTCAAGGCCTCAGGGGTCAAAGAAATCCTCGCCGAAGAGTTGGCGATCCTACCCGGGATGGAGGAGGTGTCCGGCCTCCTTTACATAAACAGCTATGCCAGGCGGGGGACCTATGACCTCATAGTGCTCGATTGTGCTCCCACAGGGGAGGCCATAAGGTTTGTGAGCCTTCCGACGATCTTCGAGTGGTACATGAAGAAGTTCTTCAACCTCGAGAGGAAGATCGCCAGGGTCGTGGGGCCCCTGGTCGAAAGGCTTTACAATGTCCCCATGCCCGAGGACAGGTGCTTTGATGCTGTGGAGGAGCTCTTTCGGAGGCTGGAGGGGGTGGAGAATCTGCTTGGGGATTCAAGCATCACCTCGGTTCGCCTGGTGACCAATCCCGAAAAGATCGTGGTCAAGGAGACCCAGAGGGCCTTCCTATACTTCTCCCTTTATGGTCTTTGTGTGGATGGCGTCCTTGTGAACAAGGTCCTGCCCAAAGGGGTGAGTGACGAGTTTTTCCAGCAGTGGCAGTTCTTGCAGGGAAGGTACATATCGGAGCTTGAGGAATATTTTTCGCCTGTTCCGGTGTTCAAACTCCCCCTTTACAGCCAGGAGGTGAAGGGGATCGAGAGCCTCGAGAGGGTGGCCGAGGATCTCTACGGGGATCGGGACCCCACCGAGGTCTTCCACAGGGAGCCACCTTACAGGTTCCAGAAGGAGGACGGGCTTTACAGGCTCCAGGTGAAGATGCCCTTTGTCGGAAAGGATGAGGTGGAGTTGAGCAAGCGGGGTGATGAGCTGATAATTAAGGTCGGGGTCTTCAAGAGGCATGTGATCCTTCCAAAGAGCATTTCCGGCCTCACCCCCAGGGGGGCCAAACTCCAAGGAGACATCCTCACCATTACCTTTGAAAGGAGGGACGATGGCCGGAGCCAAGAGGCAAGAAAGAAGGGGCTTTGAATGTCCCATGGCCAGGCTGTGGGAGAGGATCGGCAGGCTCAGGGATCGCCGGTCTCCCTTCTGGGATCATCTGACAAACGCAAAGATCGAGGTACTGGAGGCGATAAAGTCGCTGCTTGAGGAGAAGATCCAGAAGATCAGGGCCCAGAAGGAGGAGCTCACAAAGATAGAAGTGGAATAGGCCTTTGAAGAAGGCGGTGATCATACCCGCCCGGTACGGTTCTTCCCGTCTGCCGGGAAAGCCCCTTATTCGCCTCAAGGGGAAGCCGCTGGTCCAATATGCCTTTGAGATCGCCCAGAGGACATCGGCAGAAGTCGTCCTTGTGGCCACCGATGACGAAAGGATCCTTCAGACCGTTAGGGGGTTCGGAGGGGATGCGGTAATGACCTCCCCGGATCACCCTTCTGGGACCGACAGGGTGGCGGAGGTGGTAAGGGGGATGGAGGTGGATTTGGTCATCAACCTTCAGTGTGATGAACCCCTCCTTGAGCCCCGCTACATAGAGGAACTTTTTGATGCCTTTGGGGATCCGAGGGTCCAGATGGCGACCTTGGTGGGGCCCCTGTCGCAGCAACAATGGCTTGATCCCAATACGGTAAAGGTGGTGAGGGATAAGGAGGGCTTTGCCCTTTACTTTTCAAGGGCCCCCATTCCCCATCCGAGGGATGGAGGGGGACCCCGCGAAGGGATCTACTGGAGGCACATCGGGGTCTATGCTTACAGGAAAGAAACTCTTCTGACCCTCACCTCTCTTCCCCCTTCACCCCTTGAGGTGGAGGAAAAACTCGAACAATTGAGGGCCCTTGAAAACGGCATAAGGATATTCACAGTCATTTGCTCCCACAGATCCCCCTCTGTTGACACCGAGGAGGACCTGCGGAAGGTCACAGAACTCTTGCCCTAAGACCCGGTATATCCGAGCTTCTGAGAGGCCTTAAGTCCCGCCTCCATAAGGAGAGGGGTGATCTCCCCCTCTATCCTTTCATCGGTGAGCCTGAAAGCAGGGGCCTGAACCGATATCCCGGCGATGACCCTCTTGGTATAGTCCCTCACTGGGACCGCCACACACCTTACCCCTTCCTCATACTCCTCATCATCAACCGCATAGCCCTTTTCCCTGACTTCCTGAAGGTGCTGCAGAAGGGCTTCCTTTTCGGTAATGGTGTTAGGGGTGAAGGCCTTCACCCCCTTCCAGTCAATGATCCGCTCCACTTCGGACTGGGACTTGTAAGCGAGCTGCACCTTCCCTGCGGCAGATGCATAAGCGGGGATCCTCCAGCCGGCCCTGCACGCAACCCTCACCATCTGTTTGGCCTCCACCACATCCAGGTACACAACCCACTGATCCCTGAGAACTGCAAGGCCCGCATTTTCATTGCACCTTTCAACGACCTCCTCCAGGATTGGCTTTATCTGCTTGACCAGGTTCATCTGCTTGAGGTAGTTTTGGGCGAGCTCGAGGATCTTCAAACCAAGTCGGTAATTCTCAGTCTCCTTGTTCTGTTCAACATAGCCTTTGGTTTCAAGGGTGGCCAAAAGCCTGAAAATGTTATTTTTGTGAAGATTAAGCCTCCTGGAAAGCTCGCTCACTCCAAGTTCATCGCCCTCCCTGCCAAGCTCCTCCAGGACCGCCAGGGCATGGGCCACCGATTTGATCACATAACTGGACTTCTCCCGCCGGGCCATCTCTCCTCCTCCCGCACTGATATAACGTTACACTTGTGCTATAAGGTATTTCCTGTTCATTCTGCTGTCAAGTTAGGTTTTAAAGGGGAAACCGAAACGACGTCTCCCGCCCTTCGCCCCTTCCTTAGGGCTTTCCTAAAATCGATACTATAAAATGGGAGGGTTCTGCAAGAGGGAGTGTTTTGCCCCTTGGCATGGGGAGATCGGTGTGATAAAAGAGACCTGATGGATTTCAGAGAATGTCCCTGAAGGAGGGGAAGATGGTGGTTCTCCAGAAGATTAAGGATTATGCTCACAGGAAGGCTGTAGAGCAGATCGTGTCCCTTTTGAGGAAGGTGGATGACCAGAAGATCCTCCAGATGCTTTCCATTGCCAAGATGCTAACCAATGACCCTGAGGTGAAGAGGGCCATAGAGGGGATAAAGCGGTTTATTCAGACCGATCACCCCGCCAAACAGTTTTTTTACAGGATTATCAATTATCTCCCCTATGAAAATTGTGTGAAGATATTCTGGACCCTCTTTAACAACGGTTGGTTTATCGGTGGTAAGAAGAGGGATGCCTTCGAGAAGGAACATGGTTACAGGCCCCCCTTTGTCCTCATCTTGAGCCCAACCATGAGGTGCAATCTGCGCTGCAAGGGTTGTTACACCCTCGGTTATGGCAGGAAGTATGAGCTCGAGTATGAGGTTGTGGACAGGATCCTCAAGGAATGTGAGGATCTTGGGATATATTTCGTGACCGTCCTTGGCGGAGAACCCCTGATGTATCCCCATCTCTTCAGGATGATAGAGGAACATCCTGACATCTTCTTTCAGGTTTACACCAATGGGACGTTGGTGAACAGGGAGGTTGCGAAGAGGTTTTCGGAGTTGGGCAATGTCCTGGTGATCATAAGCATAGAAGGAGATCAGGAAGAGACTGACGCCTGGCGGGGCAAGGGTGTATACAAGAGGATCCTTCAGGCCTTCGATAACCTCAGGGAGCATCGGGTTCTCATAGGCACCTCTTCCACCGTCACCCGTTACAATGTCGAAAAGGTCTCTTCCTTCGAATTCGTCGATGAGCTGATTGAGCTCGGGTCTTTCGTCCAGAATTATTTCCTCTACGTCCCGGTGAATGGTCAGGCGGATTTTTCCCTCATGGTCACCCCTGAGCAGAGGGATCTTCTGAGGAGGCGGGTAATAGCCATAAGGAACACTAGGCCCATCTTCGTCATGGATTTCTGGAACGATGGTCCCTATGTGGGAGGATGTATAGCTGGGGGGAGGCGTTACTTTCATATTAACGCCAAAGGCGATATCGAGCCCTGTGTGTATACCCATATAGCTGTGGATAACATCCGCAACACGACCATAGCCCAAGCTTTGAACAGCAAGCTCTTCAGGGCCATAAGGGCGAGACAGCCCCACAATCCCAACCATCTGCGTCCCTGTATGATCATCGATAACCCCCATGTCATGAGGGAGATCATCCGGGAGACCCAGCCTTACTTCACCCATCCGGGGGCAGAGGAGATTTACACCGAGAAGGCACCGCTGATGGACGAGTACGCGGCCCGTTGGGGCGAGTATGCCGACAGGATCTGGGCCGAGGAATACAGGGACGGAAAGCGCGTTGTGGATTACTGGCCTGAGGGGCAGGAAGTCCGGCCCTCCATCTGTGGGTCGATAGGCGTGGTCCAGTGAAGGTGTTGCTCCTTCAGCCCCCCTCGCGGGCCCTGGGGTTCGGGGACATGATCCAAGCTGAACCCATGGGGCTTGAGGCCATCGCGGGGAATCTCGAAGGGCATGAGGTTCAAATCCGCGACCTGAGGATTGAGGGAAGGGAAGGGCTCCTAGATGCCCTTGAGGCCTTCAGGCCCCAGATCTGCGGCATAAGTTGTTCCTGGACTACGGACCAGCCGAAGGTCCAAAGACTCGCCTCCCTCATAAAGCAGAGGCTTCCGGACTGCCTCCTGGTGGTGGGTGGGATTCACGCCTCGCTCTGTCCCGATTCCTTCCGCAAGCCGGTGGATGCCGTCGTTGTGGGAGAGGGGGAGGAGACCTTCAGGGAACTTTTAGAAGGCACCAAACCCCCTTGGGAGATACCGGGGATTTTTTGGATCGATGATCCCCGAGGGTTCAAGTTCAGGGGGTTCGTCCGGGATCTGGATTCCCTTCCCATGCCCCGAAGGATCCGTTATCCAGGAGTGGGTTATTACATGGGTTTTCAGCGTCCTCTGGCCCTCCTTGAGACCTCCAGGGGATGTCCCTTCAGGTGTTCCTTTTGTGCGGTATGGCCCTTTTACAGGGGGACCTTCAGGGTGAAGAGCCCTGAGCGGGTGGTGGAAGAACTCGCCCTGGTTCGGGACCCTTTTGTCCTGTTTGTCGACGATAACTTCATGGCCGATCCCGAAAGATGCGAGGAGATGGCACGGCTTATCGAGCGCCGCGGGATCAAAAAGCGCTACACTTTGCAGGCCCGAAGCGATTCCATTGTGAAGCATCGCGAACTGCTCAGGCTATGGAAGGCCATAGGCCTTAAGGCCATATTTGTGGGCTTTGAGGGGTTCAGGGATGAGGACCTCAGGAGGCTTCGCAAGGGCACAGCCGTCCGGGTAAATGACGAGGCCGTGGAGATCCTCAGGTCCTTGGGAATAGAGCTATGGGCCTCCTTTATCGTCGATCCCTCCTTTGGCCCGGAGGATTTTCAGGGGTTGAGGGAATACGTGAGATCACGGGGGATCAAGCAGGCGTCCTTTTCAGTCCTGACCCCCCTTCCCGGCACAAGGCTCTTTGAGGAGCTGAAGGAAAGGATAACGACCTGTGATTATGAGCTCTTTGACATAGCCCATGCGGTCTTGCAGACGCGTCTGCCCCTTGAGGAGTTTTACCGCCAGTTCTGTTCCCTCTATGGAGAGGTCTATTCGGCCTGGAAGCTGATAGGGGAGGGGTTTTTGGCATGGTTTAGGGGATTTCCCCTGCAGGGCCTGATACGGATGCTCCTTTCGGCCAAGAGGCTCTCTTCACCCTCCTTTTACCTTAAGGCCCATGGGATCAATCCCCTTCAAGGACGATCCTCTCATGGGCGAGCTCCAGCCGCTTGAAGCGCCCCTTGACGGTTCGCTGTTCCCCGAAGATGTTCACCATGAAGATCTTTCCGTCCTCGGGCCTGATCAGGTAAACGGCCTCAAGGAGCAGTTCCTCTTTGCCGTCCCTGTCGATGTAAACGTTGGCCTCACACATCTAGGGTCTCCTTAAGGATCTGGATGAGTTCATCCACGTAATGGGGGAGGGGTTCCCTCCTCAGCCCCACAATCGTGACCTTCTCCTGGGTCAGGGGGAGCAAGAACTTCAGGGCAGGGCTTGAGGCTATGGCCTCCGACATCCTGGGCGTGAGCTCGCCGAGCATGGAATTGGCCAAAATTATGCTCAGGGGGCCGATTATCACATCCACATCCTTTACCGTCTGACAGATGGCGTTCTCACCGCTTGCTCCCCTGTTGGCCCTGGCCTTCATCATGGCCATGGTGGCAGCGGCATTGGTCCCCAGAGCGAGGATCTCAACCCTCTCCTCAAAGGCCTCCCTCAACCTCCTCACGATGAGGCTGCCGATTCCACCCCCCTGTCCGTCTATCACACAGATCCTCGGTCTCTCCCTCACCAAAACCTCCTCCCCTGTATTTCTCCCCTCATGGGGACGAAGACCACCCCCGTTATCTCTTCCCTTTCTACCCTCTTTCCCTCCTTTCTTACAAGGACCAAGACCTGATGATAGGATGCCTCTCCGAGGGGGAGGACCATCCTGCCGGGATCCTTCAGCTGCTCAAGCAGGGGTTCGGGTATCCGCGGGGCAGCGCATGTCACAATTATCCGGTCAAAGGGGGCGGCTTCGGGCCAGCCATAGAAGCCGTCCCTTACCGATATATGCACATTGGCGTATCCGAGCTCCTGGAGGATCTTTTTGGCTCTTTTGGCAAGAAGCGGCTCAAGCTCAATGGAGTAGACCTCGCTGGCCAGCTCTGCGAGGATGGCTGCCTGATAGCCAGAGCCTGTGCCTATCTCCAGGACCTTCTCGTGTCCCTGAAGGTCCAGGGCCTCGGTCATCAAGGCCACAATGTAAGGCTGGGATATGGTCTGACCCTCCCCTATGGGGAGGGGACGGTCCTCATAGGCCGCATCCCGGTACTCGGGGGGGACGAAGAGGTGGCGGGGGATCTTTCTCATGGCATCAAGGACCCTTGGGTCCCTTATACCCCTGGCCTCAAGCTGATACCTGACCATGGCCTCCCTTTCTTCCCGATATTCGTCATCGGCCTTCAGGGGCATTTCTCGACTCCATCGGTTCTGGGCAAAAGATACCGGAGGTTCACATTGGAAAGGGCATGGAAGGCATTCCCCTTCAGAGTCCTGTCCCTTTTGAACATCAGTTGAAGCCACTTCTTCACCTCGGCGCGTTTGGTCTTGCCCTTGGTGGGGCACAGATCCCCGATTATGGGAAGGCGATGCATTTTGGCGAAGGCCTCAACCCGTTCCTCATCAAGGAGGGCAAGGGGTCGGATTATGGTCAACTTGCCGCCGAAGAGCTCCTGTTTGGGGACCATGGTGCTTATCTCCCCGGAATAGAGGACGTTCATGAAGAAGGTCACCAAGATATCGTCCTTGGTGTGGCCCAGGGCTATCTTGTTACAGCCGAGTTCGGAAGCCGTCTCAAAGAGGACCTTCCGCCTCATCCGCGAACACATAAAACAGGGGATTTCGGGGTTTTCGGGGCGATGGGACCTGGGGCCGATGTCGGTGTGCTTCACGATGAACTCGACCCCCAGGGACTCTGCGAACTTCCTCAGCTCGGCCTCAGGCAATGGCGAGAAGCCCAGATCGACGGTGACCGCCACGAGGCTGTAACTTATGGGGACGATTTTCTCCCTTTCGGCCAGGACCTTGAGCAAGGTGAGGCTGTCCTTCCCACCGGATAGGCCCACAAGGACCCTGTCACCGTCCTCCAGAAGGCCATACTCACATATGGCCTTACCCACAAGCCTCCTCACCCTCTTGTCCAACAACCTGTTCATAATTCAACCCCTCAAGGGGACAGCCCTTGCATTTGGGCTTTGGCCTGCAATGGGTTTTCCCAACCCTGACCAGCAGGGCATGATATTCCTTGAAAAGGTCGACATCCCTCGGCAAGTGGTCCATGAAGAGCCCCTGTAGTTCATCATAGGAGATATTCCCCCTGATCAATCCATGCCTTTGCAGGATCCTTTTGGTGTAAGCATCTACGACAAAGATGGGTTTGTGACAGGCATAAAGCAAGATACTGTCGGCCGTCTCGGGACCTATGCCCCTTATCCTGAGAAGTTTCCGACGGAGTTCCTCCAGAGGCTCCCGGGCCATCCTTTCCATACTCGCACCAAATTCCCCTATCAAGAACCCCACTGCCTCCTTCAGCCTCCTGGCCTTGATGCGGTAATACCCAGTGGGTCTGAGGAGCTCCTGTAGCTCCCCCTCCGGCATCTCCATGATCCTGTGAGGGTCCAGGGCCCCGCGCCCCTTGAGCCTATCGATGGCCTTTTCCACGTTGGCCCAGGCGGTATTCTGGGTGAGGATTGCCCCCACGAAGACCTCAAAGGGGGTCTCAGCAGGCCACCAACCCTGGGGGCCAAAGCTCTCGTAGAGGCGTCCATAAATCTCCCTCAGGAGCTTTCCCAAGGGCATCGGCCTTCAAAGGCTATCACATCTTTCTGGATCTTTTCCATTCTCCGTGGAGTTGTAAAATAGTCGAGGCAAAGATGGTGAACCGTAGCTTTTGCAGGCTATGTGATGGGCGCTGTGCCCTCAGGGTGACAGTTGAAGGGGGCAGGGTGGCCAAAGTGGAAGCCGATCCTGATCCCCCCGCCGGAAGGGGTGGGGCCTGCAGAAAGGCCAAGATCTGGCCTGAAATCCTCTACCATCCCCATCGCCTCAGGCGACCCTTAATCCGCAAGGGCGCTCGGGGGGAGGGGAGATGGCAGGAGGCCTCCTGGCAGGAGGCCCTCGACTTCGTGCTTGAGCGGCTGATGGCCCTTAGGGAACATTACGGTCCGGAGTCCCTGGCCCTGTGTCTGGGCCACCCGAAGGGGCTGGAAGGAGCCTTTTGTCATCGCTTCGCGAGGGTCTTCGGGACCCCCAATGTGGTGACCTCAGGCCATATATGCCATGTTCCCGGAGAGGTGGCCTCAATCGTGACCTTGGGTGCCCCCTGTTTTCTGGATCCGGACGGGGTGCCGAGGACCCTGGTCCTTTGGGGCATCAATTTCCCCGATACCCGCTACGGGTCCCTGACTTATGGTCAACTGCAAAGGGCCTTAAGGGAGGGGGCGAGGCTGATCGTAGTGGATCCAAAAAGGACCTCCCTCTGCAACAGGGCCGACCTCTGGGTGAGGGTGAGGCCAGGGGGAGACTGGGCCCTGGCCCTGGGGCTCCTGAAGGTGGTGGTGGAGGAGGGACTCTATGACAGGGAGTTCGTGAAGGAGTGGACGGTGGGATTTGATGAACTGGAGGCCTTCCTCAGGGGGGTTGATGCGGAGGAGCTGGCCCGCATAAGCTGGGTGGATCCCGAGATCATGAGGAAGCTTGCCCGAATGTATGCCCAGGACGGACCCTCTGCGATCCAGTGGGGAAATGCCCTTGACCATACCCCCAACAGCTTCCAGACCTTCAGGGTCCTGGTGATCCTGAAGGCCATAACGGGCAACCTGGATGTAAAAGGGGGAGAATGGGTCACCTATGAGCGCCCTCCGGTTAAGTCCCTCAGGGAATTTGCCCTTTCGGACAGGCCGGAACTGCAGCGGCAGACCCAGAAGGTCGACCCGGAGTTCGTCCTCTTGAGAAGGACTACCAGGCAATCCTTTCTCAAGGCAGTCCTTCAGGGTAAGCCCTATCCGATCAAGGGGGCCATGGTCTTTGGTTCCAACCCCCTCCTGACCTACCCCGATGCCCAAAAGGCCAAAGAGGCCCTGCAGCGGCTTGAGTTCCTCCTTGTGGCCGACCTGTTCATGACCCCCTCTGCGGCCCTGGCCGATGTGGTCCTTCCGGTTGCGGCCAATTTCGAGTTTGACGAAATAGCCCCCTATCCACCTTTTGACGGGTTTCTATTGGCCTACCCGAAGCTGGTGGAGCCCTCGGGGGAGGGCTGGCCCGATTACAAGATCCTCAACGAACTCGGCAAAAGGCTCAATCCCCGGTATTTCTTCGATGACGAAAGGGAGGCCCTGGATTACATCCTCTCGCCCGGAAATCTCACCTTTGAGGATTTCAAGAGGATCAGGGTACTCCGCATCAAGGGGGAGGAAAAGGGGTATGAGAGGAGGGGGTTTAAGACCAGATCGGGCAAGGTGGAGATATACTCTGAAAGGTTGAAAGGGCTTGGACTTGAGCCCCTGCTGAAATTTACCCCTCCACCGGATCCCTCGGATCGGTTTCCGCTTTTGCTGACCAGCGCCAAGGAATTCCCCTATCTGCATTCCGAGGGGAGGTGGATCGAGGGATTGAGGAAGATGCGTCCTGAGCCCCTAATGGAACTCAACCCCGTGACGGCAAGGCAACTGGGACTTGAGGAAGGGGACTGGGCGGTGATTGAGACCGAAGGGGGGCGCATAAGGCAGAGGGTCGCCTTTAACGATTCCCTTGATCCCAGGGTCGTCTTTGTGGCCTACGGATGGTGGTTTCCCGAAAGGGGGATCGAGGGGCTTTACGGCTGGGAGGAGTCAAACCTCAACATCCTCACCTCCTCCGATCCGCCCTATGAACCCGCCCTGGGTTCGGTCACCTTGAGGGGGATACCCTGTCGGGTGTATCCGGATAGAAGTTGACTTTTGCCCCTTTCGGGCTATAGTTAAATTTCAACATGGCCGTTCTGGACAGGATAAGGGAGGAGATGAAGCGGGCCCTGAAGGAAGGGGCCAGAGAAAAGGTTTCCATCCTGAGGTATGCCCTTTCTGCCCTCCAGAACAGGGAAAAGGAACTGGGCAGATCCCTGGAGGACAAGGAGGCCCATCAGGTTTTGAGGACCCTCATCAAGAAGGGGAGGGAAGCCGCTGAGAAGTTCCGCCAGGGGGGGAGGGAGGATCTGGCCCAAAAGGAAGAGCAGGAGATAGGGATCCTTGAATCCTTCCTGCCCAAGCCCCTCACCGAGGAGGAGCTGGGGCGCATAATCGATCAAGCCATTAAGGAGGTTCAAGCCCAAGGTCCGAAGGACCTCGGCAAGGTCATGAAGGTGGTGATGCCCCAGGTGACCGGGAGGGCCGAGGGGCAGGCGGTCAGTGCCCTGGTGAAGAGGAAACTCGAGGCCCTCTCCCCTTGAGGGCTCCCCGAAATGGACGAAAAGACCTTAGAGTGCCTCGAATACAAAGAGGTCCTTAAGCATCTCCAAACCTTTGTGACCTCCGAACTCGGAAGGAGGGAAGCGGAGCGGCTGCGTCCCTTCAGCGATCCCCAGGAGGTGAAGGAGGCGCTGGAGGAGACCCTCCAGATGAAGGCCTTCCTCGAGGAGAAAGGAGGAGTTCCCGTAGGAGGATTTCCAGACATAGGGGAGATCCTTGAGAGGGCAGAGCGGGGGGGCCTTCTTGAGCCTCACGAATTGAGGGCCGTTGCCGATTCCATCAAGGCCTCCAGGATCCTGAAGGATGCCCTGTCAGATCTCGGGGAGAGGTTTTACAAGATCGCCGCCCTCGGGAGACGCCTTAAGGCCCCCATGGGGTTGCTGCGGGAGATAGAGGGGGCCATCTCGGCCGGGGGAGAGGTGAAGGATGATGCATCCCTCAAGCTTCGCTCCCTAAGGGCCGAGATAGCCCGGGTCAGGAAGGCGGTGCTCAGCAGCTTAAAGGGCTGGGTCGAGGAGGGGTTGAAGGCAGGGCTTCTGCAGACCGATATCATCACCGAGAGGAATGGGCGCTTTGTGGTGCTTCTACGCTCCTTGAGCAAGGGCAGGGCCAAGGGGATCGTGCACGGGGCCTCGGGTTCAGGAGCAAGCCTCTACTTTGAACCCTTGGAGATCGTGGACCTCAACAACGAGTTAGGCCTTCTCAGGGAGAGGGAGGGGGAGGAGGTGATGAGGATCCTGAGGAGGCTGAGCCTTCTGGTGGCGGAACATGTCCGAGAGTTGCAGCAGGACCTGCGGATCCAGGCGAAGGTCGATCTGCTCTATGGCAAGGCGAGGCTTGCCATAGATCTCGGTGCGAATATGCCCTCCCTTTCGAATGAAGGGGGCATCAGGCTGCTTCAGGCCCGTCATCCGATCCTTGAGAAGAGGGGGAGGGAGGTCGTCCCGGTGGACATCCTCATGGGGCCTCAGGACAGGATCCTCATTGTCAGCGGTGCCAATGCTGGAGGGAAAACCGTCGTCCTCAAGACCCTGGGATTGTTGACCTTGATGGCCCAGTCGGGGATGCTTATTCCGGCATCCCCGGACAGTTCCATCATGGTCTTCCGTCGCATCTTCGCCCATATAGGCGATGAGCAGGATCTCTCTGAGGATCTCAGCACCTTTTCCTCCTTTGTGACCTGGATCAACAGGGTACTGCCGCAGGTGGATCCTCAGGCCCTTGTCCTCATCGACGAAATGGGTTCGGGTACCGATCAGATCCAGGGGGCGGCCCTCGCCATGGCGATCATGGACATGATCAGGTCCAGGGGAGGATACGCCCTTGTGACGACGCACCTTGACCCCTTGAAGCTTTACGGATTCAGGACCCCGGGGGTGAGGAATGCTTCAGTGGAGTTCGATCCCCAGACCATGACCCCGACCTACAGGCTCCTCTACGACCTTTCGGGAAGGAGTTGGACCTTTTCCATAGCCCGAAAGTGGGGAACCCCCGAGGAGGTCCTGAGGATAGCAGAAGGCCACGAGAGACAGCTCCAGGGGGCCGATCGCAGGATCCTGGAGGAACTGAGCGAACTGCGAGAGAGCTACCTTAAGGAGCTTGAGACCGCCAAAAAGGTGAGGCAGGAGGCAGAAAGGGAGAGGAAGAGGTTGCGGGAACTCTGGGAGGGCTTGAAGGCCAAAAGGCGGGAGATCTTGAGGAGGATAGAGGAACGGGGAAAGAGGAGGTTGACAGAGCTGGAAGAAAAATTGCGGGAGATCGGCAGGGAATTGAGGCCTCAAGAGATTTCCAAGGCCAAGGCCGAGCTAAAGAAGCTCAGGGAGCAGTGGCGGAGGTTTGTGCCCCCACAGAGGCTCCAGGGGCCTTCGCTTGAGGAGGTAAGGGAGGGGGATTGGGTAAGGATAAAGCCCTTTGGGGCGCAGGGGCGGGTCCTTGAGGTGAGCGGGGAGCGGGTGCAGGTGGCCGTTGGGGGGTTGAAGATCTCGGTGCATCGTTCTGAGCTTGCTCCTGCACATGGGCAAAAGGATGAAACCCAAGGACAGGTGGTTGTGGAATCGAGTACCTTCGGCGCCCCCGAGGTGAACGTGAGGGGGATGAGGGTTGAGGAGGCCTTAAGGAGGGTGGACAAGCTGATTGATGAGGCCCTTATTAAGGGGTGGGATCAGGTGGAGATCATTCACGGCATAGGCACCGGTGCCCTGCGCAGGGCCATCCGCGATTACCTCAGGGGGATGCCCTATGTGAAGGAGGTGAGGGCCGCCCCTCAGGATAGGGGAGGTGAGGGGGTTACGGTGGTTGAGTTGCGATGATTCCCAGGGAAGTCATCGACAGGGTGAGGGAAAGGGCCGATATAGTTGAGGTGATTTCCAGCTATGTGTCCCTCAAGCCCGCGGGGCGTAATTATAAGGGGCTGTGTCCCTTCCACAAGGAAAAGACCCCGTCCTTCATGGTCAGCCCCGAAAAGCAGCTTTTCCACTGCTTCGGATGCGGTGCGGGTGGAAATGTCTTCACCTTTCTCATGCGCTACGAGGGGCTGAGTTTCCAGGAAGCCGTGAAGGCCCTTGCCGAAAGGTACGGGATAGAGATAAGGGAATTCAGGGGAGTTTATGACAAGCTCAAGCCCTATCATGACATCAATCGCCTCGCTTACGAATTTTTCAGGGCCAAGCTGCTTCATCCCCGCGAAGGACGCATCGCCAGGGAATATCTGCTTTCAAGGGGAATTGCCCCGAGGCTTTGGGAGCTCTATGGTTTGGGCTATGCGCCTTCGGGATGGGAGGTCTTAAAGGGGTTCCTCGAGTCCAAAGGGGGAGATCTCCTCCTGGCAGAGGAGGTCGGCCTTTTGGTGAGGGGTGAGCGTGGGCTTTACGACAGGTTCAGAAACAGGGTCATCTTCCCCATAGAGGATTATCGGGGCAGGATCCTGGGATTTGGAGGGAGGATCATCGGGGAGGGCGAGCCCAAGTACCTGAACTCCCCCGATTCTCCCCTTTACCGGAAGGGCGAATGCCTTTATGGCCTGAGACAGGCCCGGGATTATATTATTGAAAAGAGAGAGGCAGTGGTGGTTGAAGGCTACTTCGATGTCCTTTCCCTTGCACAACACGATGTGAAAAACGTCGTTGCCCCTTTGGGAACGGCCCTCACCATTCCCCAGTTGAGGATCTTGAAGCCCTTATGCGAAAGGGTGGTTTTCCTCTTTGACGGGGATGAGGCTGGCAGAAGGGCTGCCATGAGGGGTGTGGAACTGCTGCTGCAGGAGGGGATGGAAGGGGACGTAGTGCTTTTACCCGAAGGAGAGGATCCAGACAGCTTCGTGAGGGAGCGGGGGAAGGAGTCGCTCCTTTCGGGAAGGAGCAGGGCGGTGGAATTTTACTGTCGGGAGGTGTTGAGGAATTACGACCTTGGGGATCCCGAAGGCAGATACCGGGCGGCCCAGATATTGCTGGGTTTGCTTGAGAAGATAGAGGATCCCTTGAGGAGGAGGTTTTACCTGGAGTATGTATCCTCACTTCTTGGCGTTGAGCCGCAGCTCCTCATGGACAGGCTGAAGATGAGGGTGGAGCAGGGGTTTAGACGCAGGATCCCTTCCCCTTCTGCCGAAGAGGCCCTTTTGGCCCTTATAATCCAGCATGGGGAGGTCCTCGATTGGGTGGAGGAATCGGGTATTCTCGAGGAGTTTACATCTGAGGCCTTAAGGGACATCTTAAAGGAAGCCCTTAAGATCAAGGATGAAGGAGGGGATTTTGCGACCGAAATACCGGTGATGTTGCAGGAAAGGGGGGTTGGGGAGGGGGTTTTCGCGTTTTTGTTCGCCGAGGGCATCGAGGACCCAAGGAAGGTATTTGAAGACTGTGTAAGGAGGATAAGGCTCAGGAACCTGAGGTTGAGGAGGGAGAGGTTGATAGAGGAGATCAGAAAGGCCGAGGAAGCCGGGGATGAGGGGAGGCTTAGGGCCCTTCTCTCCCAACAGCAGGTCTTTTTGATGCAGGAACGTGCTCTCCTTGAGGGTACCAAAGCATAACCCATCTCGGAGGGTGGAGATGGTGGACGAGGAATACACCGTGGAGAAGAAGATAGAGAGCCTGGAGGATGTCTTGGGAGCCCTTGATGAGGTGGATGTCCTCGAGGAGAAATTTGTGGAGACCAAGCATCAGGTGGAAGAGCCGACCCATCAGGGGCTGGACGATGTCGAGCTCGCCCACTCAAGTGACCCCTTAAGGCTGTATCTGCGGGAGATGGGGAAGGTATCGCTTTTGACCCGTGAGGGGGAAGTCGCCCTTGCCAAGCAGATCGAAGAGGGGAAGAAGGAGGTCCTTAGGGTAATCCTCAACTGTCCGGTTACTGTGGAGGAGGTGCTCAAGCTGGGGGATGCCTTAAGGGAAGGCAGGATCAGCGTGAGGGAGATCTCCAATAACGTCGATGACGACGATCTGGAAGAGGAGGAAGAGGTATACAGGGAAAGGATCCTCAGGATCATGGACAAGATAAAGGAACTGCAAGAGGAGATAAGGGGGCTTAAAGCCAACCCCGGGACATCCCCCGAGGAGTTGAAGACGAAGGAAGAGGAGATGGTGTCCCTGCTTTCGCAGGTGAACCTCAAGGAATCGCAAGTGACCATGATCGTTGGGAGGCTCAAGGAGCTCTTGAGAAAGGTCGAGGCGATGGAATCCGATATCAGGAAGATTGCCGAAAGGGTGGGAAGTGAGGCGGGGGAGCTCGGGACCTTCTTTGCGGCCCTGAAGAAGCAACCCGACAGGAAAAAGGCCCTGTTTAGGGAGAAGGGATTGAACGAGGAGGAATTCTCCCGGCTTGAGGGACAATACAGGACGCTTAACGAGCGCATGAGGAGGTTCACCGAGCAGCACGATATCACCGTCGAGGAGTTAAAAAAGGCCATAGAGGAGATCGAAAGGGGCGAGGCCAAGGCCAGGGAGGCCAAAAATCAGTTGATCAAGGCGAACCTGAGGCTTGTGGTCAGTATCGCCAAAAAATACGTGAACCGGGGACTCCAGTTTCTGGATCTGATCCAGGAGGGCAACATAGGGCTGATGAAGGCCGTGGACAAGTTCGAGTACAGCCGCGGATACAAGTTTTCCACCTATGCCACCTGGTGGATTCGTCAGGCCATAACGAGGGCCATAGCCGATCAGGCCAGGACCATCAGGATACCGGTGCACATGATCGAGACGATCAACAAACTGGTGAGGACCACCAGACAACTGGTACAGGAACTTGGACGCGAACCGACACCCGAGGAAATAGCCGAGAGGATGGAGATACCGGTGGAGAAGGTCATAAGGATCCTGAAGATCGCCAAGGAGCCCATATCCCTTGAAACCCCCATAGGGGACGATGAGGATACCCGCTTAAGGGATTTCATCGAGGACAAGAAGACGCTTCAGCCCCTGGATGCCGTCATTTACAAGACCATGACCGAACAGGTGCGGCAGGTCCTTTCGACCCTGACCGAAAGAGAAGAAAAGGTTCTAAAGATGAGATTTGGCATCGATGAAAAATACGACCATACCCTCGAGGAGGTCGGCAAGGTCTTCAAGGTCACCAGGGAGAGGATCCGCCAGATAGAGGCCAAGGCCCTGAGGAAGCTGCGTCATCCCTCCAGGGCCAAAAAGCTCAAGAGCTTTGTGGATTGAGGATCTCACATAAGATCTGCAAGGCCTGATCAAAGGGGACCTGCTGCTGGGTCCCCTTTTGCATGTCCTTAAGGAGGGCCCTCTTCTGGGCAATTTCATCCTCGCCCAGGATGAGCACGAAAGGGATATCGAGTTTGTTGGCCCTCCGCAGTTGGGCCTTCAGGCTTTTGTCCTGGTACTCCAGCATGACGGGTATCCCTTGGCGTTTCAGCTGCCAGGACCATAAAAAACCAAGCCTTCGGGCCTCCTCCCCAAGGACAGCTACGTAAAGTTTGGCGGGGGGCCTTGGGGGTTGCTGGGGGATGAGGAGCATGACCCTCTCCATACCGATGGCGAACCCGATCCCCGGGATATCGGGTCCCCCAAGTTCGGCAATGAGGTTGTCATATCTTCCCCCAGCAGCGACGGCATTTTGGGCCCCAAGCCCTTCTACCACGACCTCAAAGGCCGTCCGGCTGTAATAATCAAGCCCCCTAACCAGTCGGGGGTTGACGGTGAAGGCCACCCCCAGGTGTTCGAGGTTGGCCTTGACTCCCTCAAAATGGGATCGGCAGGCATCGCACAGAAAATCCTCAAGTATAGGGGCCTTTTTCATCACCTCAATGCATCCCGGGACCTTGCAATCGAAGGCGCGCAGCGGATTCTGTTCCGAACGCCTCTGGCAATCGGGGCAGAGCTCGGCCTGATGTCCCCTGAGGAAATCCCGAAGTTCATCCCGGAAGATACCCCGGCAGTTCCTGCAGCCCAAGCTGTTCAACTCCAGGCGCATCTCCCTCAAGCCGATCCTCTCCAGGATCTCCATGAGCAGGGCCATGATCTCGGCATCCACCATGGGGTGATCTGGTCCGAAGATCTCGGCGTCAATCTGGTGGAATTGCCTGAGCCTGCCCCTCTGGGGCCTTTCGTACCGGAACATCGGGCCTATGAAATAAAGCCTTGACTCGGGATCCCGAATCCAGAGGCGGTGCTCAATGTAAGCCCTCGCAATGGACGCGGTGGCTTCGGGTCTTAAGGTCACCCAATCCCCACCCTTGTCCTGGAAGGTGTACATTTCCTTCTGGACGATATCGGTCTGCTGACCGATGCCCCGCGAGAACAGCTCGGTCCTCTCAAGCACCGGTATCCTTATCTCCTGAAAGCCAAAGCCTTCAAGGACCCTCCTTGCCTCCCCCTCTACCCTCTGCCAGGTGGGCGTTTCCTCGGGCAGGATGTCCGAAAATCCCCGTATGGCCTTAATTTCCATCCTTCCCTAAATTTTACCCGGAAAGCCGAGATTCCAGAAACCCCCAGAAGGCCTCCTCCGGCTCAAGGGACATCCTCAGGGCATAGCAGGGAAGGTCGAGGTCGGGGAGCTTGACCAGGTCCTTTTCGGTGGTGAGAATCGCCTCCGCTCCCTTGATGGCTTCCCCGATCTCCCTTTCCTCCCACCAATGATGGTCCCCGCGGATTACCACCCGAAGGACCTCTATCCCTTCACCCCTCAAGGCCTCCAGGAACCGCCACGGCTTGGCGATCCCCAAAAGCACAGAGACCTTCTTTCCCCGCAATGTGGAAAGGGGAAAGAGCTCGCCACCGCGCACAAGCCCCTCATAGCGGACGGGGGCCAAAAAGAGGGGTTTCCCCCAGCTGAGGGCCTTCTCCCTCAGCCGTTCCCCCTTTTCGGAGGGCCGCCAGTAGGTGAGGATCACAGCCGTGGCCCTCCCTATGGCCGAAAGAGGTTCGCGGAAGGGGCCTGCCGGGAGAAGCCTCGGACGTTCAAGGTCGGTATCGAGGTCAAGGCAGAGGAGGTCAAGGTCCCTCTTTAAGCCCCGGTACTGAAAGCCATCGTCCAAGAGGATGAGATCGGGTTGAAAGTGCTTACACACCAACTGCCCCATCCTCAGGCGATCCTTTCCGACCGCTATCATCACCCCCTGGAGAGCCCTGGCCAAGACCTGGGGTTCATCTCCCGATTCCTCCACCCCCCTAAGGATCCTTTGGCCGTCAGAGACCACGGCCCCCCTGGCCTCGGCCCTCCCTTTATAC
>CAYVAU010000014.1:0-26846 GCA_964448445.1 uncultured Thermodesulfobacteriota bacterium | reverse complement strand
CTTCAAGGTCTGCCATCACCTCCCTGAGGGAAGAGGGAGAACCCAACTCCTTCAGCTTCCCGTCGGAGGCCACCTCCAGCAGAAAGGCCAGAAAACATACCATGATGTGGCCCCTTTATGCGCTTGAAAGTCCAGTGATATACAGGCCTCAGCTCCAGTCCAGACTTCAACTCCCTGATGGCCCTCTTCACCTGCCACAGGCCCCTGTAGGCAAGGGCCACTTCCTCGGGGAAAAGGCTGGTGTTGGTCCTCAAGAGATGCTTCCCATCGTATCCGGCCTCTCTGAGGATCCCCTGGACCCTGCCAGGCGTCCTGTCCCTGGAGTAACCATGCTCACAGAAGCCTTCTGCCCCTTGACCTTCAAAGTAGCAAGAGGTCGTATCCCAAAAGACAAGGTCAAGCTCCAGGTCGAAAAGATTCCCGACCCTTTCAAAGAGCCTTACTTCTATCTCGTCCTTGCATTCTGAAAGGAAGTTCAGAAAGCGGTAGAGGTGCTGGAGTTGAAGCTGCTGGAACTGAGGTCTGAAGACCTTCTCTCCTTCCATCTTGGTCTTGACAAACACAGCACTACACACTGGGCCCCTCTTCGGACGAACACCGCATGGTTAAGCCATTTTGCCCCTCGACAGCGGGATTCGGGCCGGGGAAGTGTCAAAGTTGGGCTCTAGGATCTCAACAAGCTCCCTCAAGGTCAGCGGGGCATTTCCCATTTGCAACGCCAAAAGCATGGGTTCCCTCCTTATTTCTGAAGTCTGTTACATCATCATCCACAGGGCCTGAACGGCCCCGATGAGGGCACCGAGCAGGCCCCCAAAGAGGGTTATGTAGCGCAGCTCCCTGGAGGCCACCCTTCGCACCACCACCTCCATCTTCTGGGGGTCGAAGTTGTCGAGGATCCGGTTGAGGACGAGCTCTTCCAGCCTTTCCTCCACCTCCTTTCTCATCTCCCCGGAGAGGTCGCGGCCGATGTTGGCGAGCTTCTCCTTGAAAAGCTTCGTGGCAAGGGCCCGGCTCCAGTTGTCGAGAGGCGATGGAAGATTCTTCGTGAGTTCGTGCGCCACGAGATCATCGAGCTTGAGCTCCTTGAGCAACTTTTCGACCTCTTCGGCGGTGAAGATATAGTCCTTGACCGCCGAGGCCACACTGGCTGCCAGGTCCTTCATCCGGGAGGGGATCAGTCCCGGAGTAAAGGGGACCTTCATTCCCAATATTTTCTTTTCCTTATACGGGTGGAAGAGCATCCAGATGGCCAGGGCATTTGTAATCCATCCGATCAGTCCACCGATAACGGGCATGAGCAGGTATCTGACTTCCATGGCACTACCTCCCGAGATCTGCGATGGCTCTGGCCAGATCTGGTTCCATTCCCATGTTTATAAGGGAGTTAAAGGCACCGGCCTTGTAGAAGCCCTCCACCTGCCACAGGAAGCTGTCCAAGTGGATCATGTTGACCCGGGGCTCGGCCCTCCTTATCCCCCGAAGTATCTCCTCACAGAGGGACTGGATCTCCCGCTCGGAAGCCCCCTCTGTGATGAGTTCCCATCTTTCGAGGAGGCTTCTTACCCTGGCATCCACCGCTACGGGGATTCCCGTAAAGTCGAAATCCTTCACCCCCAGCATCAGAAGCCCTATCCCCAGGCACTTCATGGAGATGACGATGGTCTTTTTCTCCTTCTGCTGATTCATGGTCTCGGCGATTTTGTGCCACAATTCCTTAAAAGACTGCGAGAACTCGGCAGTGGTCATCCACCACATCCTGTGTGCCAGGGGGCTTCGGAGGAAGCGCTCGAGTCGTCTGATCTTCACTGTGTAAAAACGCTCCCTTTCGTAAAACCCTCTAAGCACCTCTTTTAGATCTTCCGGAGATTCGGGAATCGGTCGTTGGATTACATGCTTCACAAGCAGCGGCCAGTATCTCTTTTCCGCAGGCCCTTTGAGCTGATAGTCGTTGAGCCCCGCCACCGCCATGAAGGTGAGGAAGCGACTGGGACCATAGCGTTCAAGCACAGGCTCTGTGAACCGCCACTCCGGCTCATTTCTCACGAATCCCTCCCAGATGGGGTAAGGGATACGGCACAGGATCTGGACCACTTCTTCCATCAATGCCATATCGCTCCCTCCTGCGGTCATTTGATCTTTGAGAGATCGTAGTGGAATTTCCACTCCCTGCCCAAGGGGCTGATCACGATGAGGGTTAGCTCGTCGGTGAGGTGCAGCCACACGGCTCCGGCCTCTGGTCGATTGGTGCCCAGAAAGGCCAGGACGAAAGCCAGTGCAAAAATCCTCACTTTCATATGTCCCAACTCCTGCGATTTGTTCAGCTTTCTGAGGGATTGGGGGACCGGGGCATACCGATGGTCTTCCAGTAGAGCTCCTCATCCTCCACGAAGAGCTCATCGTCTATGCCGAGGTGTTCGTCCTGCACCCTCAACCAGATGCCTCTGACCCCCTCGATCACGTCGGCTCCGTTTGTGCCTTTGTCCCTCACCAGGGTTTCAGGCCACCGGGACAGGGCCCTCTCGATCATCTCGCCGTACTCGTCAGCGTGCTCCTCCGTGAAAACCAAACCGGGCAGAGCTTCCAAGAACTCCGTCCACGATAGGACCCTGTAGGAATACCCGGCAATCAGCTCCCGGAAGGAGCCGAGGGATTGATCCAGTTCGCCAAAGTGCCCGTAATAGCGGTCGTGGTCTTCATCGTCTGGGACCACATAGATCATCACCTGGGTGCGGGGGAAGTGAAAAAGCACGGGCTTAAGGACGAAGAACTCCTCGCCGCATGCGGGACAGCGGAGCACGTTGAACTCCCCCTCGGCCAGAAGCTCCAAGGCCTCTGGACTCACGGAGGTGTTTACCGAATCCCACAGCACGGCTTCAAATCCTTGCCCACAAAAGGGGCAGTTGACAGGGTAGGGACTTTTCAAACTCATACTGCCCTCCTTTCGTTTTGATTCTTAAATCCTTCGGACCAAAACCTTTACCGATGGTCTGATCTGGAGGCTGCCTCCCAGGAGGGATGTGACCAGGAGCCCAGCCGTCTGGTAGTGATCCCTGCCGAAAACTCCAGAGATCTTCCGGCCGCCTTCGTAGAACTCCACAATGTACGCCCCCTCTACACCTGAGAAGGGCTCGGCATACATACCCGAGGTCAAGAGCAGAACACGCTCGAGGCCTTCCTGCACCATGTACTCGCTGAGGGCAGAGCGAAGGAGCCTCTTGCAGGACCGCGGAACCCGGTTCATGGAGAGGTCATAGTACCTGATTCCGTCAGTAGGCCTGATAAGGCCATAATAGGCCGAAAGGATCAGCACAGGCCACCCAAAGAGCTCCTGCCACAGCTCCAAGGGGATCTGCCGATAGAAGACCCCAGAATACCTGAGACAGGCCGCAAACTCCCGGGAGGACGGATCTATGACCGCACGATAACCCCGAGCGACACAGGTTCTATAGCCTTCACACAGATGAAGAATTTCCGAGGGCCGAATCCTTATGGATAACCTCTCTATCTCCTCATCCGAGCGCTTTGAGCCAGAACAGGCGAAAACCAGAAGATCCCTGCCCCTCCTGGCCCAAAGCTCACCGATGAACTCCACCACGGACAGCACAGATATAATATAACCAATCAAGACGAAATGTCAAGGCGGAAAATTAAACTTGATTCTCCAGGTTCCATCCGAAGAGCCAGATTCCCATCTCGATCAGGAGGTGATTGGTCCCCGCGAGTTCTGCCAGCTGCAGCAGGAAGCGGCGGATCACATCGAGCTCCTTTTTGGTGGGAGGGTAGGAGAAGGGGAGGCCTAAGTGGGCGAAGGCCCGCGTCACGGTGGTACCGAGGGGTGGGATGAGGTCGTGGTGGCAAGGGAAAAGGTCGCCCACTACCACCGCCGCCTCCAGAGGGGCGTAGGCGCTCCAGTGTTGCGACCGCGAGGAGCAGCGGGTGGCGACCCTCTGGATTGCCAACGGATCGTCCAGGGGCACGCCCCTTGATGACAGTTCCCCTGCGATCTTCAGCCAGAGCTTGAGGAGATTTGCCCCGACTTTGAACCGCGATGAGCGGTGTCGCCTGAGAACGGCTTCGAGGTCGCTGATGGCGCGGTGTCCCTTCAGGGCCTCGCGGAAGGTGTCGTAGACCTCCATTACAAAGGCCCTCCGCCTTTCCCCCTCCAGCCTCCGGCTGAAGGACTGCCAAACTGTGGCAAGGGCCACGTAGAAGTAGAAATCGTCAAAGGGAGGTTCACCCTTTTTCCAGTTGATCTCCGTTCTTTCCCATTCCCGCTGATCCTCACCCAGTTTGTGAAAAAGGGAAGCTATATCGGTCAGGGATTGTTTTAACTTCTTTTCAAGGGTAGCGATGTCTCTCGCCTGGCTTTTCTGACCTCGGCTTTTCATTATGGGCGCTCTATCATGAGCTATAATTTGACGTCCCTTGGCAATGGTAGGAGGAGAAAAGGCCCCTGTCAACGAAATCTCCCTGTTTGCCAAAGTATGAAGGGGCAGTGGCCATGGTTGGTGACAGATTAGTCGGTATGATGAAGGAAAAAGGGCGAGGAGATGCTCACAGTGATTTTGCTCCTTTCAATCCTGGTCCTTTTGATCGTTTTGCTGATCGTTACCCTCAGGAGGTCCAGGGTGCGTGCCGAAGACGTAGAGGCGGCGTTGTCCAGGATATGGCAGGCCTCGGGAGTGGCGGAGAAGATCGGGGAGGTGGTCACCCATGCCAGGGAGATCAAGGGCATCCACACGTCCATCGAGCAGATGTTGCGCGTCCCTGCAGCAAGAGGTGCCTTCGGGGAGATCGCCCTGGAGACGATTCTGCCCGATCAGCTCTCTCCGGACATGTTCAGGGTGAGGGAAAAGGTCCTCGACGGAAAGATCCCCGATGCCTACATACGGTCTACGGTGAGGATAATCTGCATAGACTCGGAGTTTCCCCTCGAAAACTACAGGAAGATGGTCGAAGCCGGTGACTCTGCTCAAAAGGAGACCTTTAAGAAAAACTTCCTCGGGGATGTCAACGGACATCTGAAGAAGATCCTCAGCGACTACGTCTGTCCTGACAAAGGGTCTGCGGACTTCGCCTTCGCCTACATCCCGTCCGAGGGGGTGTACTGGTTCCTCGTGAACGAAGCCTATTCCCTCCTTAGGGAATATGCACAACCTCCAGGCAAAGGCCGAGGAGCTCAACTCCGCCTACCAGAGCTTTCATGCAAGGGAGAAATGGGGATAAAAATGGGGAAGGCAGATACCAAAATTCTGGCGCCCCCGGCTGGATTCGAACCAGCGACACCAGGATTAGGAATCCTGTGCTCTATCCTGCCTGAGCTACGGGGGCGCTCTTTTAAAAAACTAACATCCTTCAAAACGGCAGTCAACGCCCGCCGGAATTTGTTGGGGGACTGCAAATGTATCTCACAGTGGCCTTGACCGAGATCTCCTGAGGGCTGCGCACCGGTTCCGGAGCATGAAGGGCTTTGGCCCGCACGGGGAAGGGACCCCAGGGCCTCATCTCGAAATTTATCTCGCTCAACCTGCATCCCTGCCCAAGGCCCTCAGAGAGCTTTTTGGCGAACTCTTTGGCCTCCCTCACAAGCTGAAGCTCCAGCTCCTCCCTCCTCTGCCTGACCCTCTCCCTGGAGACCTCCCATCGAGGAGTCCCCACCGAAAGGTCCATCTTCACGTGTCCCTTAAACCCCGTGATGGCCTCAAGCACCCTGTTCTGATCGCTGGCCTCCTTGAGCCTGAAAATGTAATTGACCGAACCACGGTAGCCCTTACACACCCGCCTCTCCTTTTCCTTATCCCACCAGCACCAGGGCCCCACCGAGTAATCGCCTCCTCGGTAGGGGAGGCCAAGGCTCCTTATCGTCTCGTCCACGGCCCCGAGCACCTCCAGGACCTCCCGTTCCGTGTCCCCGCTGGTGGAAACCGTCAGGGGCAGAAGGTAGAGGTCGGGCATCAAGGCCTCTGTGACCTCAAGCACCGTCGATACCTTAACCTCCTGGCAGAAGGGCGAAAGGGGAAGGAACAGATACAAAATTAGCACGAGTACCGCTGCCATGAGCGGTTACAGCTTAATGCCCTCCTGGTTTCCAGTCAATGTCCTTTCTGGATTCTGTTGGCCTTCATTGGGCACTTCATGGCTGAAGGAGGCAGAAGTTTACGCCCTTTCGGCCATCTCCTCGCGGATGAGGGCCGAGAAAACCTCGACGACCTTGGGATCAAACTGCGTTCCTGCACCTTTTTGGATCTCAGCAAGCGCTTCCTCTACGGACAGGGCCTTTCGGTATGGTCGATCGTTGCGCATGGCATCCCAGGCATCAACCACGGCGAAGATCCGGGCAGCAAGCGGGATTTCCTCCCCTTTAAGTCCTCGGGGATAGCCCTTCCCGTCCCACCGTTCGTGGTGACCGTAAGGAATGTCCAGGGCCGGCCGAAGATAACTGATGGGGTAAAGCATGTTGTACGCGTACTGTGGGTGCTTCTTCATGATGGCCCATTCCTCTTCGGTGAGTCTCTCGGACTTAAGCAAGATCTCATCGGGAACGGCCAATTTCCCGATGTCGTGCAAAAAGGCACCGCGCCGCACATGCACCAGCTCCTCCTCCGTCATCCCCATCCTTCGGGCAAGCTTTAGCGTAAGCTCGGTAACACGCTGGGAATGGCCTTTGGTCTCCAAATCCCGGAATTCAAGGGCCCGGGACATGACTTCAATAGTGGCGTCGTAGGCCAGCCGGAGCTCCAGGTTGGCCTCCTCGAGGTCAACGAACAGCCGGGCATTCTCCACGGCGATGGCCGCTTGAGACGCCAAGGCCTCAAGCATTGCAACCCAGTCGCTGTTTTCCCTGCGAGGCTCGCGGTGGAAGGTCTCCAACACGCCGAGGACCCGTCCTTTGGCAATCAGGGGTGCCGCATAGATGGTGGTGAAACCCTCGGCAAAAAGGAGATTCCTATGAGCACTTAGGTGAAGCCCCTCTTGGGAGAGGTCCGGCACAACCACGACCTTCCGCTCCCTGACCGCTCGGCCGGCGATACTCGTGCTTACACCAAGCTCTATACGTTCAATGGCTTCCTGATCGTGAAAGCCTCTGGCTCCAGCACAGCGAAGCACCGTTCCACCTGGGTCCAAGAGGAACACGGCAGCCGCATCTACCTTAAGTTGCTGTGTTACTTCCTCAAGAAGGATCCGCAAGGTAAGGCGAGGATCCAAACTCCCGGTAATGGCAAGGTCGATGTGCCGGAGGGCCTCAATTTCCCGGAGCTTCCGCTCCAAAACCCCTAAAAGCCGGATCTTCTCCAGAGTTCCGGCGGCCAAGTGGGCCAGGGCCTGAAAAAGAGATAGTTTTTCTTCCGTAAAGAAGCGCGGCTCGGAGCTGTAGAGACTTAAGACTGCAAAGGTTCGTCCCTCACGAAGGAGAGGAAAGGCCGCAAAGGAACGAAATCCGTAGGCCTTGGCCGCTTCCCGCCATTCAATACACCCCGGATCCCTCAAGATATCCCCGACCACCTTGGGCTTCCCCTCCCTGATGGCCCAGCCGATGGGATTTTGTCCTTGCGGTGTGTCATCCCAGCGCACCCGGATCGCCCCCGCATAGGGATGCTCGATCGGATATTGCCCCAGGAGAAGGAGGCTTCCATCCTCCTCAGTCCGACCTATCCAGGCCAACCTGAGCCCAAAGGCCTCCACGCAGGTTCGGCAAACCTCCTGGGCCAACGTTTTGGGTTCCTGGGAGACCACCAGCCGCTCAGCGCTGGCATAAAGGGCGGAGATGATCCGGAGTTGTTCGGCCATTCTTTCTTCAGATCGTTTGCGCTCGCTTATGTCGGACAAGACACCCACGACAACCAGCGGGTTCCCTCCCTCATCCCGTACCACCCGAAGCTCATTCCTCACCCAAATCCATCTCCCCTCTTTGGTGCGGAGTCGATACTCGAGTGCGGCCTGACCGGCCGTAAGGAGTTCAGCCCGGTTCACCTGAGCCTTTTTCACATCCTCAGGATGCACATGCCCCTGCCACCATCCAGGCTCCTGGACTTCCTCCGGGGTGTAGCCCAGGATCTTTTGGATATTGGGGCTGATCCAGGTTATGCGGAGATCCTCCAGTCGCAAGGCGTAAAGGATCACCGGGCTCACTTGGAGGAGCTGGACCAAGCTTTGCTCAAGGCTCAAGCGCCTTTTCTCGAGTTCCTCCAGACTTTGAGCGGCCTGATCTAAAGCCCGAGCAAGCCTTCCCAGTTCGGTGCGGCTTGAAGCAAGCCCTGATCGCACCTGAAACTCCCCCTTTCCCAAACGCTCTGCCACCGCAGTCAAGCGCGCCACTGGAATTCTTACGAATTGCCGTGCCCAAACCCAGGCCAAAACACTGGCACCAACGGCCACTGCCAAGGAGAAAATGATGTCCCAGAGGAAGGTGGTGCGGGCCGAAGCAAAAGCGATCCTCGCAGGAAGGGCCAAAAGCACATGAGCTGTCCCTTCTAAACCCTGAGGAAAGGGAACAGCCACATAAACCCACCTTTCCCCTCCCGGACCAGAAGCGGTGAGAAGCTTGGCCTTTCCTCCTACCTGCCCCATGGGGGTGAGGGGGCAGGGGTTCCCCACAAGATCCTCGGGCCAGCCGCTTTGGGCCAAAACCAATCCGCGAGGGTCCACCACAAACACCGCTGCACCCCGAGGAAGGGAGACCTCCTGCACCTGCTCTTTGAGCCAGGCCAGATCCACCGTAGCAGAAAGGACGGTTTTTACCTCTCCCCTTCTATCGAGGATCGGCTGGGCTAAGACCAAAAAAGGCTGGTTGGCCATTTTGGCAAACACAAAACCCTTTGTCGCCAGAGTCGCTTTGAACCAATCATGTTTCGCATAATTTGCGTGCCCGACAGCGGCTCCACACCAAACATCACCATCGGGCTTAGCCAAAGCCAGGCTTGCATAAACTGGCCAAGATTCCCTGAGGTGATTTAGAATCCTCTGACAGGCCACCGGATCGCGCTCCCACTCCTCAGAAAGAGCAACAAGGAGCGAAAAGAGGGAGCGAGTGGAGCTCACAAGTTGCTCTTGTCGGGCGGCCACAGCCTGAGCGATGTGCAAAAGCTCCCGCTCGAGAACTCTTTCCTCGTTGCGACGGGCCTTCAAAGCTTGCCAGTGCACTATCCCCACCAAAGGGATGAACACAACCAATACCAAAATCAAAAGCCGCAAACGCAGGGACAAAACAGCCTCCTCCAAAACAAAAATTTTCCGTGATGCATTTTAAAAGATAATTTTAAAGGCGAATGACGGGCAACTCCCCCGTTCAAGCGTTTGCGCTTACCTTACTTCCTCTGTCCCCCCACCGTTGCCCCCGATGGGCGCTGAGCGAGGGGGTATACTTTTCTGAGATAATTTTGAAGAATAATAAATTCCTGGAAGGCCATGGAATTGAAGAAAGAGACATATGAAATGCTACTTAAGGCTTACAGAGACGACATTGAGCGCGAGCAGAGAAAACTGGTCTATTTCGAGGACTCCGAGGTGGCCTTTTTCCGGCAGGAGGTGCTTGAGGCCATCCGAAAGGCCAAGGTCGAAAAGGTCGTGGACCTCAGCAGAATCCGTCGTTTGCTATTGAGTTTGGTGGCCATAGATCAAAGGATGAAGGAGACGCGTGGCGGAAGTCGCTGAACTTCTAAGACAGATACCCAAAGTAGACGACCTCCTGAAAGAGGAGGCTTTAAGGCCCCACCTTGAGGGCACCCCCAGGGGGCTGGTCCTTCAGGCCATCCGCACCTATCTCGATGAGGTCCGCGATGCTGTGAGAAGGGGTGAGCTCAACCGCATAGATCGAGAAGGGATAATTTCGGGCATCCGGGAGAGGCTCAAAAGACTCGCCCTTCCAAGTCTCAGAAGGGTTATAAATGCCACAGGCGTGATCCTTCACACAAACCTGGGACGGGCACCCCTCTCCCCAAGGGCCCTCCAGAGGATACTGGAGGTCGGCACCGGTTACTCAAACCTCGAGTACGACCTGCGGGAGGGCAAGCGCGGGCAGAGGCATGTCCACGTGGAGGGTATGCTGTGTGAGCTGACGGGGGCTGAGGCCGCAATGGTGGTTAACAACAACGCGGGGGCGGTGCTCCTGGTGCTCAATACCTTTGCAGAGGGAAGGGAGGTCATTGTTTCGCGGGGCGAACTGGTTGAAATCGGCGGGTCCTTCAGGATCCCTGAGGTCATGGCCAAAAGTGGGGCGATCCTCAGGGAGGTGGGAACCACCAACCGGACCCATCTCCACGACTACGAAAGTGCCATCGGAGAGAAGACGGCGATGCTCCTCAAGGTCCACACCAGCAATTACAAGATCGTGGGATTTACAAGCGAAGTAATCCTGGAGGAGCTCGTCTCCCTGGGGAGGAAATACGGCCTTTTGGTGATGGAGGATCTCGGAAGCGGCCTCTTGGTGGACCTCTCCCCCTGGGGACTTAGGGGAGAGCCGACTGTTAAGGGCGCCCTCCGTGCCGGGGCCGATTTGGTCACCTTTTCCGGTGACAAGCTCCTCGGAGGCCCTCAGGCGGGAATAATCCTGGGGAGGAAGGACCTGATTGAGGCCATAAGGAAGAACCCCCTGGCAAGGGCCCTAAGGGTCGACAAACTCACCCTTTCTGCCCTCGAAGGGACCCTTTGGGCTTACAGGTCCAAGGAGGGGGCCTTTTCGGAGATCCCCCACCTGAGGATGATCACCCTGAAGGAAGGGGAACTCAAAAGGAGGGCCCAGAGGCTCAAAAGGCTCATCCAAAAGGAGGCCCCCCATGTTGAGGCAAAAGTCCTTCGGGAGAGTTCGCGTATAGGAGGGGGATCCTTCCCCCTTGCGGAACTTCCCACATGGGCTGTGGCCCTTAAGGCCAAAGGACTGAGCGCCCAGGAACTTGAGGCGCGCTTAAGGAGCGGAGACCCCCCCGTTGTGGCCAGGGTATCCGAGGACCATGTGATCCTGGACCCAAGGACGATCCCGGAGGAGGAAATCTTCATAGTGGCCCAGGCTGTAGGGAAGGCCGTTCGGGGCGATGAGGAGGATTGAGCTTGAGGTTACCCGAGGGGGGGAAAGGCTCGATGTGTACCTTTCGCGGGCCTTGGGGAACATCAGCCGCTCGCGGGCCCAGGAACTGATCCAGAAGGGATTGGTCTCGGTAGGGGGAAAGACTCCCAAGGCCTCGCTACGACTTAAGGTCGGCGAACGCATCACACTTCTTTTCCCCGAGGAGCCCGAACCCTTAGACCTCGAACCCGAACCCATGCCCTTGGAGGTTCTCCACGAGGACCCCCACATCATAGTCGTGAACAAACCCCCGGGGATGCTCGTCCATCCGACGGCAAAAACGAGGAGGGGGACCTTGGTCAATGCCCTCCTCCACCGATTGGGGGACCTGCAGGGCATAAAGGGGACCCTCAGGCCCGGGATCGTCCATAGGCTCGATAAGGGCACAAGCGGGGTGATGGTGGTGGCCAAAACGGAGTTGGCCCAAAGGGGGCTCCTTGAGCAATTCAGGGACAGGAAGGTGAAGAAGGTCTATCTGGCCTTGGTCTATGGGGCCCTAAGTGGAGAAGGAGAGGTGAGGCTCCCCATTGGGTATCATCCCCGCTATGGCCTGAAAAGGATCCCCAGGGGCAAGAGGGCAAGGGAGGCTGTTACCATGTGGAAGGTCCTTGAGATCATCGGGCCCTTCAGCTTCCTGGAGGTGAGGCCCCTGACTGGAAGGACTCACCAGATAAGGGTCCACATGAGTGCGATGGGTCACCCGTTGGTCGGGGATCCCCTCTATGGGAGGAGGAAGAGGGTGAAACAGTTGCCCGAGGGCTTGCAGAAGCGGGTGGAGTCGCTGGGGCGTCCGGCTTTGCATGCCCACACCCTGGGGTTCCTTCACCCGGCAGATGGTACCTGGAGGGAATTCACCGCCCCTTTGCCCCATGACCTTGAGGAGCTGCTTGCCGAAATCAGGATCCTTTATCCGGGCCCGGGGGATTGAGGTACCGCACGGTTTCGGAACCAAGGACTTTGACCTTGAGGCCTTAAAGCGCCTCCTTCCAGGGCACAAGCCCCAAGAGTTGGGTCAGGTCCACGGCAATAAGGTCCTCATTCTGAGGGAAGGAGACCCCCTGCCCCAAGGGCTTCCGCCCTCCGATGGAGCGGTTACCGACCGCGGAGACGTAATCCTCATTGTGCGCACAGCCGATTGCCTGCCGGTGCTCCTTTGGGACCCAGAGACGGGGGCCGTGGGGATAGTTCATGCCGGATGGAGGGGAATCCTTTTGGGGGTCCTGAGGGAGGCGATTAGGGCCATGAGGGAGGCCTTCCTGTGCGATCCCAAAAGGATAAGGGTGGCCATCGGTCCGGCCATAGGGAGGTGTTGCTACCGGGTGGGGGAGGAGGTCTCATCTGCCTTCCTCGCAAAGTTCGGTCCCCGGGTGGTAGAAAGACGCAAAGGAGGGACCTTCCTTGATCTTGTGCTTTCGGCAAAGATAGAATTGGGGAGCATGGGGGTGGAACAGATAGAGGAGATCGATCTCTGCACCTTCTGCCAGAGGGACCTCTTTTATTCCTTCAGGAGATCCGGGACCGAGAGGCGACAGATAAGCTTCATTGCCGGAGGCGGGGATGTTCATCTTGGGTAATTTCCTCTATGCCCTGGCCAAGGTGATAAACATCCTTTTGACCTTTTTCATGATCTTGATAATCGCCCGGGCGGTAATCTCCTGGGTCAATCCCGATCCCTTCAATCCCATCGTGCGGTTCCTTTACCGCTGGACGGAGCCCATCCTCTGGAGGATAAGGCGATACCTGCCCGTCGCCTTCGGGCTTGATCTCTCCCCCCTTGTGGCCCTCCTGATAATTTACTTTCTGAAGGTCTTTTTGGTCAGCACCCTCCTTGAGGTGGCCCACAGGCTCCGTTTCTGAGAAGCGTTTGATATCCTCCGGTTTCATCCTTAAGTTTTTTTGATGAGGATACTGATCTTTCATCCCCATCTTGATGTAAAGGGAGGATCAGAAAGGCTCACCAGGCTCCTGTCAGAGGGGCTGAAGGAAGCGGGGGTTTCTGTGCTTGTCGTCTCCCTCCGCAGGGACCCCGAATGGTTCGATGATGTGCTGACAATAGAGGATCCCCGGGACCTCAACGGGATTGTAAAGCGTTACGATCCCGACTGGTTCTTTCTCGCCATATCTGAAACCCACTATCTCCGTTTCCTCCAGGATGGTCCGCGGGTGGCCATGTACGTGCACTTCCCCCTTGAAGAAGAGGTGACCGAGGAAAACATAGAGGATTACCGCCGGGCCGGAAGATTCATAGAGGTCGACCTGGAGGAGTTAAAGAGGGTGGAGAGGATCTTCGTCAATTCAAGTTTTACCGCCAGGGCCGTGAGGATGGTCTGGGGGAGGGACTCCGTTGTGGCCCATCCTCCCCTGGAAGGGATGTTCCTTGAGGAAGGGGCAAGGGTCAGGGATTTTCCCCCTCCGCGGATCATCTACGTGGGGAGGTTCACCCCCTTAAAGAGGCAGGACTTTCTGATAATGTCCCTTGAGGTCATAAGGAGGGCTGTCCCTCAGACAGAGCTCATCCTTGCGGGCTTCCCGGACAGGAGACACGGCGGTTATTTTGAGCAGATCCAGAGGCTTTCGGAAAGGGTCGGGGGCGTGAGGATCGCGATCTCGCCCGACGACCGGGAACTGCTCCAGCTCTACCGGGGATCGAGGGTCTATGCACACCCCAGGATAGGCGAGCACTTCGGCATAACGCCCTGTGAGGCCATGGCCTGTGGGATCCCCATAGTCATGAGGGGACCGACGGGGCTTAAGGACATAACCGATAGGTTCATCGCCGAAAGCGACTGGTCCTTCCTGGAGGCCATAATCGAGGTCCTCAAGATGGAGGAAGGGAAATGGTTTGAACTTTCGTCCACGATGAGGGAAAGGGTCCTGGGGCTTACCCCCAGGGGTTTTGCAGAAAAAATCCTGGGAGGGTTGAGATGAAGGTCGCCTTCATCTCCACCTACCCACCCGAGCATTGCGGAATAGGGGAGTACACCTTCTACCTGACCGAGGAGATGGCCAAACACATCCCCCTTTTGGTGTTCTCATCGAAGGGTTCTGAGGCCAAAGAAGGCCGCATAACCTCTGTGCCCTGTTTTGAGGTCCGAAAGGTCGACTTTGAGGGGATCCTAGGTGCCGTCTCCCGTTATGCCCCTTTGGATGTCGTTCACATTCAGCACGAATACGGGATCTTCGGCGATGGGAAGGATTTCCTTTGGTTTCTGGAGGAACTCAAAAACTGCACAAAGGCCATCTGCATCACCCTCCACACACCGGTTCACTCCCTCAATCCCCGTGCGGGATACCAGAGGGAGTTGGTCGAGAGGGTGGAGGGGGTATTCGTGCACAGTGCCCTTGCCGAATACGAACTGTGGCAGCAGGGTCTCGACCTGAGGAAGGTCTACCTCGTTCCCCACGGAACCCATATCAACAAGCTGAAATCCAGCAAGGAGGATCTTTCCAGGATCCTTGGCGATGGCTTCAGTGCAGACGGGTCCTTCCTGATCACGGTGCCGGGGTTCCTCAGGTGGGACAAGGGGATCACCAATCTCAAGGCCATGTGTAAGCGCATCCTGGAACAGTTCCCCAATACCAAGGTCCTTGTGGCGGGAAGCTTTCAGGCCGAGGGCGATGAATTGAGGGAGCTCAAGGTGGCAACCCGGGAGGTCACCGATCTCTTCGGGGAGGTGTGGTTCAGCAACGGCTTTCTGCCGCGGAGGAAACTGCTTCAGGTCCTTTCGGCTTCCGATGCCATCCTGCTCGCTTACCAGGAATGGCCGGGACATATAGGGGTAAGCGGGATGCTACATCTGGCAATGGGATCCCTAAAGCCGATTTTGGCCTCAAGGGTTCCGCGTCTGGTCGAGTACACCGAGAGGGTACCCGAGCTGTGCTTTGTCCAGGAGGACTTTGACGGCCTGCTTGAGGCGGTCGAACACCTAAGGGACAACTACGAAGAAGTGAGCCGCGATGTAAAAAGACAACTCCTTCCCCTTGTGCAGAAGACGTCTTGGGAGGTCACAGCGAGACGGCACCTGAAGATCTACGAAAGGCTCCTCAGGTCTTAAGTTTCTGGGTGTGAAAGAGCCCAAGCTGACACTCGATGACCTTGATGCCCATCTCGTCAAGGAGCCTCCCGATCTCCCGGGAGGGAAGTCCCGTCTCCTGGGCTATCCTCAAGGCGACGGGGCAGGCTATCTTGCCCTCCTTGGACCTCTCCTTTATGAGTTCCTTTGCCCTTTCCTTGGGATCCATGGGGACTTAAAGGGTACAAAAAACCCCTCGGCTTTTCAACAGGAAGCTGAGGCCTCCCTCAAGGCCCCGGTCCCCCAGAGGATCTCCTGGACCCTTTGAAGGAGGGGCAGGAGGGTTTCACGGTGAAGCGCCGATACGGCCACGCCCTTGTATCGCTCGGCTATCCGCTCCGCATAATCCCTGTCCACCAGGTCCATCTTGTTGAACACCCTGAGTAGGGGTTTTCTGCCGAGATCGAGCTTCATCAGAAGTGACTCGACCTCCTCCATCTGCTCCCTGAACCTCGGGCTCGATATATCGATCACGTGAAGGAGCAGATCGGCATCGTGGAGCTCCTCCAGGGTTGTTCGGAAGGCATCGAAAAGGTCCCGGGGCAGGTTGCGGATGAAGCCGACCGTATCGGTCACAATAATCTCCCTCTCCTCGGGAAAGCGGAGCCTTCTGCTTGTGGTATCCAGGGTCACAAAGAGCTTGTCCTCCACCCTGATATCGCTATTGGTCAGGGCGTTAAGGAGGGTGGATTTGCCCACATTGGTGTATCCCACAATGGACACGATGGGGATGCCCGAGCGCTTCCGTCTGACCCGACGCTGTTGGCTTGACTTGGCTATCTCCTTCAGCTCCTGCTCGATCCTGTGGATCCTCTCCTTTATGCGCCTCCTGTCCACCTCAAGCTTGGTCTCGCCCGGCCCCCGGCCTCCTATTCCGCCCATCAGGCGCGACATCGCCACACCCCTTCCCACAAGCCTCGGAAGGGCATACTTCAGCTGCGCCAGTTCCACCTTCAGCTTCCCCTCCCTGGTATGGGCCCGCTTGGCAAAGATGTCCAGGATCAGTTGTGTGCGGTCGATGACCTTGAGGTCGGTGAGTTCCGATAGGGCCTCGGCCTGAGCAGGGGTGAGGTTCTGATCGAAGACGATGATATCGGCCCCCGTCTGCAGGGCCTTCATCATCAGCTCCTTGGCCTTTCCGCTGCCCATCAGGTACTTGGGGTTGAGTCCGTTGGGACGTTGAACCACCATGTCTATCACTTCAAGCCCCGCGGTCCGTGCCAGTTCCTTTAGTTCCTCCAGCGATTCATCGATGGGGTAACCGGACCTCTTGGGGACCACGCTGACCAGGATGGCCTTCTCTTTGCCATCGACCTCGTAGGCAGTAAAATCCCTCTCCAGCTCGTCCTCAAGGGAGGTTATAAACTCCTTAAAGTCGAGGTCCACTTCGTAAAAGGACCTATACTGTTCAACCCTCCAGAGCTGACCCTCGGGGTTCTTGGGCAAAAGGTAGGCCATCGAGAAATTGCTCGGCAACCCTCGGTCGTCAACACCTATGGCGGCCATAAGGTCAAGGCGCAAAAGCGCCAGATCGGTCAGGTCATCCATGGAGAGGGGTTCGCCCTTCAAATGGGTGTGAATGCACCTCAAACCCCTGAGACGCCCCCTCCCGGTGCGCCATCTGCTGAGATCGGGGATGAGGATCTCCTTGGAGTCGCCGACGATGACAAAGCAAATCTCACCGCTTCTGTCCACAATGATCCCAATCTGCCGCCTCAGTTTCCGGGAGAGCTCGGTCAGGTATCGGGCGAGCTCCCTCGTGATTATCTCCCTCTGGGGGATCTTGCGCCTGTAAATGCGCTCAAGGGCCCTCCTTTCGCTGGGCCCAAGGCCCGTCAGCTTACCCTCAACTTGCCTTATGGCCCATCACCTCCCATTGTGAAATTTTTGCACCATCTCCTCGCTTTCAAACACCTGCTGGACCCACTCAAGGACCCTTTCCGCAAGGTCCAGGGCCTCCCAGTAATCGGTCTTCGATACCGGCATCTGGAACCACGGCCACTTGGGGACCGATGCGTAGCGATCGAGCTTCACGATATCCCTCATCCACTCAGGGACAGCTATCCCCCGCAGGGACATGTGGGTGAGCATCACCTCAAGCCCCCTCACGGGGGGAAGCCCCTGTTGCAGGTAGAACAGATAGGCGATAAGGGCCCTCTCGGCCGCCTGATAGAGGTCGAAGCAGAGGTCTTCATAAAAGACGCCTTCTTTTCCGGCTGCGGCCTTGGCCTTAAGCAGGGCACTTTTTGCCATCTCCATCCATTTCCTCGCCGCTTTAACCCCCTCCATCTTCCCATCACCGATCATAGCACCAAGACCTCCCCCTTTGAAACGCCACATTCCTTGACGCCGATTCTGGCGCTGTGAAATACTTCCTCCATGGGGCTGCCAAGGCTGAGACAGGTGGAGGCGATCCCCGTAAGGAGGGAAGGGGGGCTTTCCTTTCTGATCCGTGACCCCTGGGGTGTCGCCCCCGAGGTGATGCTCTCAGAAAAGGCCTTCTTTTTGGCGAGTCTCCTTGACGGCAACAACACCCTGCGCGACCTTCAGGCCGAATTCATGCGCAGATACGGTGAGCTCCTCTTCATGGAAGATCTGCAGAGGATTATAGATTATCTTGATGAGAATTTCCTGCTGGAGTCGCCGCGCCTTCAAAGGCGCATGCAGGAGATCAGAAAGGAGTGGGAAGAGGCACCGCTTCGGGAACCGGCCTTCTCAGGAAGGGCCTACCCCGAGGATCCCCACAGGTTACGGGAAAGGCTCAAGGGGTTCCTTGAGCCCGATCGCCGTCCCGTCGATGGCCCCATCAGGGGGTTAGTAGCCCCCCACATAGACCTGGGGAGGGGCGGGGATTGTTACGGGGTGGCCTATTCGTCCCTTAAGGGATTGGAACCCCCCGAACTTGTGGTGATCCTGGGGACATGCCATGTGCCCATGGAGGGTCCCTTCGCCCTGACCGACAAGGATTTCCTCACCCCCTTTGGAGTCGTCTCCACAGATAGGGAGGCCGTGAGGGCCTTAAGGGAAAGGTTGCCCTTTGACCCCCTTGGGGAGTCCATCCTCCACAGGAGGGAACACACCATAGAGTTTCAGCTTCTGTTTTTACAGTTGCTCTGGGACAGTGCCTTCAAGATCCTGCCCATCCTCTGCCGGTCCTTCACCAGGTACCTCAAGGGGGAATCTCCCGAGGAGGATGGGGATTTTTCGGCATTCATCAGGGCCCTGAGGGAAACCTTCCAGGGATACAGGGCCCTTTTGGTGATGAGCGCCGATTTGGCCCACATCGGTCCCCAGTTCGGTGATCCCTATCCCGTGGATCATGGCGAACTCATGGTCGTGGAACAGAAGGACAGGGAGATGCTCTCCCGGGTGGAGTCCGGGGATGCCCGGGGTTTTCTGGAGTACATAAGGGCAGAAGGGGACAGGCGCAGGATCTGCGGCCTCCCTCCCATATATGCGGGACTCAAGGTCCTGGAGCCCACCAGAGGACTTCTGCTCGACTACCGAAAGTGGCGGGACCCGCAAGGCCTTGGGGCCGTTACCTTCTGCAGCCTCCTGTTCCTCGGGGAATCATGAGGAAGGGACCCATAGACCTCACAACCCGCAGGGCCCAGTCCCTTTTGAAACTGGCCGAAAAGGACCCCCTTGAGGCCGAGAGGCGGTTCAACGCCCTGCCCCTCTTTGAGAAGATGGCGATGGTTCTGAGCGTCAGGGGCAGGGATCGTGAGAGGCTCATATTGCTTTCAAAGGAGCCCCACAGGCTCGTCGAGCGAATGCCCGAAGAGGAGTTCTATTTTACGGTGAAGGAGATCGGGGAAAGGGATTCGCTGACCCTTCTGGAACTCGCCTCGCCCAGGCAGATCGCCTTCTGCCTGGATCTGGAGGTCTGGAAGAAGAACCGCCTAAGGCCTCAGGATATGCTCAAGTGGATCGAACTGCTCATGGACTGCGGGGAAGATAAGGCCGTTGAGACCGTAAGGGCCCTGGACCAGGAGCTCCTGGTCACCTTCCTTCAGCGTTATCTGAAGGTTTACAAACCCGACTCACCCATAGAGGAGGTGGAGCTTGATCGCGATGACCTCATCACCCTGGACCGCCATTACTACATCCATATCCGCTTCAGACAGGCCGAGGAGATCCTTGAGCGGTTCCTGGACATGCTCTTCAGGCGGGACCAGGCCCTTTATCGCGATCTGCTGGAGGGCGTCCTCTGGGAGGTCCCCGGCGAGATCGAGGAGCTGGCCAGGAGGTGGCGCCAGGGAAGGCTTGCCGACCGCGGCTTTCCCGAATGGGAAGATGCCATGGAGATATACCGGTTTGTCAGGCCGGAACTTGTGAGCATCGACAAAGGGATTAAGGAAACCTACGGGCCGGATGACGAGATGAAAAGGTGGGGGGAGGTGGGATCGAACTTTTATCTTCTGCCCCTTCCCAGGGAATCCTTCCTCAAGGAGGTCCTCGAGGAGGCATCACGGCAGGGTCTGGACTGGCTCAAGGGGGAACTGGTCTATCTTTGTAATCGCGCAATGGTCGCCGATTCGGTGGACCCTTCCAACCTCGATGCCGTAAGGGAGCTCCTGTCGAGGGTATACGATTATCTGAACCTCGGCCTAAGTTATCTGGCCGGAGGTGATCTGAAGGAGGGCCTTAGGGCGGTGAGAAAACTCTACCTGAAGGAGATCTTCCAGGTGGGATTCAGCCTCACCCTGAGGCTGCGGCACCGGCTGGAACGCATCATAGCCGAAAGCCCCTGGTTTTCCGGAAACAAACGCAACCTTTCTCTGCTGGATCCACCCTTGAGGGAGTTCGCCAATGGCCTCCTCGGCAAAAAGCCCCTGCTTTATGAGGGGGTGTTTGATCCCTCCGGTTTCAAATACAGGACCTTCAGGACGCTGGAGGAGATAGCCCTTGCGGAGGACCTCATAGGCTATGTGGAAGCGATATCTGAACTGCACTGCCGCCTCTATGGATGGGAACCCGAAGAGGTGAGGGGGGTTGATCTCAGGGGCTGCCATCCCTCAAGTTTTCAGGACCTGACCTTTAAAGCCCTTACCCTTACGGCCTTAGCCCAAAGGGAGAGGAGGGGGGAGTTCAGGTTCCTCCCCCTTCCCCTTTCCGAACTCAAGCCCTTCCTCCAAGGGGCCTTCCCGATCAAAGGGAACAGGACCGGAGAGGAACTCCAAAAGGGGTTCATAGACAGGGTGTGGGGATTCGTCAAGGGGCTGAGCGATCGTGAACCCCAAAGGGCGGAATACATCTGCAGGTTCTTCCGGGAAGCCCTTGAGGACTTAAGGAACGAATACAGCGACATGGACCTTTCAGCTCCCCTTGATCCCAGGTTCTTGCGACTCCTGGTCCTAAAGGAGGACTGATGCTGGCTTCTGCCGAATTGCTGCAGGCAGCCGAGGATCTGCGCTGGCTCCTTTCAAAGGGCTACCCCCGAGATGCCTCCATCACCCTGGTGGGAAACCGCTACGGGCTCCCCAAACCCCTGAGGGAAATCCTCAAAAGAGGGGTCATGTCCCCCGAGGTGGCAGAAAGAAGAAGGATGAAGACCATCGACCCCTCGTCCATAAGGGGGGAGAGACTCGCCCTGGATGGCCACAATGTTCTGATAACCTTAAGGAGCGCCTTAAAGGGAGAAACGGTCCTATGGGGCGATGACGGCTTTCTGAGGGACATCGCGGGGGTTTCGGCCAGCTTCAGGATGGATGAACATTCCCGGAGGGCCTTGGAGCTCACGCTGCAGGACCTCCTCGACCTTCGTCCCTCCGAGGTCCTCTTCCTTTTGGATGCTCCTATGAGCAGGAGCCGTGAACTGGCAAGGACCATAAGCGAGGAGTTAAAAAGCAGGGGGCTCAAAGGGAGGGGGGAAGCGGTGCCGGTGCCAGAAAGGATACTTAAGGGCTTTGAGGGGATCGTCTGCTCGGGCGATGGAGATGTCATCGACAATGCCCAGAGGGTCTTCGATCTTGCAGGATATATCGTCAGAAAGAGGAAGGTATGTCAGGTCCTGAGGCTTAAGGGTTGAAGGGTCAGCTTCCCTGAAGAAGTTATCGGAAATGCTCCAGGAAAACCCACAGGAACTCCTTCCGGGAATATACAAAATAACGGTTCCCCCTCCCTGCAAGTGGATGCCCCCCACCTCTTCCTACCTGCTCTTTTCGGGGAAGGAGGCGGTGCTGATCGACCCCGGCTATCCCGATCCCAAGGTAATGGGGATGCTAGAGGAACTGGTGCCCCAGGGCCTGAGGTTTTCGGTGATCCTCACCCATGGGCACATCGACCACTGTGCAGCCTCGGGGATCCTCATGGAAAGCCGCGGGGCGAGGGTCATGGTGCATGAGATGGATGTGGAAAAGGTCTCCCTCGGGGCGGTGAGGGCCCTGAAGATGAGGAAGAAAGAGGTGGAGGCCCACTGGAGGGCCCTGGGCTTCGAAAGGATAGGGGAATTGTGGGAGGCGCTCCGGAGACTTGAGGATCTCTATCCCGAACCTTTGAAGGACATCTCTCCCCTGCCCCGGGAGGTTACCGTTGGCAATAAGAGCCTGATGGTGATCCACACCCCTGGGCATACAGCAGGTAGTGTGTGCCTGCTGCTCAAGGGGGAATCGATCATGTTCTCAGGGGATACCCTCCTTCCCTCAGGATACGATACCTGGCTTGCGGGATTGTGCTTCGCAGAAAAAGGGGCCTATCCCGAGGACTACATCGGTAGCCTTCACAAGATCGCCGTCCTGGACCCCAGGCTAATCCTCCCCGGACACGGCGAACCCTTCACCGACCTGCGGGGAAGGCTTTCGGAAGGGATGGCCAGAAGAAAGGAGCGCAAAGACAGGGTCCTTGAGGCCCTTACCGAAGAGCGCACCGCCTATCAGATCTCCCTGCTTCTGGACCCGGAACCCGAGGGTTTCGTGAGGCTGATTTCGGTGAGCATGGTCCTTGAGGCACTGAGGGAATTGGAAAAGGAGGGACTCGTGGAGTCGAGGGGAGGGGAGGTCCTCTTCTGGAGGAGGTCATGGGGAAGAAGGACCTAATGGGGATGACGCGCTCGGAACTTCAGCGATTTGTAGAGGAGCTCGGAGAGCGGGCCTTCCGAGGCCGACAGATCATGCGCTGGATCTACCAAAAGGGGGTGACGTCCTTTTCGGAGATGTCCGACCTCTCCAAGTCCTTCAGGCAGAAGCTCTCCGAATCCTGCCGGATCGGAAGACTCAAGGTCCTTCAGGTCGAGACCTCCTATGACGGCACCCGCAAGTTCCTCTTCGGCCTTGAGGACGGCCAGGCCATCGAGAGCGTGCTGATCCCTGAGCAAGAGAGGCTTACCCTTTGTGTCTCCACCCAGGTGGGCTGCGCCATGGGCTGTAAATTCTGCGTAACCGCACAGATGGGGTTTTCCCGCAATCTGACGGCAGGGGAGATCCTGGGACAGATCCTCGAGGTGAGGAGGTTGCTCAAGGGTTCTCAGAGGATCACCAATGTGGTGCTCATGGGCATGGGAGAACCCCTGGCCAATTATCCGGAGGTGGTGAAGGCCATCGAGGTAATGCAGGACGACTTGGGTTTTGGCCTCTCCTATCGCAGGATCACCCTTTCCACGGTGGGTCTCATCCCCGAGCTTGAGAGGCTCTTTAAAGACGGAGTGAGGTGCAGGATCGCCATATCGCTCAATGCCTCCGATCAGAAGACCCGCTCCTTTCTCATGCCCGTAAGTCACAGGTATCCCCTGCAGCAGCTGCTTGAGTGCTGCCGCCGCCTTCCCCTCCCCTCCCGGGACAGGATCACCTTCGAATACGTGATGATAAAGGATATAAACTCCTCCCCAAGGGATGCCATAAGGCTTTCGGAGATACTAAAGGGTATAAAGTGCAAGATTAACCTCATCCCCCTCAACGAGGCCCCGGAGATCCCCTTCAGGGCCCCTTCTTCGAAGGAGATAGAGGAATTTCAGCGGATACTGCTGCAGAGGGGGTTTACGGCACTTATCAGGCAAAGCCGCGGAGGGGACATATCGGCTGCCTGTGGACAACTCCGGGGGAAGGTCATGAAGAGAAGGCTATCCTAAATACCTCGTCCACATCCTGCACGAAGATGAATTCCATCTCCTCCTTCAGCCCCTCGAAGTCCTCCCCCAGTTCTTCCACATCCCCACGGTTCCTCTCGGGGAGGATGACCCGATGGATGCCTGCCGACCGGGCCGCAAGGACCTTTTCCTTTATCCCACCCACCGGAAGGACCACCCCCGAGAGGGTGATCTCCCCGGTCATGGCTATATCATCCCTGACCAGCTTCCCCGTGAGGGCCGATGCTATGGCACAGGCGATGGTGATCCCGGCCGACGGTCCATCCTTGGGGGTGGCCCCTTCGGGGACGTGAACATGGATGTCGAACCTTTCATGGAAGCCATCTTCAATCCCCAGCTGCTCGGACCGCGACCTCACATAGCTTAAGGCAGCCTGGGCCGACTCCTTCATCACATCGCCCAAGGACCCGGTCAGGATCAGGTTGCCCTTGCCCGGCATCTTTAAGGCCTCAATGAAGAGCACGGCCCCTCCCGTCGGGGTCCAGGCAAGGCCCGTGGCGACCCCCGGTCTCGAGGTCCTTAACTTCACCTCGGGGAAGAATTTCTCAGGGCCCAAAAACTCCCGGAGGTTCTCGGGGGTGACCATGACCGCAACCTCTTCTCCTCGGGCCTTCCTCAGGGCGAGTTTGCGGCAGACCTGGGCGATTTGCCTCTCGAGGTTCCTGACCCCCGCTTCACTCGTGTAGGAGGTGACAATCCTCCTTATGGCCTGATCCGAGAAGGCGACCTCACCGCTTTCCAGACCGTTTTCCTTCATCTGCCTCGGAATGAGGTACCTTCTGGCTATCATCACCTTCTCGTCCTCCGTGTAGCCGGGAAGCCTCAAAATCTCCATGCGATCCCGAAGCGCAGGATGGATCGTATCGAGGATGTTGGCCGTGGCGATGAAAAAGACCTGGGACAGGTCAAAGGGGAGATCGATGTAGTGGTCCCTGAAGGAATGGTTCTGTTCGGGATCCAGGACCTCAAGCAGTGCTGCCGCAGGATCCCCGCGGAAATCCGCCCCGATCTTGTCTATTTCATCCAGCATGAAAACCGGGTTTTTGGTGCCCGCCCTCCTTATCGCCTGAAGGATGGCCCCCGGCATGGCCCCCACATAGGTCCTGCGATGCCCCCTTATCTCGGCCTCATCCCTCATCCCCCCAAGGGAGATCCTCACAAATTCCCTCCCCAGGGCCCTCGCTATCGATTGCCCGAGGGAGGTCTTTCCCACCCCCGGAGGGCCGACGAAGCAGAGGATGGGGCCCTTGATGGGCTCACCCCGCTCGCCCTTAAGCTTCCTCACCGCCAGATACTCCAGGATCCTTTCCTTCACCTCCTTAAGGTCGTAATGATCCTCATCCAGGATCCTTCTGGCCCTTTCCAGATCCAGGTTGTCCTGGGTGGTCTTGTTCCAGGGAAGATCCAGGAGCCACTCGATATATGTCCTTATCACGCCGTATTCGGCCGAAGCAGGGGGGATCCTTTCAAGCCTCGAAAGCTCCCTTTGGGCCTCCTTCTTCACGTAATCGGGCAGATCCGCCTGAGAGAGCCTCTCCTTAAGTTCCCTTATCTCCGCACCCTCATCCTCCCCCAATTCCCGTTTTATGGCCTTGAGTTGCTCCCTCAGGAAGTGTTCCCGCTGGACCTTGGACAGCTCCTCCTGAACTTGGGACTGGATCTTTGTGCCCAGCTCAAGGAGCTCTATCTCGCGCGAGAGTATGGCAGAAATCTTCCTCAGCTTCCCCTCCGAGGTGGGGATCTCCAGGATTTCCTGCCTTTCTTCTGGGCGCATCCGGATCATGGTGGCGATGAAATAAACGAGCCTAACCGGATCATCTATGGCCATCGCCACCGCCTGGACCTCATCGGGGATGTAGGGCGCCAAAGCGGTCATCCTCTGAAACTGGCCGAGGACGGCCCTCATCAAGGCCTCAACCACCTCGCTCTTTTCAGAAACCTCCTCGACCACCTCGACCCGCCCTCTCAGATACGGCTCCTTGAAGAGCAGCTCCTTGAGCCTTATCCGGGCCATGCCCTGGACCATGAGGCGGGTGGTGCCATCGGGGAACTTCATCATCCGATGGATGAAGACCGCTGAGCCCGTCTCATGGGGCTCCTCCCTCTCCTTGTCCCTGAGCATGAAGGCCCCCAGAATCCGCTGCTCTGCCATGGCCATATCCACCGCCCTGATGAGCTTTGGGGCCTTGAGGATCAAAGGGACAACCGTATGGGGGTATATGACCACATCCTCAAGGGGAAGGATCGGCAGCTCCTGGGGTATGGGGGGTAGGGCCTCCTCCTTGGGAGGGAAAGGTGGTGGTTGACCCATTCCTTCGGGTTGCTGAGGTTGTTGTTTTTCCTCCGCCATCTCCTCACTCCCTCTGGATGTCCACCTTAACCCTCTTGGGCTCCGGCTTGTGAAGGATGATGGTGAGGATACCGTCCTTGTAAACGGCCCTGACCTCTTCTTCCTTGACCGACCAGGGCAACGAGAAGGTCCTTTCAAACTCGCCGAAGACGATCTCGGCCTGATAAAAGCGCCTCTGACCTCCCTGGTACTCATCTCTCTTTATGCCGCTTACCGTAAGCCTGTCGCCGGAAAGGGTGATCTTTATGTCCTCCAACGGAGTCCCGGGGACCTCAAGCCTTATCACGAAGGCCTTCTCCGTCTCGAAGACATCAGCAGGGGGGTACCACCTTCCCGTCCCCAGCCCCCTCCTGGCCTCAAGGAAGAGGTTGAAGAAATGTTCTTCGGCTTCAAGTTGAAGCCTCCTCACCAGTTCGAAAAGGTCCTCCCTTTGGGACATCTCCCTCCCTCGACTTAATGATAACCCCCTCTATTAGAAAGGGAAACGGGCAAGGTGTCAAATCTAAGGCAAAACGGGCTCGATGACCTTAAAGGGCACCTCCAGGGTCCTCTCCACGATCCCCAAAAGGCCTTTGCCCACAGCGGAAGGAGGAAGGGGTGTGATCTTGGGGTCCCTGTAATTCCCCTTGATGTGAAAGGGCAAGGAAAGGAAGGTCTTGCTCTTACCTGTCAGGACGTACCCAAAAAGGGGCACCTTGCTGAGGAGGAAGTCCACCGTCCGGAAAGGGGCAACGAGCACCTTCAGGTCGAGCCTTCCCGAGTAAAGCTCCACCTTCCCTTCGGCGAAGATCTTCATCGAGGGCCCCTCTATGATCCCTTCCCTTATCCGGAGGACGCCATCCCTTATGTCCCCCCATACCTGGAGCCTGTCGTAGGAAAACCCCTTGCCGGTGAAATCAGGAAGCTTCCCCCGGAACACCTCGGTGAGGTTTACAACGGAAAAGAGGCGGCTGAGGAGCGTGAGCCTGTAAATCCTCCCCTTATCCGAATAAAGATAAAGGGATCCCTTTGAACCCTCCCACAGGGAATCCCCGATCCCCCGTGCCTTGAGGGACCCCTCCAAGAGAAACTCGCCATCGGCAAGCCCCTCCTTCACCCCGAGACACCTCATGGTCTCCCCTAAAGGGGCCTCGGCGGCATAAAACCCGAGGTCCAGCACCTTCTCCCCTTCTAGCAGACCCACTGTCCCCTGTACGTAAATTCCGCAGAGGCTCCCCCTGTCGATCACCACCTTTAAGCCCCTGGATCCCAACAGCTCAAGTTGCCCCTTCACCCCCTGAA
>CAYVAU010000013.1:25949-27053 GCA_964448445.1 uncultured Thermodesulfobacteriota bacterium | reverse complement strand
TGATGTTAGCGGTAATGGCACTGAAGAAGCTTGGAATAAGACATTAAAGCTGGCTATCAATGAAAACTTCGATAGCAATTATTGTAGATTCAATTATAAAGGATTTGCTTTGGATTATAAAAGCTCTAGCTCTGATTCAGATCAAAGAGCTTTTTATTATTCCGGATCTGATCCTGGAGCAGAATATAGTTGTGTTGCAGTTAGCTTTACGCGCATCAAAATGGGGAAATGGGATGGGGAGGATTGTCAAGTTAAATAGTCAGGGTTTTACCCTTATTGAAGTATTGGTTGCCTTGACAATTTTGGCCATAATCCTTTTAGGAAATTTAGCAGCTTTGAGTATTTCCTATAGAAAAAATGTCCAGAATCTCCTCCGCGATGAAGCAGTGAGGATAGCTCAAGAGTATGCTGATAGATTTAGGGATACGGGGAATGAAGCTGATTGTGATGTTTCCGTTTCAAGGCAAGTGCGCAATTATACAGTAACTTATACTGTTGATTGTACTCCCACTTCCCGTTCAATTGGTAATGTGGACATTACAGAGCTTACGGTTCAAGTAAGTTGGAATGATCTTGAAGGCAATCCTCACTCTATAGAGATGGTTAGCTATGTTCAGTGATAAGCGCGGTATGACCCTCATAGAAGTAATAGTTACGCTGTTTATCCTCGCTTTGGTAATTGGCGGAGCTTTTGCTGTCTATTTGTCTAACATGCGAATTTACAAAAGCGAAACCAAAACAGCTGAGGCACAGATAAGCAAATTTATGGCCTTAGAATTATTGAGGAGAGATATAATCCATGCAGGATATGGATTGCCATGGGATGTAGGGGGGATAGATTATGAAGAAGCAATAGCAGTTGAAGCTGCCCTTTATAATGATGCCCCCAGTGGCACTCCCAGAGCCTTTGTTTTGGGCAATAATGCCAAAAACGGTGGGGATTATTTGGTGATCAAATCAGTCAAAGCTCGAGAGAACTCAGCTTCAAGGAAGTGGGCTTATTTCAGTTATAACGGGACTCCCCCTCCCCAATGGGATTTTTTGGGAGAAGAAGGAGAGTTTGAGGAGTGGGATCGAACGATCTTTCTTAAAGCAGTGCCTCCA
>CAYVAU010000013.1:0-25849 GCA_964448445.1 uncultured Thermodesulfobacteriota bacterium | reverse complement strand
ACCTATGTGCTCAAAAGGGCGACCATAAATCACGCTGATGGCAAAAGGAATGCTCAGCCTGTGCTTGATTGTGTGAGAGATTTCCAGGTGGCCTTTGGGCTTGATATAGATGATGACGGCAGTATAGATACATGGAATTCCACCCTAACCGATAACGCTACGGTCATCAGGGATCAGGTAAAAGAGGTGCGGGTCTTTATCCTTCAGCAGGAAGGGCAGTTGCTTGACCATGAGGCAAGCAGAGTCACAATTACCCTTGGTGATAATGACACCGGGACCCTCAGTTCCTTTACCCCCTCAGATGGTGGACATCCGGGAGAGTGCGTGAAAGAAAATGAAAAGTGTTATCGCTGGAAAGTGCTGAAGCTCACCGTCCGTCCCATGAACTTGGGAGAGTGAGGATGATTTCCCTAAGATCACAAAAGGGGGTGGCACTTCTGCTTGCCCTCGTTTTGGGATTGATAAGCGTAGCATTTCTAAGCGGATTGATGCTCCTAATCGGCAAAGGGGCACGCCTATCAGGGTTTGAACGGACTTACACAAGTAGCGTTGAAGCGGCTCGCGGAGGAGCAGATTTGATCATCAGACTCCTTCGTCGTGGGGGTGTCGATGTTGACGACTATGACGCAGTTGGTTGGATATCAGTGAGGGACACGTCATGCCTTAAAAGTAAACTCAAAGATGAAACACAAAACTGGAGTTGCAGTAATGCATGCGTTACTTCCTCGGATATAAACGACATAATAAATTGCTATGATCTAAAACGCGCTGACTTTGGAGATTATGACTTATATATGAAAATCGTAGACACAAAACTTTGCTGGGTGGGAGGGAAACGAAATTACCTTTATACTGTCCATTCTCTTGCTGTATCAAAGAAAAACCCGAATGAAAAAGCGTGGATTACCTTCCTTTACAAAGCTGAAGAACGTTAAGCTGTAGCTTTCTTTTTACCTCCAGCTACTTTTGCCACAAGGACGCTAATTTCGAAAAGAGCAAGTAAAGGTCCTGCCATGAGAAGTTGCGTAAACACATCAGGAGGCGTCAAAATTGCCGCAACGATGAAAATTATCAACACGGCATAACGTCTGTTGCGCGTAAGTGTTGTGTGATCTATCACGCCCATCTTGGTTAAGAAGAATACAAAAACTGGAAGTTCAAAAACCACCCCGAAGGCCAGAAGGAGCATGGTGGAAAAACTCAGGAATTCCTTCAAAGAAGGTGCGGGTCTTATCAGGTCGGTGGCAAATCCCATGAGGAACCTGAAGCCGAACGGGAAGACCACAAAGTAGGCAAAGGCGACACCTGTTACGAACAGAAAGACCGAAACGATCATGAAGGGGAGGACGTAGCGTTTCTCGTGGGCGTAAAGGCCAGGGGCGACGAACATCCAGGCCTGATAAAGGATATAAGGGGAGGAGAAGAACAAGGCTGCGTAAAAGGACAGTTTTATGTAAGTCAGGAAGGCCTCTGCTGGGTTGATGAAGATCATGGAGGACCCTTCGGGGAGGTTTTGCTTGAGGGGTTTTGCCAGAAAGGAGAAGATATCCTTGGAGAAAAAGTAGCAGACTACAAAGGCTATCCCCACAACGATCATACATCGTATGAGCCTCTGGCGGAGCTCTTCCAGGTGTTCTAAGAAGGGCCTTTTGTCCTCAACTTCCACTATCCTTCTCCGGCTTTTCGTCGTTTAGCCACTTGGTGGGATCCTTCAGTTCCTTGAGGTCTTCGGACAGATCGACCTCTTCGCGCACGCTTTCCTTCATCTCATCTGTGACCCTCCTCAATTCGTTTACGGCCTTCCCCAGTGACTTTGCGATTTGGGGAATCTTTTTCGGTCCCAAGAGGATAAGGGCCAAAAAAAAGATGATCAAAAGCTCCGTCGTTCCAATGCCAAACATCTCATGCCTCCCTTCGGGGATTAGATTTCAAGACACATCATGTCCTCTGCCACCCGCACCTCGCCTTCGAATTCCCTCCTGCATTCTGCAAGGATGTCCCTTTCATCGCAAGGAGGATACAGGTGGGTCAGCAGAAGCCTTTTTGCCCCGGCCTCTCTGGCGATGCGACCGGCCAGACTTGGGGTCAGGTGTCCCTTTACCTTCCTGTCATCAGGGAAGGAGCACTCAAGGACCAAAAGATCCGCTCCCCTTGCCATCTCAACCACCTGGGGGCAGTAATCCGTATCCCCCGAGTAGGCCAGGACCTTTTCCCCTTCTTCGATCCTCAATCCTATGCTTGCCCTTGTGTGTTCAAGGGGGAAGGTGGTAAGGGCTATACCGGCCACGGTCCTCTTTCCATGGGGGGCCTCCTGCAGATGGAGCCTGTAAGTGTCGGCCTTGACCCAGTGGCCGTAAAGTTGCCTCAGGGTTTCGTAATATTCCCTGAACCCTTTGCCCCCAAGGACAAAAAGTTCCTTCGTTCGTGGGGCAAGGCTGTATTTGCAGGCGAAAAAGAAGGCCAAAAGATCCGAAACGTGATCGGGGTGAAGGTGGGTGAGGATGATGGCATCAAGATCAAGGTAAGTGACCCCGCACCGAAGCATTTTTTGCAAGGTCCCCGAACCAATGTCTATGAGGAGGGTTTTGCCCTCGACCTTTAGCAATGCTCCCGGTGCCCCCCTCCTGAGGGAGGGAACCCCTGTGCCCGAACCCAGTATCGTCAGCTCCATCTTTTGGCCCTTGCTAAATGCCTTAAGGCGGGTCTATTATAGGATGTCCGTATGGCTTTATCCACCAGGGACAAGGGGATGGAACCTTCAAAAGTCGCTTCTCCCCAAGCCTTTCCCACCCTCCTCCTTGAAGAATTCCTTCCTCTGATCCAGAGGGAATCCGATCCGCAGAAGTTATGCGAGGAGGCCATCGGCTTTCTCACCAGAAGGCTCGGTGCAGAAGGCGGTGTGTGGCTTTCTGTGGACAGCAGAGGAGGGTTCTTCATCAAGGGGGGCTTTGGAAAGGGATTTGAGGGGCTTAGGGGATTTCCCTGGGATCCCCATGAAGAGGTGAAGCTTGACCTTTACAAGGGCAAGGCCGTCACTTTGCAGTCCCTCAATTTTGATCCCGTGTTTTCCAAAATCAGAAAGGACGGGTTTTTGACCCTTGCTCCCCTCCTTACAGCCGGCCATCTCAGGGGTGCCCTGGGGGCCTTTCATTCGGAGCCCGTGTGGCCTTCCGAACATCTGCAGGAAGCCATGGTTTGGATAGGAAGGGTTTTGGCACCGGCCCTCGCCCTGTGTTCCTTATGGGAAGATCTCGGTATCGACGAGATCCTAGAGCGAAAAATAGAACAGGCCTTGGGAAATCTCTCCATAAAGGAAGGAAACCTTTTGAAGGAAATAACCGAGATTGTCGAACGCAGCCTTATAGGTTGTGTCATGAAGAAGGTGGGAAATGTCCAGAGTGCTGCTGCGCGGCTTCTCGGGATAAATCGCAATACCTTGAGGAAGAAACTAAGGGATTACGGGTTCATTCCTTGAGTCCCCTCTGTTCCTGGGATTTTCCTCTGAGGAGACACATATTAATGCCATGAGTGTGGTTGAGCTCAAAGGGGTATGGGTGGAAAGGGAGGGGCAGGTTATCCTTGAGGACATAAATTTTTCCGTCCAGGAAGGCGACTTTGTCGGCATCATCGGGCCAAATGGTGGAGGGAAGACAACTCTCCTGAAAGTGATCTTGGGGCTGATAAAACCCAGCCGGGGAGACGTTATGGTCTTCGGCAGGGAACCCGAGGAGGGAAGACACCTTGTCGGTTATGTCCCCCAGGAAAGGATCTTCGACAGGGATTTCCCCCTCAGGGTGATCGATGTCGTCCTAATGGGGAGGCTCAGAGGGAAGGGGATGTTCAAACGTTACAACAGGGAGGACCTGCAGAAGGCCTTGGAGGCCTTAGAACTCGTGGAGATGTCCCATCTCAGGGACAGGCAGATTGGAAGCCTTTCCGGGGGGGAACTTCAAAGGGTGTTGATAGCTAGGGCGTTGGTTTCGGAGCCCAAGCTGCTTTTGCTCGATGAACCCACGGCCAATGTGGATTTGCCTGTCGAGACCGAATTCTTTGAGCTGCTTGAGGGATTGCGCAAAGGTATCACCATTATCCTTGTGACCCATGATATCGGGGTCCTCTCGACCTATGTCGAGAAGATCGCCTGTCTCAACAGGAAGATGTATTATCACGGGACCAAGGAAATCCGGCCCGAGGACCTGGAAGCCGTTTACGGTTGTCCTGTGGAGCTCATCGCCCACGGTGTACCCCACCGTGTCTTCAGGGAGCACCGACCGTGAACCTTCTGGAATACGAATTCCTGAGGAATGCCCTTTTAGCAGGGCTTTTAGTGTCGGTGGCCTGTGCCATCGTTGGCACCCTTATAGTGGTCAGGAGGATGGTCTTTTTGGCCGGCGGGATCGCCCATGTGGCCTTTGGGGGAGTTGGGATAGGGATATTTTTGGGGATCGACCCCATACGATCCGCCCTGATCTTCACAACCCTTTCGGCCCTGGGAATGGGCCTGGCCCTTGAGAGGCTGGAGATATCGGAAGATTCGGCCATCGGCATCCTCTGGGCTATGGGGATGGCGATAGGTGCCCTCTTTGTGGGACTTACCCCCGGCTATGTTCCCGACCTAATGGGTTATCTCTTCGGCAACATCCTCATGGTCCCCGCAGACGAACTGGCAATGATGGCCTTCCTAGACCTAGGGCTTTTAGCGGTAACTCTCGGTCTCTGGAAGGAACTTGTAGCCGTGTCCTTCGACCCGGAATTCGCCTGGGTTGTGGGGGTGAGGACAAAATTGGTAAACACCATTTTCCTCTTTATGATAGCGATAAGCTGTGTGATGCTGATCAGGGCTGTCGGGATTGTTCTGGTTCTGGCCCTGGTAACCATACCCGCCGTTTCCTCCAGGCATTTTACCAAGAACCTCGGTCGGATGATGTTCATCAGTGGACTCTTTGGCTTGGGGTTTGTAATGGTGGGCCTTTGTCTTTCCTTCCTGTTCGATATCCCTTCAGGTGCTACGATAGTGCTTGTTGCAGGTCTGACCTTTCTCATACTTGAAGGATTTAGGAAATCCTAAAGCTTCCTCAAGATGGAGACGGATTCTATGTGATAGGTCTGAGGAAAAAAGTCAAAGGGGGTGATCTCTTCGAGCACATATCCTTGATCGATGAGGAACCGCAAATCCCTGGCGAGGGTTGAGGGGTTGCAGGAGACATAGGCTATCCGGGAGGGGTTCAAGGAAAGGGCCCTCTTCAATTCTTCGAGGGCTCCCTGTCTCGGGGGATCCAGAAGCAGAAGATCACAGCGACGTCCCTCCCTTTGCCAATTTTCCAGAAGCTTAAGGGCCTCCTCGCAGACAAATCTGGCTTTTATGCCGTTTTTCTGGGCATTGTAATTCGCATTCTTGACGGAAAGCTTGCTCCTTTCCACTCCTGTCCAGAAGGAAGCCTGGGGGGCAAGGGGAAGGGAAAGGTTCCCGATTCCCGAAAAGAGTTCCAAGACCTCCCCGAGGCCCTCTCCGAGTCTTTCTTTGAGGTATTTGATAAGCCTTTTGTTTTGCTGGGGGTTGGCCTGAAGGAATACCCCCGGATAACTTAGGATTTTTACGCCATTTAGGGAAAACTCAAGCGCTGATTGAGTTCTTCCCTTGCCCAGAACCGAATGGGGGAAGACCAAAGCTCTGTGTTTTATCAAGACGTCTTTGAGTTCGTTGCATTCGAGCACTAGTTCTTCTGCCATTTGGCGCATGTGCTTTTTGTCGTGATGAATAAGGCAGTAAATGACCATATGGCCTTTGTTCTCATCAGGACTTATGGTGATTTCCAGGCGTCTTACTACTGGTGCAAGGATAAGATGTCTCTCCAAGGCCAGGCGAAAGCGCTCAAGGATCCTTTCGGCCAAGGGATGGGCAACGGGGCAGCGTTCGATATCGACGATCTCGCGGGTTCCCCTTCGGTAAAAGCCGATCTTCAGTCTCTCCCCGACCTCGATGGCCAAATCGAGCCTTATCCTCCAGCCGTAATCCTGGGGAGAAGGGATTGTGGGCTTTACGGCCTCAGGAGGGATTTGGCCGATGCGCCTCAGTTCTTCCCTGAGGATTTCCTCCTTAAGGGAAGGCTGGAGATCATAGGGGATATGCTGATAATCACATCCACCGCAATCCCCAAAATGGGGACAGCGAGGGTCGATCCTTTTGGGAGAGGGGGAGAGGACCTCCTTGAGGGTGGCCACAATATAATCGCGGTGTTCCCTTTGTACCTCAACCTCCACGACCTCTCCCGGAAGCACGCCCGCTACAAGGACCACTTTGCCCTCGGTTCGCGCAAGTCCCCATCCCCCGAAGATCAGTTTTTCCACCGTCAATTTCATGCCCGAAAAATTGTGCCTTCCTTGTGGGATTTGATCAAGCAATTGGTGTCTTATGGGCCTTCCCCAAAGGGTTTCTCTTAAGTTTTAAAGGGTGGTATCTTACTGCTGGGTTGATATGATGATGAGATTGTCACTACTTTTGGCCCTGAGCATGGGGATGATCTTTGGGCCTTTTGGGGGAAGGGGAGAAATGCACTGCTTTGGGGATGCTGTAAGAGGAGACCTCACCATCAGCGTTATTTACGACAACAACCGCTATGATCCGCGCCTGAGCACCGCTTGGGGCTTTTCCTGCCTCATCGAGGGGGCGGAATTAAACATCCTTTTTGACACCGGAGGTGACGGCTCCATACTGCTGTCTAACATGGAGGCCCTGGGCTTGAAGGTCGAGGCGATAGAAGTGGTGGTTCTCTCCCATATCCACGGGGATCACACAGGGGGACTGCAGACCCTCCTGAGGAGGCTGCAGGGGGTTACCCTCTATCTGCCCCAGTCCTTTCCCCAAGGGTTCAAAGACCGTGTCCGTCTCCACGGGGCAAGGGTGAAGGAGGTCAGGGGGCCTGTGGAGATCTGTCCGGGCATCTATTCCACAGGCGAGATGGGCCAAGGGTTGAAGGAACAGGCCCTTTTGCTCCGAACGAGGGCGGGGGCGATCCTTATTACGGGGTGTGCCCATCCGGGCATCGTGCAGATGGTGGCCAGGGCAAAGGAATTGGCGGACGGTCCCATTTCCTTGGTCATGGGGGGTTTTCACCTGTTCGGCCTGTCCCAAGCCGAGGTAAGGGAGATCGCCCGTGCCCTGAAGGGGCTGGGGGTCTGCTGCGTCGGACCGTGCCACTGCTCTGGCCAGGAGGCTAAGAAGGTCTTCCGTGAGGAATTTGGCCCGAGGTTTATAGAAGTGGGGGTGGGAAGGAGGATAGAGTTGAAGGAAATCGAAGGAATGGTGAGGCAACGGAAGTGATCCCTTCGACGAAAGCGCAAAGACGCTGGAGGTGAAGGATGGACATCGCGCGCAGGGCAATCCGTAGGAGGTCTACAACATTGAGGCAGTGATCAGGGGCGAGGGAAGGGAGCGGTATGTGGTCTCGCTGAGGAGGTATGAAGGGACAAAAGCGGTGAATTCGGGTATTGCCATGGGTGAGGAGGTGTGATTTAATCTTTCCTCCCACGAAGGGAAGAAAAGGGGTCATGAAGGCTACCTAAGGACACAGTCCGGGTAGCTTTTTTATTTTTGGAGGTCTTTAGATGTTGAAAGTACTGGTAACTGGAAGGGGAGGAAGTGGCAAGAGCACGCTTGTTGCGCTTTTGGCCAGGAAGTTGAGGGAAGAAGGGGGTGTTTTGGTCGTAGATACCGATGAGTCCAATATGGGATTGCCCGTGCTGCTTGGCCTGCAGAGGCCTTCCCTTACCCTCATGGAGGCCTTGGGGGGCAAGGATCGGATAAGGGAGAGGCTCAAGCAATTTTTCAAAAACGAAGAGGTGGCCTTTTTCGAGGACGGTCTGACCCTAGAGGGGCTTCCCCGCGAAGCGCTGTCGGGATCAGATGGCCTTTGGTTTGTGAGCGTGGGCAAGGAAGAACACGCGATGGAGGGGTGCGCCTGTCCCATGGGGCTTTTGGGGAGGGATTTCCTGAAAAGGTTTGCCGGGGAAGGTCTGTGGGTTCTTGTAGACACCGAAGCAGGAGTTGAGCACTTCGGTCGGGGGCTCGTTTCGGTTGTGGATGTGGTGCTATATGTGGCGGAGCCAGCCTTGGAATCCCTGTTGCTTCTGGAGAAGGCCAAAAGGATGTCAGAGGAGGCCGGAAAGACCTTTTTGGTGGTGGCCAACAAGGTCCGAGGGGATCTGAGGGGGAAATTCGTGGAGATGTTGGAGGGGAAAGGCGCCTCTCCTGTTGCTGTTATCCCCTATTGGGAGGCCATAATCATGGCCGACCTCATGGGTTCCTCCCTGCAGGAGGTACCAGAGGGGGTGGAGGACTTGGTCGATGCCCTCAAAGGTTTCAGGAGGTGAAGGTGGGGGACGGCTTCACCGTCAGGCCCATTGGCTTCATCCGGTCGCCCTATCGCAGCAAGGGTGATGCCCCTGAGCAGGGGAGGTTTTCGGGCCAGGTTTGTGAGATAGAGCTTTTGCCCGAGTTTGAAGCGGGGCTGAAGGACATCGAGACGTGTTCCCACTTGATAGTGATTTACTGGCTTGACAGGGCGCGCAGAGACGTCCTTCTGACTCCCACACCCCATGATGATCACGTGCATGGGGTCTTTTCCACTCGTTCTCCCAATCGTCCCAATCCCTTGGGTTTTGCGGTGGTGGAGCTCAAGGGCAGGGAGGGGAGGCGACTGTGGGTGGTGGGCTTGGATGCTCTCGACGGGACCCCCCTCATCGATTTGAAGCCCTATTCAGCCGATATCGACTCGGTGCCCGAGGCCAGGATCGGGTGGTTTGAGGAGGCCAGAAAAAGGAGGGAGGGAAAGTGCGGAAGGTCCTTCCCTGCTTCCTAGGGATGTTGATCCTTCTGGTTCCGGTCCTTTGTCGATCGGTTGAGGTCCGGGATTTTGCCGGCAGGAAGGTCCGTATCGAGGGGGCTCAAAGGGTCGTGGCGGTCGGGCCCGGTGTGCTGCGCCTTCTCCTCTATTTGGGGGTCACCCAGAGGATCGTCGGTATCGAGGAGGCCGAAAAGAGGTGGGATCCCATCGGTAAGGACTACTCCATGACCGAAGCCTTCAAGGGGCTTGAGGGCCTTCCGGTTATAGGCCCCGGTGGTCCAGGGAAACCCCCTGTGGCTGAGCAGATCATCTCGGTGAAGCCCGATCTGGTGGTGATGTCCTCGGTCCTGATGGAGGTCTATGATCCCGATAGACTTCAGGATGAGGTGGGGTGTCCCGTGCTAGTGGTGAGCCTTGGTCCCGCTGGCTATGTGGATGTTCAGGGACTGCGACAGACTTTTGGGATGCTCGGTAAGGCCCTTGGGGTTGAGGAGCGTGCGGGGGAGGTCGTTCGGTGGATGGAGTCCATCGTTGAGGACCTCGGTCGCAGGACTTCGAACCTCGGGGTCAAGCCGAGGGTCTATATCGGGGCGGTTTCCTTCAAGGGGGCACAACCCTTTACCTCCACCCAGTACCCTTATCCCCCGCTGCTCTGGCTCAATACGCCTTCGGTGACGGATCGCTATGCAAGGTCCACGGGATTTTTGAGTCTGGATTTTGAGGTCTTTTACAGGGAACAGCCACAAGTGGTGTTCATCGATGAGGGCAACCTCCTTTTGGTGAAGCAGGACTTCGATAAAGATCCGGAGAGGTACTGCATGATAGAGGCCTTCAAAAAGGGCAGGGTCTATGGCCTTTTGCCTTTCAATTATTACTGGACCAACATATCCACTGCCCTCTCGGATGCCTATTACATCGGCAAGGTCCTTTATCCGGATAGGTTCAAGGATGTGGATCCAGTGAAGAAAGCCGATGAAATCTTTGAGGCCTTTTTGGGCGAACCCCTCTACGAGAAGTTTCTGAGCAAATATCCGGGATTTGTGGGGCTTACGAGGTATTTCGGGTGCCGATGAAGCCTCCCTGGACCGTATTGCTCTTGGTGATGTTGCTCTTGGTGACGGTGGGCCTTTCCCTGTCCTTGGGGAGCTATGAAGTCAGATGGAGGGAGCTCCTTTCCTTTTTCAGTGGCAGGCTTCAGGATCTGCAGGTGAGGAAGGTCCTTCTGGATATGCGTTTAAAGAGAGTCCTTACGGCCGTTTCGGTGGGGGCCCTTCTCGGTTCGGCAGGAGCGGCGATGCAGTCGGCCTTGCGCAATCCTCTGGCCTCTCCCTTCACCCTCGGGGTGCAGCATGCCGCCGCCCTCGGTGCAGCCATTGCCCTCATGGTCCTTTATGGGGGGAGCATGGGGAGGTTTTCCATAGAGGTCAGGGGTCCCTATATGGTTGCTTCTTTGGCCTTCCTGGGGGCGGTCCTTCAGACCTTCCTCATTCTCGTTCTGGCCTACAGGGTAGGGGTGAGTGTATATGCGGTGATCCTCATATCCATCGCGATGGCCTTTTTGACCCAGGCCCTGCTTTCCTTGCTCCAGTATATCTTCCTGAACGAAATCGTGGTCGCTGCTGTGGTCTTCTGGACCTTTGGGGATACGAGCAGGGCCTCCTGGGGGGAACTCCTCTGGATCTGCCTTGCTGTCGGAGGGTTGCTCGTTTTGCTGCTGTTTCATTCCCTGGACCTCGATCTGCTTTCGGTTAGCGACGAGGTAGCCGAATCAAGTGGTGTAAAGGTGAGCAGGGCGCGGATGGCGGTATTGGTTTCCTGTGCCCTCGGGACGGCCTTGACGGTCTCCTTTGTGGGAATCATAGGCTTTGTGGGGCTTGTGGCCGGGCAGATGGCGAGGCTTATCGGTGGTTGGAGTAACCGGAAGGTTATACCCCTTTCGAGTCTCATAGGTGCCCTAACCCTTTCGGTGGCGGATCTCCTCGGCCGGACCCTCCTGAGCCCAACGACCATCCCGGTGGGAATAATGACCAGCCTGATAGGTGCTCCTGTCCTCATATACCTCCTTTTGGGAGGGAGTCATGCTCAGGGTGTTAGGTGTTGAGGTGCGCTACAATGGATTCTTTGCCCTTGAGGGGGTGGAGTTCGACCTGCAAGAAGGAGAGGTCGTCTCCATCGTCGGACCCAATGGGGCGGGAAAGACAACTCTGCTTAAGGTCATCGATGGGCTCTTGAAGCCAAAGGCTGGGACGGTGTACATCGACGGCCTCAAGTTACAACATCTGAAGGAAGGGGATAGGGCCAAGCTCATGGGCTATGTACCCCAGAGGCTTTTAGGGGTTTCGGGGTTGAGCGTGTTTGAGTTCGTGTTGGCGGGAAGGAGACCTTATGTGCGAGGACTCCCCACAAGGTCGGATTATCGGAAGGTTCAAGCTGTATTGGATGAGCTGAAGATAGGTTACCTCGCCAACAGATCCATCGCCAGCCTCAGCGGGGGCGAGTTCCAGAGGGTCATGATAGCCAAAGCCCTTGTCACCGATCCCAAGGTCCTCCTGATGGATGAGCCAACGGCCAACCTCGACCCCTATTTCCAACAGGAGATCCTGAAGCTTTCCTTTTCGCTGGCCAGGGAGAAGGGCATCCTGGTCCTCATGGTCCTTCACGATCTCACTCAGGCCCTGAGGTACTCGGACAAGGTCATCATGCTCCACAGGGGGAGGATACACGCCTTTGGCGAACCAAGCGCGGTCCTTACCGAGGACAATATCGAGGAAGTTTACGGCATTAAGGTAAAAGTGCTGAAAGACGTAAAGGCCGTGGTGCCGCTCTCATGAGCCCTTCCACACCTCTCCTTTGGCGAAGTCCCTGAGGGAAGTCTTGCCGGTTTCTTCGAAATACCGAATCCAGGCTCGAACTCGCCCCCTTCCGTATTGTTCTTCGAAGGCCTTAACTATCTCATCCAAGGGCAGATCGTCGAAGGCCCCCCTATATCTGATGTATTCTATGAACTGACGCCGCTCGAGGTTGAAGGCCTGAAAGATCGCGTCTTTTTTCCCATCGAACTCAACGGGAGGAACCCTGTGCAGTTCACACAGCTCCTTGTTGAAGGCCGGTGTTGCCTTGATCCACTTGCCGTCCAAGAAGAACTCGGTAACCCCGTGAAAGACGAAGATATCCGTCCCCAGGAACTCTATCAACTGTTTTGTGGCCAGGTGGTTCCTCACGTCAAAGAAGCATAACCTCGAGGGTATCCCAAGGGCCCTGCCCATGGCGCATAAAAGCACGGCCTTGGGGATGCAGAAGGCCCTCTTGCGTTTAAGAACCTCGCTTGCGCGGTAGTCTTCGGGCCTGTGAAACGGGGTATAGGGATCATACCAGATTCCATCCCTTACGGCGTAAAAGATCCTTACGGCCTTCTCCCGGGGATCTTTTGCGCCCTGTGCCACTTTTTGGGCAAAGTGCATGATCTCTGGATTGTCGCTGTCGATAACTTGCGTCGGTCTGAGAAACCTTTCCAGATCCATTTTCCTCAAAAATATCAGCCCCACTTGCCCAGAGTCAATGTGGCTTGACCGGCTTTCTGCTTTTGATTATCTTGGGGATTCTCGTGGCCTCCATGAAGGTGCGTCCGTTTTATGGGTGGGTTATTGTCGCTGTTGCCTTCCTGTCCATGGCCTTCTGGATGGGGATCAGGGCGAGTTTTTCCGTGTTTTACAGTTATCTGGTGGAGGAATTCTCATGGGGGAGAGGAGAGGCGGCGATAGCTCAATCCATAGGTTTTGTGATGTATATGGTTTCGGTTCCCTTCATAGGAGGGCTGATCGATCGTTTTGGCCCGAGGAAGGTGGTCATTCCCGGGATACTCCTCTGCGCAATGGGGCTATCGCTTTGCTCCTTTACCGATGATCTCTGGAGTTTTTATCTCTTCTATGGGGTGCTCGTGGGCACGGGGGTTTCTTTCTTCAGCATCGTGACATATTCCTCGATACTGGCCCATTGGTTTGAGAGGAAAAGGGGGCTTGCCTCCGGGATCGCCTCTTCGGGGATGGGGGTGGGAACCTTCTTGCTGGTTTTGCTGGCCGAAAGGTTCATTCGTGCTTGGGGATGGCGTTGGGCCTTCACAATTCTGGCGGCGATAACCCTCCTGGTGCTTCTGCCTTCCAACGGCCTTTTGCTTCGCCATAAACCCCAGGAGCTGGGCTTGGGGCCAGATGGGGTGCCCTGCAAAGGGGAGAACGAAGGAGAGGGGGGAGAGGGCTTCTTGATGGCCTTGAAGACCAGGAGATTTTGGCTGTTTGTGGCCTTTGCGTCCCTGGCCCTTCTATCCATCCAGATCATCCTGGTCCATAACGTGCGCTTTTTGGTGGACAAAGGAGTGGAACGGGGATCGGCTGCCCTGGCCTTTGCCTTTGTGGGGATCGTTTCCTCGGTGTTCAGGATCTTTTGGGGATGGTTGTCGGACCGAATTGGGCGCGAGACTTCCTACAGTTTCGGTGCGGTGTGTGTTGCCCTGAGCGCCCTCTGTCTCTTGGGGGTGAGTCCCGACAGGGGGTTGTTCCTCTACCTCTTTGTCATCTTCTTTGGCATGGGGTGGGGTGCTACGGCCCCTTCCTTCATGGCCGTTGCAGCGGATCTTTTCAAAGGCAGCCACTTTGGCGCAATTTACGGCTTCTTCGAATCTTCGATGTATATCCTTTCGGCCATTGGGGTATGGGCAGCCGGCTATGTTTTCGATATCACGGGAAGTTACCTCCCGGCATTCCTCATGGCCATGGTCTCGATCCTGCTATCCATCGCTTTGCTGTGGGTCACTGCCCCGCGGAAATACCGACCCCGTCCTTTAACGGATGCTTGACCCGTGCTTTCCCTTTTCATTATCCTGAAAGTCCCATGCGGGAATTTGTGAACACAGCGATTGAGGCTGCACGTAAAGCGGGGGAACTTCAGCTTCAGGGCCTGAGGAAGAAGCACAAGATCGACTACAAAGGCGAAATAAACCTGGTGACGGAAGTGGACAGACAGTGCGAGGAGCTTATCTTGGGACTTATAGGGAGGAGGTTTCCCGATCACGATATCCTCACCGAGGAGACGCCCCAGTTGTTCAAGGGCTCTCCCTATCGTTGGATAGTGGATCCCCTTGATGGTACCACCAATTACGTCCATGGGTATCCCGTCTTTTGTGTTTCCATAGCTTTGGAATATATGGGAGAGATCGTCCTTGGGGTGGTTTACGATCCGACCAGAGAAGAGCTCTTTGTGGGCCAGAAGGGAGGAGGGGCTTTCTTAAATGGCGAAAAGATTAGGGTTTCCCAAACCAGGGAACTTTCGAAAGGGCTCCTTGTCACCGGATTTCCTTACGATCTGAAGGAGGATCCCGTCAACAACCTCGATCACTTCACCAACATGATCATGGAGGCGCAGGCGGTCAGGCGGGATGGCAGTGCCGCCCTTAACCTTTGCTATGTGGCTTCAGGCCGTTTCGATGGTTTTTGGGAGCTCAAGTTCTGGCCCTGGGATGTTGCTGCCGGTGCTTTGATTGTCAAAGAGGCCGGGGGGAAGGTGACGGACTTCGACGGTAGGAACTTCGATCCTTATGGCATGGAGATAGTGGCCTCCAATGGCCTCATCCATGAGTCCATCTTGAAGGTCCTCAGAAAAGGAAGAAGGCCTACCATCGAATCAAGGCGCTTCCCCATGTGAGCCCCCCGCCGAAGGCTGTAAGCAACACAAGATCCCCCTTGCGGACGATCCCCTTCCTCACAGCCTCATCGAGGGCCACAGGAACTGTGGCCGATGACATGTTTCCATAGCGCTCAATGTTTACAAAGACCTTCTCCATGGGGACCCCGAGCCTTTTGGCCATTCCCTGAATGATCCTCAGGTTGGCCTGGTGGGGGATGATCACCTTCACGTCATCGAGGGTTATCCCGTTGTGGGCAACAGCTTCTTCACAGGCCTCCGAGAACCTCTTGACCGCTACCTTGAAGGAATGATTGGCCTCGATCATCCTGAGGAAATGGAGCTTCCTGTCCACGCTCTCGTGGGAAATGGGTGTGGTCTTCGATCCCCCTCCAGGAAGAAGAAGTGAATCGCCATTTGCCCCATCGGTGTGGATGTGAATGGAGAGGATCCCGCTGTCCTCATCCACCTCCTTCAAAACTACTGCTCCAGCTCCATCCCCCCAGAGGATACAGGAAGTCCTGTCTGTCCAATCGACCGTTCTGGTCATGACCTCTGAGGCTACCACCAGGGCATTCTTAAAGGTGCCGTTTTTCAGATATTGTTCGGCCACAGAGAGGGCGAAGATGAAGCCGGTGCATGCGGCCGTTATATCCATGCTGACCGCATTGACGGCACCGAGCTTGGCTTCCAGCCAGTTGGCCCCGGCTGGGCAGTGGGTATCGGGGGTAATGGTGGCCATGATTATGAGCTCTATCTCTTCGGGCTTCATCCCCGCAGCTTCAAGGGCCTTCTCAGAGGCGATCTTGGCAAGGTCACTTGCAGCCTGGTGGGGAGCAGCGACCCTCCTCTCCCTTATTCCAGTCCTGGTGTAGATCCATTCATCCGAGGTATCCACGATTTTCTCCAAATCGTAATTCGTCAGGACCTTTTCGGGCAGATAAGAACCCGTTCCGACAATCCCTATCCTTCTCATTCCGTGGCCTCCTCCTTTGAGCTTTCTTCTTTTAAGGCCTCCTCGACCACCTGATCGATCTCGTCAGATCCTATATCTTCTCCAAGCTCCGCACCCACCTCCTTCATCCACCTCCCCAAGGCGCGGGGGTCCCCCTCAATGTCACCCCACCGGCTGGGATCGGTGAGCCTCTCAAGCCGGGACTCCTCCGACCGGATAAAGGCCACCCGTGAGATAATCCTTTTCAAGTTCCGGCCGCCGCAATGCTTACAGATCGGACTGAAGCCCTTGGGCTTCAACACCAAATGAGCGGACACCCTCCCGCAGTCCTTGCAGAGATACTCATATATCGGCATCTACAACTCCTGGGCGCATTCCCCCCCTTCGCCCCTTGCCTTCTCAAGGGTATGGGGTATGGCGGGGAGGATCACCTCCAGTCCTTCCCTCACAGCTTTGGGACTACCCGGAAGATTGATTATTAGGGTTTTCCCCCTGAGGCCACAAACTCCCCTTGATATGATGGCATGGGGGGTCTTTTTGAAACCCTCAAGCCTCATGGCCTCCGAAAAACCCGGCAGTTCCCTTTCTATCACCTCCCTTGTGGCCTCGGGGGTGACATCCCTCGGCGAGACTCCTGTGCCCCCCGTGGTCACGATCAGATCCATGCCCAGATTGCATGCCCTGAGCAGCACATCCTTTATCCTCTGGACCTCATCGGGAACGACCTCGCGCATCGCGATCTCGGCCCCCAGCCTTTCCCCCAAAAACTCCGCAATCACCGCCCCGGATATGTCCTCCCTTTCCCCTCGCCATCCCTTATCGCTTATGGTGATCACCGCAGCCCTTATGGCCATATTACCTTACCCATTTCAGCGGTATTGTATCCGCCAAGGGACTCTATCTCTTCCTTGAGATCCGGGTCCCTCAGCAGGTCAAGAAAGACCTTCACCCTCGGGTCCTCAAGGGCCTTTCTGTCGACAACCAAATCGTATGGCTCTTCGGCCACGGGCACGAAATCCAGATCCAGGGCCCTTGCTGCTGCAAGGATTCCCATCCCCGCATCCGCCCGTCCCCCTTTTATGGCCATTGCAACTGCCATATGAGTGGTGAGTTCGTCATTATATCCGATGATTCCACGGGGATCCAAACCCTTCTGCTTCAGAAGGTGGTCAAGCAACACCCTCGTTCCCGCCCCCCTCTGGCGGTTAACAAAGGTCACTTCCGGCCTCAAGAGGTCTTCCACTCCCTTTATCCCCTTGGGATTGCCCTTCCGGACCATGATCCCCTGCTGTCTCCAAAAGAGCCTTATCAATACCACATCCCTTTCCCCTAAGTATTTGGTCACATAAGGGATATTGTAGGTTCCGCTCTCTGGATCGAGGAGGTGGCATGTGGCCATTTGACAGAATCCCCTTCCTAGGGCCCTTAATCCCCCTAAGCTCCCCGTCGTTTTGGTTGCCAAAAACAAGGGTGGATAGATCCTTCTGAGCCTTTCAGCGATCAGGTCCAGGGCAATATCGTGGCTGCCGACAATGAGAAGCGTACGCTGCACTGCCTCGGGCCTAACAAGCAATTCCACCTCGACCTGCTTGCCTTCGGGAAATCCCTCCGCCTGAGGCGGGATCTTCAGGATACCCTCTGCCCGTACCAGCGAACTCAACACCGCTGCCCCCCTGGGCAGGGGATGGGCCACCAAATGGTGCCCATCGCTGAAAAGTCTAACCCTTACGAATTCCCACACTCCCAAACGCGAAGGAACATCCTCTGCCAAGATCGCCTTTGCCGATGGAGGGGGCGAAGGAAGTTGGCCCATCATGGCCAACAGGAAGGGTTCTGCCAAGAGTCTAAAGGCCAACAGGGCCGAAAGGGGGTATCCCGGAAGGCCCAAGACAGGTTTCCCCCGGTATGCTCCCCCGAAGGTGGGCCTTCCCGGCATCACCGAGAGGCCGTGAAAGAGAAGTTTCCCCCCTTCCTGGAGGACCTTAGGGGCATAATCCTCCCTTCCAGCCGATGATCCGGCATTGATGAGGATTAAGTCCGCTTCGCTACAGGCTTCCTCAAGGGCCCCTTTGAGCCGGGATGGATTATCCTCTAAGGGGCCGATTTTTTTGAAGTCGCCCCCCAATGCCTCCACTGACGAACCGATCAGGACCGAGTTGAATTCGGGGATCTCACCGGGAAGCAGCTCGCCGAAGGGATCCCTGAGTTCGTTCCCTGTGGGGATGAAGATCACCCGCGGTCTGGCTTTGACCCTGATGGTCTTTATCCCTGCAGCAACAAGCAGGGCCAGATCCTCGGGCCTTAAGCGGTGATTGGTGGGGAGGAGCATCTCCCCCTTTACCATATCCTCCCCCGCAATCCTTACGTGTTGCCACGGATGGGCCGCCCTTATCAACTCGATCCACTCCCCCTCTTGGTGGACCTCTTCTGTGGGAACAACGGCATCGGTCCCCTCGGGAAGGGGATCTCCTGTGTCCACCCAGAAGGCATCCTGACCGAGCTTCAACCTCACGGGACTTGCCTCCGATGCCCCATAGGTCCTTTGGGCCTGAAGGGCCACGCCATCCATAGCAGCCCCGTTGTAATGGGGAACCGATCTCTGGGCGAATACCGCTTGGGCCGTAACCCGACCGAGGGCCTGGGTCGTCTCAAGAACCTCTTCCCTGGCGAAGGTCCATGGTTTGAAGGCTTCAAAGAAGATCCTGAGGGCTTCCTCCGGCGAGATCGTTTTGAGATAAGGTTTCATCCTTTGATTACCCCCATGGGCTTGAACTTTGCGACCTTTCTGCTCAATCCCGCATGGTGGACCACATCCACTACATCTGCCACATCCTTGTAGGCCTCGGGGACCTCTTCGACCATGGTGGCGCGACTTGCAGCCCTTATGTAAATTCCCCGCCTTCTAAGTTCATCGCCTATGGAGCGGCCACCGGCGGCCTTCTTCGCCTGATGGCGGCTTAAAACCCTTCCTGCACCATGACAGGTGCTCCCGAAGGTCTCCTCCATGGCCTTCTCGGTTCCCACTAGCACATAGGAATACCTTCCCATATCCCCTGGTATGAGCACGGGCTGACCGATCTCTCTGTAATCGTCGGGGAGATCAGGATGGCCTGCGGGAAAGGCCCTCGTGGCCCCCTTCCTGTGGACGCAGAGCCGCTTCGTCTTGCCGTCCACCTTGTGGAGCTCGAACTTCGCTATGTTGTGGCAAACGTCATAGACGAGCTCAAGGCCAAGACTCCTCTGACTCGCCTTCAGAACTTCCTCAAAGCTCTCCCTCACCCAATGGGTGATCATTTGGCGGTTTGCAAAGGCATAATTGGCCGCACAGGCCATAGCTGCAAAATAATCGCGTCCTTCCGGGGATTTTATGGGGGCACAGCAAAGCTGTCTGTCAGGCAGCTCTATCCCATATTTGGCTACAGCCTTGTTCATTATCTTTATGAAATCATCGCAGACCTGATGCCCCAGCCCCCGTGAGCCCGTGTGGATGATAATGACTACTTGATCCCGAAAGAGGCCGAAGGCCTCCGCGGTCTTTTCGTCATATACTTCCTCGACAAAACCGATCTCGACAAAATGGTTCCCGGAACCCAGGGTGCCGAGCTGAGCCCTCCCGCGCTCAAGGGCCTTCTGGGAAACGAGATCGGGATCTGCCCCCTTGATACACCCCCCTTCCTCTATGCGGGCAAGGTCCTCCCACTTGCCGAACCCCTGTTCCACAGCCCACTGGGCCCCCTTAATTAATACCTTTCGCTCCTGGGCCTTGTCGAGCTTCAGATCCCTCCTGTGGGAACCGACACCCGAAGGGACATTCCTGAAGAGGGCATCAACGAGCTGCTCGATCCTCCCCTCGATTTCCCTCCTGCTGAGGTTCGACCTGAGGAGCCTCACCCCGCAGTTTATGTCATAACCCACACCCCCGGGCGAGATCACCCCTTCCTCCTCGTCAAAGGCGGCAACACCTCCTATGGGAAACCCATAACCCCAATGGATGTCAGGCATAGCAAGGGATCTTCCCACGATTCCAGGCATTGTTGCGACATTTTTCACCTGCAGAATGCTCTGGTCTCCCCTGATGTCATTCAGCATCCGTTCGCTGGCATAAATGAGGCCCTCTGTTCTCATGCGACCTTCCCTGGGTATAAGCCACCTGTAATTGTCTATTTTCTTCAAAGGGACCTCTGCCATTTCCATCACCTCCTAATACATCTAATATAAGGCGGCGGAACCCCACAATACCCGAGTCCCTGCTTCAAAATTAAGCAGTGTGCCGCCTTTTTACACCGGCCTTTTGTCCCCCCTGCATTTGCTGCCTCCATCCTCAGCATGTTAGCTGGCCTTGTTTCAGCCATAGCGGACTTTTACTTCGGGGGGCAGATTTGCAGAAAGGAGGGAGGAGGAAAGGACAAGGAAGGCCGGGTTCTAAAAACGCAGCCCCTTGGCCTCAAAGATGTCACACATCTAAAATGATCTCGGCTCGAAGACCTTTGGCGGTCTCCTCCACCTTCAGGCCGTGATAAGTGACAGCCTTGACAGGTAAAAGGATTTCATGCCGCTCGGGATCCAAAACCTCACCTCGGGCCTTGCCCACAAACCTTGAGGCACTAACCTCCACGGCTTCGAATTCCGAAAACAGAAGGCCTTCGGTGTCATGGAGGAAGAGGAGTTCATTGAGCCAGCTCACAAGGAGCAGATCCTTTCTTTCCTCTCGAACCTCTATGCGTCTCTCCCGCTCCGGCCGAACGGTCCTAAGATCAACGATGACCGAAAAGAGGGCTCGGGCAGCTTCTACAAAAAGTTCCCCAAGATCTTTTGCCCAAACCTCAAAACGCACATCAGCGGTGTGATCCAGGAATCTAAACCCCATGGTGCGGGTATCATAACACAATTGGAGAAAGGATCAGGTCGAGAAGGGACAAAACCTGGGCCACTGCATAAGGTGAGCTGCCCCCGCCACAGTGACCCCATAAAAGATCACCTTTTTACTGAACTTGAGGATGGGGTCCAGGGTTTCGTTGGTCAATACCGTCCCCGTCACAACTGCGACATCACACCACTTAAGGATTTCCTCCTCTCCCTCAGGAGATTCCACCCTAGCCCTCCCGAAGGAGCGGCCCAGGTTCTCCGGATCCATATCGGCTATCCTCAAGGGAAACCTTTCGGAGAGGGCTTCTGCCATCCGAGGCTGAAGCCCTATAAGGGCCACTTTTGGCATGCCCCATCTGCGGGAGATAAATTCCACAAGCTCTAAAGAACACCTCCTTGGCCCCTCATCTTTACAGTGTACCGTGTTTCCAATGAGCCCGAGATACCTCAATACCGCATTCAGGGTCGAGATCAGCACGGCCCGCTCATAGTTGTTCTCCAGGGGCAGCTCCAATACCTGAGCCAAAGTGCCCTCAAAGGACCCACAGAGGTCGGTGTAAGCCTGCCCCTTGGCCCCCTTGAAATCTGCTTCCATCAGGTGCTCCTTCCCCCGAACCAAAGGATAATCCTTCTCCTGAGGACAGCCTATGGCATCTTTTACTCCAAGGGGAAAGGCACGCACGTTTACACTAACAGGTTCAAAATTGTGTTTCTTTACAAGCTCTTCGAATTTCTTCTTGAGTATATTTAAAGCGCTCATGTGAGGCATTCCTCTATGAGTTTTGAAATTTGGTTCTTCAAATTGAGATGTTTAACACTTTCCCTTATCCTTCTCGGATCCTTGTAAGTTGAAATGGCTTTCTTCATTCCCTCTGCAACAGCCTCTTCATTTAAAGAATCTATCACAATTCCACTTTCGGGTCTAAGCACTTCTGAACATCCATTATCCGAAGTTGTTAGCACAAAAAGACCCATGGCTAGGGCTTCAAGGGTCGCATTGGAGAAGGGATCATAAAGGGTGGGGAGCACAAAAGCATCTGCAACCTGATGGAACCTGTGGACATCCCTTTGAGGCCCATAGAAAATCACCCTTTCCCGAAGGCCCAGCTTAGAGGCCAACCTCCGGTAATCGCCTTCTCTCTTGTCATATCCCACGACCAGAAGTGAGACATCCTTGGGCAAAAACCTCAGGGCCCTGAGGGCAGGGCCAAGCCCCTTGCGTTCAAAACCATTACCCACAAAGAGGAAGTAAAAGCGGGAGGGATCAAGATCCATCTTCCGCCTCAATTCCTCCTTCCCCATCAAGGCCTCCAAAAAGGGCCCTTGCAGGGCCTCCCATTCCACACCATTGTAAACCACAGCGATCTTTTCCTGGGGCACACCGTAAAACTCTATGACTTCCCTCTTTACCAGCTCCGAATTGGCGATGATCTTTTTGACCCACGGAGAGGTAAACCCCTTTTTCTCGATATCAAGAACCAATTTGTGGTAAGGATCACGCCACATAATTCTGCGTTTCCATGAGGAAACAAATAATTCTCTCCGCTTTAACCACGCAATATGACACCCACCTCCTGCCCGTTTATGAGTATGAAATGAAGTATGCTCTAAACTCAGTATTGAAAGATATCGATTACGATTTAAAAACTTATTGAGGTTTTTATTGTATGATAAAATGTGTAGCCAACGCGTAAGTTTAATTGAGGGAATCCTCAGCAGATTTACTCCCAGGATTTTAGGCCAAGATTTAGGATCTGAAGTATATATATCAACATGAATTCCACGTTCTACCAGAGCTTTAGCTACCAGTATAGCAATCTTTTCCGTTCCCCCAAGGGGGTCAAATTTGGCTTTGAGAATAGCAAATCTCTGTGCCATCTTTTACAGATTTTCCTTTAAAGAACGGATGAGACGTTTGGCTATGACTTCAAGGGAATAATGGCCTATCACTTTCTGACGGGCCCTTTGGCCCAATTCTTTGCGGAGTGAAGGATTCCGTATCAAGGTCAACAATGAATCCAGAAAACCTTCTAAGCTCTCGACCAGTATTCCTTCCTTTTTGTGCTCAATTATTTTTTCAACATCTCCCACTCTGGAGCAAACGGGAGGTATTCCCACAGTCATATATTGCAATGCTTTATACCCACATTTTCCTTCGGCATGCGCGGTTTTCGGAAGGGGCATTATACCTATATCAAGCTGGGAGAGGTTCACATATTGACCCTGCAAACTCCAGGGTATGAATTCCATATCTATCCCGGGCATTTCGGGTTTGATACCGGAAATTACGACCAATTTAAAGGGCACATGCTCAGCGAGCTTTTGGAGGACTGGCGCAAGCATTTTGAGGTAGATGAGGTTGATGTTTCCTCCGATCCATCCGATTTTCACCCCCTCTTTTCGTTCGTCGTGATTGCGCAGAGGCACATTTACAGGGACTCCTGTCGGTATCACAACCACGTTTTTATTATGCTCTAGGGCGTATTTAGCAAGGACCATGTTTCCGGCTACCACTAAATCTGCTTTTTTTACAATGTTTCGGAATTTATAATGTCTCGTCCTGCTCATATGTCCACCATAGATGTCATGTTTATACATGATAGCATCATCAAAATCAAAAACTAATCTGTTGGCTACTTTCCTGAGAAGGATAGCATCAAAAGGAGATGGCATTTTCTTCTGGAGGTATACTATGTCAAAGTATTTTGCTGACTGCAACAATTGTAGCCTTCTTATGAGGGACTTTGGGTATGTTTTAACCTTAAACTCAATGCCTTCTTTTGGTAAATAAGGCAAGAGGTCGAGAACCCTGGCTCTGCTGCTTGGCATGTTTGGGTGCTGGATCAAAAAGAGCACTTTCATGATATGGAAGGTAACACCTTGTCTTTCGGTAAATCGTTTTCCTTTAGATAAAGTGATAGAAATTTGAGTTTGGCTAAGTATGGAATCCAGGATGGGCAAGTGGATTGGAGTTGTTTCAGGTATCTTAAGTGGATCTCAAGTTTAATTTTCTTTCCGAAGATAATATCTTCGGGTTCAATGAGCACACATTTCCAGCCCACTGGTTCCTTTGCCACCATGATATGATGGGCTTTCAGGTCTTTATGAAAGGCCTTTGTTTTTCCTAGCTTGTTCAGAAACTTGACCACTGCTTTCAGCATATCGTTCTTTTTCTGCGCCTCCCGAAATGCCATTGGCAGTTCGACGAATTGGGGAGGGGACTCGAAGATGAGGTAAGCTTCATGGATGGTGAAGGCACCCCGCCGTTCCAGGAGGGCCAGCGGCTTCATTCCCATTCCCTTAATGTACAGTATATTGCCATTCAACCAAGCGCGCCGTGGTTTGGGCAGGCGGAACAGTTCCTTGAGGCGCAAAGATACGGAGGGGAACCGATATTCCTTGATACAGTAGCGCTTCTCTTGGAGATGGATTAGGGTTACAGCTGTGCGCCTTGTTGTTTTCTTCACCTCGCCATTCCCTTTCAAAAGGGCCCTCTTGTGTTTATCAATAATGGATTCCAATTCGTCGATGCTCACTTCTTTTCTGCACCATCCTTTGAGTCCTTTTAGGTTTATTTTTTTGAATACGGAAGAATTTCTAAAGCAAGATTCCTTGATGTGCTTAATTTGCCTCGATTCTACCTTCTCGATCGTTTTATAGACTGCATCCCTCAGATGGGAAATTCCATAGCGTTGGAGAAAAAGTTCTCTTAAGTTCTCTTTTTTAATGTCGTAAAGTAAACATGCAATATCCCAGAGCCTCTCCTTGAGGGGCGTTCCCTTTGGATAAAAGCGATTGCGGTGAAAGTCTATAAGGATGACTTTATCATCGCTTATCAAGATGTTTTCCGAATGGAGGTCTTTATGGAAAAAGCCTGCTTCGTGGATGAGTTTGATATTGTGAGCAATCTTCGGGATCAATGCTTGCAGTTCTTCCGGATTGATGAGGGAGAGGGGTTTGCCGTCAATCAGTTCGAGCACCAGAATTTCCATCCGGTCGCATTTACCGTAAGCCACAGGGCGAGGTACGTTCATCCCCTTTTTGTGGAGCATTTGAAGGGCATTCCATTCGCGTTTTGCTTTAGTTGGTTTAAAGAGCGCTTTCAATCGTTCCGCTGGACGGAGGCGGAAGGTTTTTACAAATAGACCCTGGCATTCGAATTTTGGGTTATCGGTGAGGCATCTTTCGCTGATCTGATCCAGTAAAGTCTTCGGGACCGGTTCACTTGTCTGCCACTGTATCAACGTTGGTTTTCTCCCACATTTTGGCATACTTCAGAAAGACATAATAGGATGCCATAGAAGCAGCAACAAGCCCCGGGATCCCGTCCAGGAATCCTCCCTTCAGGAGGTAATTCCTGAGGAACCGCGAGGGCGGACGCAACAGCAGGTCCCAGATCCTGAATTTCCTTCCCCTCTTGATGGCCTCTTCGGCAAAAAGTTCCGTATATTTGGCCATCTTCGATAAGTGATGGTCCAGATTGCGAAAGCTGTAGTGAAGGCAAGGATTGCGGAGCTTTTTGACCGCACCCTCCACCCGAACCCTCGGATCGAAGGCCTTTCCCTCCCATCTGCCGCGCGTCTTATCGAAAATGCGAAGCTTGTAATCCGGATACCATCCGCCGTGCCTAATCCAGCGACCAAGATAATACGTCATCCTCGGAACAAGATACCCCGCCCATCTTCCTCCCTGGCTGAGCTCTTCCCTTATCTCATCGGCAAGTTCCGGAGTCACTTCTTCATCAGAATCGAGAAACATGACCCATTTGTTTGTCGTCAGGTCTATTGCGTAATTGTATTCGTCCCTATAATTTGTCCATTCTTTTTGAAAGATACGATTAGTATAGCAGCGACATATTTCAACAGTTCGATCGCTGCTGAAATGGTCGAGAATTACTATTTCATCAGCCCACAAAACACTTCTAATACATTTCTCAATTGTGTCTTCGTTGTTATAAGTGAGTATGTACACAGAAATTTTTCTATCTCCCATTGATTAATTCCTTTACTGCGCAATATACTTCCTCAACGGATATACTCTCGAGGCATCCAAAGTGACCTTCGGGACATTTTCTCTTGAAACACGGGCTACAGGAAAACTTATGTCTTATTACTTTTGCTTTTTCTCCCCATGGTCCGGTAATATTTGGATCAGTTGATCCGAAGATAGCTACAACTGGTGTTCCCAATGCTGAAGCAAGGTGCATAGTTCCCGTATCATTTGTAACAAGGCAGGAAATTTTCGTAAGTAATGTGGCGAGTTCCGAGAGGGAAGTTTTGCCCGTTAAGTTTGTTACCTTATGGGATATTCTCATAGCGATTTCCCTATTTCTTCTCATTTCCTTTTGGGTGCCCAAGAGGAGAATCTCAAAGCCGTCCTTTGCCAGAAGTTTTCCGAGTTCGGCGAACTTTTCCTTGGGCCAGCACTTTGCCTCTCCGTAATTTGCCCCCGTATTGAAGGCTATTGCAGGCTGTGGGAGCTTCAGGGGGATGGCCGGGGGGGTCAGGAG
>CAYVAU010000012.1:0-32421 GCA_964448445.1 uncultured Thermodesulfobacteriota bacterium | reverse complement strand
GTTCACATGAGGCTTCTTCCGCTCAAACTTCGGCTTGGCCATAACAAAACCTCCTACAATTTTAAAGCTATAATGGAGCCCACGATCGGGATTGAACCGATGACCTCTTCCTTACCAAGGAAGCGCTCTACCACTGAGCTACGTGGGCCCTTCAAAACCCCCTTTGGAGCGGGAAACGGGATTCGAACCCGCGACCCTCAGCTTGGAAGGCTGATGCTCTACCAGGCTGAGCTATTCCCGCTTCCCATGTTCCATGGTGGAGGGGGGAGGATTCGAACCTCCGAAGGCTAAGCCAGCGGATTTACAGTCCGCCCCCTTTGGCCACTTGGGTACCCCTCCTCCTGGAGCTGGTGGCGGGACTCGAACCCGCAACCTGCTGATTACAAATCAGCCGCTCTACCCATTGAGCTACACCAACCCCTTATATATTAAGGGAAGCGTGAAAAACTTACAACCCCACAACCGATTTTAATACCGCTCTGAAGCTGAATCAAGGGTCATCTCAAAAGGGGCAGCCTTACCGTGAAGGTGGATCCCTCCCCTGGGTTGCTCTCAAGGCTTATGGTCCCCCCGTGGGCTTCTGCCACCCACTTGCATATGGAGAGACCCAGCCCCGTCCCTCCCTTTTCCCTCGATCGGGCCTTGTCCACCCGGTAAAAGCGCTCAAAGACCTTCTCCTGTTCCTCAGGGGGTATCCCCTCGCCCGTGTCCCTCACCGTGATCATTGCCACACCATCGGAACTCCCGGTGGTGAGTTCCACCTGGCCTCCCGAAGGTGTGTATTTGATGGCGTTGTCCACCAGATTTGCGATCATCTGCCTCAACCTCTCCCTGTCCCCCAGCACTTCCGCGGCCCTGCCGCCGAAGTGAAATCGAAGTCCCTTGCCCAGGGCCTCCCGGTAAAAGCCCCTCCAGACCTCCTCGGCTACATCCCTCAGATTGACCCTTTCCCTCCGCAGCATGAGACTGCCCGAATCGGCCCTGGCCAGCATCAACAGATCTTCCACAATGCGGGACATCCTGGTGATCTCCTCCAGGCAGCTTTTGAGGATCCTGCGATACTCCTCGGGGCTCCTCGTCCTCTTTAAGCCCACCTCCACCTCTCCCCTGAGCACCGAAAGAGGGGTCTTAAGTTCATGGGAGGCATCGGCGGTGAAGCGCTTCATCTGTTCAAAGGAGCGTTCCAATTTGGCGATCATCTCGTTGAAGGTCTCGGCAAGCCGCCCGATCTCATCCCTCGGAAGCCCTTCAAGGGGGATCCTCTGGGAAAGGTCCCCTGAACCGATGCGCTGGGCGGTGCGGGTGATGCGATCAACGGGCTTCAAGGCCTGATTGGCCAAAAATAGCCCACCGAGGCTTGCAACCACCAGGACCAGGGGGACCGAAATGGCCAGCACTAAAAGCAGCTGATCGAGGGCCTCCTGGATCTCGTCCAGGGGACTCCCCACCTGCACTATCCCCAGCATCCTTCCCTGGATCATGATGGGAACGGTTACCAGGCGCAGCGATCCCCCGTCCCTCAGCCTCACGGTCTCGAAGACCTCCTGGCCCTTTGAGGCGAGCTCCAGGGTCCTCAAGCTCACCGGGATGTCCACATCCCTTATATTGGTGGCCCTTCTTCCGGTCTCGTCCAAGATCTGCACGAACCTCCCCATCGGCCTCAGGCCGAAGTGTTCCCTCATGATCCGCTCCACATCGGCAAGGGAGGGTCCCGGCCCCAGGGGCCTTGACACCGAAGCGGCCAGCACCCGGGCCGCAGTCCTCAGCTTGTTGTCGAGGTTCTCCTTGAGCCCCTTTTCCATGGTCAGGTAAAGAAAGGCGCTGAAAAAGCAGAGGGTTACCCCGAGCAAAACCATATACCAAAGGGTCAGTTTCGCCCTGAGGGTCCTGAACATCACGAGGGCCTCAGGCTGTAGCCCATTCCCCTTATGGTGTGGATAAGCTTTCGGGGAAACCCTTGGTCGATCTTCTTCCTGAGGTGGTTGATGTAGACGTCCACGATGTTCGTGCTGGGATCGTAATCCTTGCCCCAGACATAAGAACCTATCTCCTCACGGGTGACGATCTCCCCACTCCTCCTCATGAGGTACTCAAGGACCGCGAATTCCTTCGCCGTGAGTTCCACCTCCTTCTCCCCCCTCCAAGCCTTGCGGGTCCTAAGATCCAGCACCAAGTCCTCCACCCTCAGCTCCAGCTCCTCCTTCCTTCTCCTCAAGAGGGCCCTTATCCGGGCCAGCAGTTCTTCAAAGGCGAAGGGCTTGGTCAGGTAATCGTCCGCACCAGCATCAAGACCCCTCACCACATCTTCCACAGTATCCCTGGCGGTGAGGACCAAAACGGGGGTACTGCCCCCCTTCTCGCGGCGGAACTCCTTCAAAACCTCCAGGCCATCCACCTTCGGAAGCATCAAATCGAGAATCACCAGGTCATAGGTGCGATCCTTGAGGAGGAAAAGGGCCTCCTCGCCATCGGAGGCCTCCTCCACCCCATAGCCCTCTTCCTCCAATCCTTGTTTGATGATCCTCGAAAGCTTCCTCTCGTCTTCCACCAGCAGGATCCTCATGACCCCGAAAAAGTATACAGGGCTGAACTGCCTGCTTTCAACCTTCATACCAAGGGACGATCGCCATGGGACCTTTAGCCAATTGAACCCTCCGCGCTTCTCGATTAGCATCGGGTTCAATGGCGAGATTGGACGTTAGGATCAGGGGTTCTTGGCCTGGCCAGCTTGAGGGGGAAAACGGTTTCTTTGCGGTGACGGTGTGCAACGTAAGCCTCGGAGGGGCCCTGCTCAAGGGGAACCTCCCCCCGGGGGAGTTCGGCCTTCTCCACTTCTCCGACGAGAGGGGAAGGAGGCTATCGCTAAGGGTCAGGTTCCTGAGGAGGGAGGGGGGAGAGGGGGCGGTGTCCTTCGTCTTTCGCGATGTGAACGAACTGGTAGGCCTCTGGTCCATGATAAGGGATGGGTTGCCCGAGAAGGGGTTTGAATCCTGCCCCTACTGCAATACCTCCCTGCCAACGGTCCTGCTCCTGCGGTGTCCCAACTGTAAGCTTCTGCTCTGCTTCAACCAGCAGGATTATCTCCAAAGGCACATCCAGGACACCCTTTGGGAGCGTTTAAAGAGGCGCTTCAAGGACCTAAACGGCGATTTCTGCCTGCAACTGCTCCCCTATGTGGACAGGGCCCTTGAACACAAAGGCGAGAAGGAGGACGAGGAGTTCGTGGGGACCTGCGAGGCCATGCTCAAGGTCTTCTCCCTGATAAGGAAAGTGGCCCCTACTGATGTTCCCGTGCTCATCCTGGGCGAAACCGGTACGGGGAAGGAATTGACGGCAAGGGCCATCCACGAAAGGAGCCCAAGGCGCGACAAGCCCTTCGTGGTCATAAACTGCGCCGCAATCCCGGAAAACCTCCTAGAGGCCGAGCTTTTCGGCTACGAACGGGGGGCCTTCACCGGGGCTTACACCGCAAGGAAGGGCAAAGTGGAACAGGCCCACGGTGGCACGCTGTTTCTGGACGAGATCGGGGAACTGCCCCTTGCCCTGCAGGCGAAATTGCTGAGGTTTCTCGAGGATGGCAGTATCGAGCGGATAGGATCAAGGACCACCAGGAGAGTCGATACGAGGATCATCGCCGCAACCAATAGGAACCTGGAGGAAGAGGTCGAGGAGGGCCGCTTCAGGGAGGACCTCTATTACCGTTTGAGCGTTGTAACCGTTGAACTCCCCCCTCTGAGGGAGAGGGGAAAGGACAAGGTCATTTTGGCCACTTACTTTTTGAAGAAGCTCCAGGAGGATCAACCCGGTCCGAAGAAGCGCTTCAGCAAGGAGGCCCTTGAGGCCATAATGCAGTACCACTGGCCGGGCAATGTCAGGGAGATGATAAACAAGATCCGCAAGGCCCTGCTCATCTCCGAATCGGAGGTGATCCGACCTGAGGACCTGTCCATCCAGGCCCCTGAGGCCCCGAAGAGGCCTTCCGGCATAAAGGAAATCAGGCAGAGGATCGAGAAGGAGAGCCTCCTTCAGGCCCTTAAGGCCTCCAACTACAACATCACCCGCACGGCAAAAATCCTCGGTGTGAGCCGCCCCACCGTTTACAACCTCATGAGGCGCTACAGGATCCAGAGTAAGGACTAAAACACCCTGAGGGGCACGCTGAGGGTCACCTCGAAATCCGGGGAATCTTCGGTCAGCCCGATCCCCACATTGATGTTCAAACCCGCCGTTTTAGAGAGGGAGTAATTCAGGCCAAAATTCACAGAAGCCACGTTCATATAAGTCTCCGGGTCCTTGTGGCCGTTTTGTTCGGTCTCAAAGGTTATGCGCTGCTGAAAGGACGTGGAGAGGGAAAATCGCTCACTTAGGGCATAGGCCATGCCGAGGTTGTACTCGATGCTGTCGCCGGGATCGATCTTCCCATAACCCTTGCCCACATCGCGCTCTATGTTCCACTGGTAGTTAAGGCCCGCAAAGAAAACTGCGGGGTCACTCGCCTTAACCATGGTAAAGCCCCCCGATAGGCCCCAGTGGCCGTTGCCGGTGGGAAGTTCCTTTAATCTATTGCCCTCGCGTTCGACCTCATAGGGGTCCTTCCCAGTAGGGGCCTTCACCCTCAAGTTCACCACTATATCGGGCACCCACCCCTTCTCCCTTATCAGGTGATAATAGATGCCCCCTTCCACATCCCCGATGTCGTTGTCGCTAACCTTGTAGGGCCCACCATCACCCTCGGCCCTCCTCAGATCCCGATAGTGCACGAACAAATAAGGGACCTCGGCCTCAAGTTCCAAACGATTGGTAAGGCCATAACGGCCCGTCAGGGAAAACTGAAGGATATCCCTCTTCACATCCCTCACCTCTATCCGCCCTATGACTATCGCCTCAAGGATCGAAAAACCGGAGATGGCAATGCGATGCCTCGAAAAATGGCTGTACTTTATGGAGGGCTCAAGGACCAACGCGCCCTTGGGCAAAAGCACCCCCCCTTGCTCGGCCAAAAGGGCCTCAGCCGGCTTCTTCTCCCCGGACTCCTGGGCCATTAAAGGACCGCCAAACACCGAAAAGACCAAGACCACAAAAACTATCACTCCCAACCTAAACTTTACCATTTCTTACCTCCTGTAAAGGATTTTTACGTCTTTTACCTTTCGTGAAATTTGCAGATTCAAAGCACATTGTCAAGTTCAGGGTGTAAAAATCCTTTACAATTTCTGTTCTTCCGTTCCTTCACTCCTCATGAAAACACAGCAAAATTTCCCAATGGCATGCTAATTGCGATCATTTTAAACCATGCATCACAGGTACTGGATTGTTTGTGTTATTGTATGCTTTTGTTTGTGTCTATTTTGTGGTACATCGAAGGCTCTTTCTGATGGAGGGATTCCTTTTGAAGTTGTCAATTATCCGCTCACTTCTGATGAATTGTCACAGATATGGGGACAAGGCGAAGGCAATATCACCCTCATTATGTCAGAGAGCAGTAAAATCGTTCTGTGGGATGAGATCAAAAGGAGCATGGAAATTGACAACATATCTTCTGGATGCGGCAACGTTCAGGTAAATGTTTTGAAGATAGTGGGGTGGTAAAAACAAAAAGAAAGGAGGTGATGTAAAGGCCTTTGGATGAATTATGGGATTCGGCGATTTAATCAAAAACCTTTTGAAAGGAGGTTAGGATGAATGGATTGAAAGTAGTGGCAATTGCGTCGTGTTTCCTATTTGTCGGGGCGATTTCCGCTCTGGCAGATGTGGAGGCCAGTGGCACGGTGACAAAGGAGAAGACGGTCAATGTCGAGGAAGTCATCAATATAAAGAAGAACCTTTCTGTCGATGTGACCCTGGATGTGGTAGGAGAGAAGGCTGCCGAGGCCCATGCGGTCCTTAATCAGAGCCAGAGGGGAAACTTCGCCTGCGAGAACTGTGCTGAAAAGACGAGTGAGGTTGTTGGTTCGATACTGAATAATGCAGGGATCGTCAATCTGAACCAGGCCACGGGGAACATGGCCAATCAGTCGAACATGCTCTCTGCGGCCGTTGATGGACCCATAAATGGCGGGACCCCGAATGGCAATGGCGAGCCCCCCGCTGAGGGCTATGGCTTTGCCCATGCCCAGACATCGGTGGGCCAGCTGATGGAGGGAAACACCATAGATAGCATCCAGATCCTTTACAGGGATGCCGTAATTACGGGTTCCATCAACACGAACACAGGGATTGTGATGGTCAATCAGTCGGTCGGAAACATCTCCAATCAGGGCAATGGGTTGACCTTGGGTGTCAGCTTCAGCGGCCTTGTGGCCCTTGCTGAGGCCGATCTCGGTCAGGCCGTAGCCGGAAACAGCTTCATGGAATATGACACCACCAAGACCGCCACCATCTCCGGATCCATAAACGAGAATGTGGGTGTGGTCGAGGTAAACCAGAGCGCGGGGGTGTTGGGCAACCAGCTCAACGCCGTCAACATCTCTGGCTCGGTTTACGGCATGTAAAAACCTAAAAGGAGGTGTAAAAGATGAAAAAGATTTTGGCACTTACAGCAATATTTCTCCTCGGGGCGGTGGGCTATGCCCTCGCCGATTTGGATGTCACCGGGACGGTGGAAAAGACAAAGAGCGTCACGGTCAACGAGAAGGTCAGGATCAACAAAGGGGTCAGGGTCAAGGTCGATATAGCCGTTGAAGGCAACCAAGGAGCTGAGGCCAGCAGCCTCCTCAATCAGTCCGCAACCGAAAATACGGTATCGAGGTATTCTAATGAATTTAAACCTCAGTATGACATGATCTACAGGACCGCCACGCTCAGCGACTCGGTCAACACCAACACCGGCATCGTCAACCTAAACCAGGAAGTGGGCAACTCCATCAACCAGGCAAACCTCATCAGCGCGGCCATCTCTTGGTCCGAGGGTGAAGGGGTACTCGGTTTTGCCAACTCCCAAGCATCGATGCAGCAGGTAAACGGAGGAAATTCCGTGGACGCTGTGGAAGACTACACTGCTGGTCCACAGAAGAAATCCCTGATCTCGGGCTCCATCCTGGATAACATGGGTATTGTGAACGTAAATCAGTCAGTTGGCAACATGAACAACCAGGCAAATCAGATAGTTCTGGCCGTTGCCAGCGAGGCCCTGGTGGCGCTATCTGAGGCGGATCTCGGGCAGAGCAGCACCGGCAATACGGTCTACGAGTGGGGCACCGTCAGGCTTGACTCGATCGCCAACTCTATCAACGGGAATGTCGGCGTCGTCAACGTCAACCAGTCCTCAGGCAACATGAACAACCAGTCCAATATCATCAGCATCTCGGCGAGCGTCCCCAGTGTCATAGAAATGGGGGCCAGGTAAGTTAACCACAAAGGGCGGACAGGATCCCTCCTGTCCGCCCTTTCCTAAGGAGGCAAAGGGTGTTCAAGGTGGCGATTCTCATAATGGTGATATCGGTGGCAGTGGCAGCGGATGCCCTCTCCAGTGGCCTCGAAACTTCTTCTTTCATCCTCTCCTCGGACACCTCCAGCAGCACATTGGTTCAATTTTCCTTTACGGAAAACCAAGGTCTTTACACCCTCAATCAGGCCTCCGGATCCCTCAACAACCAGGCAAATCTTCTGCTGTTCTCCCTGACAGGGGGGGCTGTGGAACTCGAGGCCTTCCTTCGGCAACAACGCGATCGTTCCACCGCCTCGATCCTGAACTCCCAGAGCCGGGATTCCATCATCGGGTCCTTTTCGGGATCCCAGGGGATCTTTATGGTCAATCAATCATCGGGAAACCTCAACGATCAGTCAAACTTCATGTTCTGCTCCATAGGAGGGGTGCTCCTCCTCAGCGAAAGGGAGCTCGAGAGGGAGAGCCCCCGCCTGCTCCGAGGGCAGGTAGCGGAAGGGGGAGGGATGAGGGAAGATATCATTGCCGATTCCTTCGTCGGGGCTTCTGGGGTGGGGATCCTCAGTCAGTCCTCGGGGAACAACAACTCCATCTGCAACCGGCTGGGGATTTCGCTGCGGCAGGAGGTCAGGTGATGTGGGGAGTCCGGATATCAGCGGTAGTCCTCTTCCTTGCACTTCTTCCCTTTGGAGGATATCCGGCATCCCTCAAGGTTCGGGGTCCCTTCGGCGGGTATCTGAGGAAGGAAGTAGTTTCGTTGCGGGAGGCCAGGTTCAGGAAGGTGGTCCCCCAGCGTTACGATTTCAGCTGTGGGGCCGCCTCCCTTGCTACCATCATCAAGTATTACTACGGCCAGGAGGTATCCGAGCGGGAGATCGTAAAGGAGATGCTTGAGATAGGGGATCGCGAAAAGATCCGCAAGAAGGGATTCTCCCTTCTCGATCTCAAACGATACGCATCCTCCAAGGGATTTGTGGCCAACGGTTACAGAATTAAGGCCAAGGATCTCCCAAAGATCAAGATCCCCGTGATCGTATTGCTCAACACCCGGGGTTACAAGCACTTTGTCGTCCTCAAGGGTACAGATAGCAACAGGGTCTTTCTGGCTGATCCAGCGGTGGGGAACAGGAGTCTCAGGATGGAGGAGTTCCTGAAGGGATGGAACGGGGTCATTTTCGTCGTCTACAAGAAGGCCCCCACAACGCCCCTTCCCCTTGAAACGCGCCCAAAGGCCCCGATCATGCAGGCCCAATGGAAGGGGCTTATGGACTGGACAGGGGCTTGGGGCTCCTTCAGACCGCCAGGTGAGTTTTGAGAGGAAGGAGGTAAAAATGAAAGGCTGTCTGTTGATCATAGGAGCATTGCTGGCGGTGATGCTTGTGGCTGGCTCAGTTCGCGCCTCCTCCCCCCGAATCTTTGAAGAGGCGATCTTTCTGGGAGAAGAGGTGGTCGCTCAGGCCGTCGACGAGGGGGAGCTGGACGAAATGAGGGGTGCGTACATGGGGATGAGCTTTTCGGTCGTCTTTGAGGGATACTGGGACACCCTGGGGAATTCCTTCTACGAGACCCAAGGAGAACCCGCCTCTGCCCCCTCCCTTCCGTCCAATGTGAGGATTGAGGCCTCTGTAGGAGGATTTTATGGGGCGAGGGGGGTCTTCCAGATTGTGCAAGTTCCAGGGTCCAACAATATCATCGATACGGACCTAATCATCAACATCAGCATAATCCAGGTCACGCAGCTGGGCGTGGAGGAGATCATAAGGTCACTGCCGTGGGGACTGTAATGGGAAAGGCGAGGCTCATCCTCTTTGCCCTGATTCTCTCCCTTTTGACCTCAGGGAATGCTAGGGGTGGCCCCGAGGAATCCCTCCTTGAGAAGGGCTTCTCCCCGGAGATAGTTAACGGGATGAACCCCCTCTGCCGTTTGGTCCTCGATCAGAGGGTCCCAAAGGGGGTCCCCTGGTATGCCACCTTTGACAGGGCAACCGGAAGCCTCGCCGTCGATTTCCAAACACCGGACAAGGTGCAGCACTCCCTGCTTATCACCTCCGTAGGGGATGACCGCTGCACCGTCTACCATATGGCCGTTTACCTGGTCCAGAACGATCTTGAGGGGGAGAAGCGGAGCTGGATAGAGGGCTTTAAGGCCAATAGAGTCCAGGTCGAAATCACAGAGGATACGGCCCAAAGGGTGACGATCTCCGGGACCGGAAAGTCGGGTCTCAAACTTTACCTCTATCCAATGGGGGGATTGACCCTCGGGGTCTTCAGGAACCTCCAATCCCTCACCTTAAAGGCCCCTTAGAGGGTGAGGAGCTGCCCTCGGGTCACAGTGGCCTGAAGCATCGAACGCCCCGACACATTGAACTTGCGATAGAGATTCCCCAGGATGCTCTTTACCGTCGAAAGGCTGATGCCGAGTTCCGAAGCGATCTCCTTATTGGTGTAACCCTTACAGACCAAAAAGAGAACATCCCTTTCCCTTGGTGTAACCCCCTTGGGGACCATGCGCCCGTTCCTGGAAACCTTGACCACCTCCTTTAGGGTCTCCTGATCGATCCACAGTTCACCCTTATTGACCCTGTCCAAGGCCTTAATGAACAAGGGTAAAGCGGCATCCCGCTGGACCACTCCCTTTACACCATGAAGGAGAAAACAGCCTCTTTTTTCCGCCATGCTGAGACCTGTATCAAGGACCAAGACCTTAGCCCCCCTGAAGGCCGACACCCTGCCCGACGAAAGGACAGGATAATCCACAACCAACACATCGACATCCCCGGGCACACCATCACCTTCATAGGCCTTCCACCCGAAAGGCAAAGCCGAAAGCACCAGCTCCTTCAAGGCAAGGGACAGTATCCTGTTACTTAACTTTATACCCAGTTTCATGTAGAAATTGTTTTCCGGAATTCAAACAATGTCAAGTTAAACGCGGGATTTTTCAAAATAGAGTTTGAAAAATTGGGAATTGAGTTCTTGGGGAAGTGGCATCTTGTGGTCCTCGCCTTTGGCTTGGATCTGATCCTGGGCGACCCGAGGTGGTTCCCCCATCCCGTGAGGATTATGGGGTGGCTTACCAAGGGGCTTGAAAGCCTCCTTTTGCCTGCAATGCCAAGCCGTATGGGAGGGGCCATCTTATGGATCCTAGTTGTTGGGTTCTCCTTTTTCGGGAGCTGGGCATTGATCAGGGGGTGTGCGGGGATCTCTCCCGGGTTTGGGGCTGCAGTGGAGGTGGTGTTGCTCTGGACCACCCTGGCCCTGAGGGATTTGGATCGAGAGGCAAGGGGGGTCTATGACGCTTTAAAGGAAGGGGACCTCCCGAAGGCCAGAGAAAGGCTCTCCAGGATTGTATCCCGGGATACCGATGACCTCCCTCCAAGGGAGGTGTGCAGAGGTGACGTTGAGTCGGTGGCCGAAAACACCGTAGATGGAGTTCTGACGCCCTTGTTCTACGCCATGCTGGGAGGGGCACCCCTGGCCATGGCCTTTAAAGCCATTAGCACCCTCGATTCCATGCTCGGGTATAAGTGCGGGCCCTATCGATCCTTTGGGTGGTTTTCGGCAAAGGCCGATGACCTCTTCAATCTCCTCCCGGCAAGGTTCTGCGTATTTCTGGTCCCCCTCTCTGCCCTCCTTTTGGGGATGGATCCTAAAGGGGCCCTTTCAGTGGTGCTCAGGGATCACAATAAGACCCCAAGCCCCAATTCAGGCTATCCCGAAGCGGCCTTCGCCGGGGCCCTTGGAGTCAGGCTCGGGGGACCCACGAAATATCGGGGTGTGGTCCACGACCTCCCTTTCATAGGGGACGGGGAGAAGCCTTCCCCTCAGGACATCCTGCGGGCCATAAGGTTGAGTTATGGAACATCCTTTTCATTTCTGGCCCTGGCCTCCCTGTTGGCACTGCTATTTTAGGGCCTTGCTCACCCCAGCATCCTCGAAGGTCGCCATTTCGGCCAGAATCTTCACCGACGCCTCCACGATCTCCAGGGCCAGGCACGCACCGGTTCCTTCGCCAAGCCTCATCTGCAGATCGAGAATGGGCTCAAGGCCCAGGTACTGAAGGACCTTCCTGTGGCCCTTCTCCGCGGAGCAATGGCCTGCAAAGAGGTAATCCTTCACCTTCGGCTCAAGGGTTACGGCTAAAAGGGCCCCAGCTGTAGAGATGAAGCCATCGACCACGACGGGGACCCTTGCCCTTGCCCCTCCGATGATCCACCCGCATATGCCCCCTATTTCGAGCCCACCGACCTTGCTCAGCACATCGAGGGCATCGCGGGGGTTGGGCCTGTTGACCTCCAGGGCCCGCTTAACCACCGAGATCTTGTGCTCCAAGGCCCGGTCATCGAGCCCTGTGCCCCTCCCCACTACCTCGTGGGGATCCAAGCCCGTTATGGCGCAGATTACTGCTGCTGAAGCGGTGGTATTCGCAATGCCCATGTCGCCCGTGGCTATGATGTCGATCCCCTTTTCGGCCTCCCGCTCAAAGACCTCGATTCCCTTAAGGACGACCTCTTCGGCCTCTCGCAGGGACATGGCCGGACCTCTGGCGATGTTGGAGGTTCCCTCCCTCACCTTCATGGAATAAAAGCGCCCCCTGGCGTTGATCCATTCGGGGTCGGGAGGACCCTTGACGCCAAAGTCCACCACGATGACCCTTGCCCCTACATATCTTGCGATCACGTTTATGGCTGCCCAGCCCCTGATAAAGGAAAGGACCATCTGCCTAGTCACTTCTTGGGGAAAGAGGCTCACCCCTTCCTCTGCCACCCCGTGATCTCCCGCACCCACCATGACCACCTTCTTAGGCAGGGCCTTGGGGATCTTCCCGGTTATCCCGGCCACCTGCCAGGAGATTTCATGAAGCCTGCCCAGGGCCAGGCGGGGCATGAGCAGATCCTCGGTCCGCCTCTTGGCCTCCTGAATGGCTTCCCTATTAAGGGGCTTAATCTGCGAAAGGATCTCCTTCAGGCCCATCGATCACCTCCTGAAGTGCCCCTATCAACCTTTCGTTTTCCCAAGGACGCCTTATGGCAACCCGCAGATATCCTGGACCGAGGTTCCTGAAGCCCGAGGGACCCCGTATCAGGATCCCCTTGACCATGAGCTTTGAGGGGAGTTGGGGGTCCTGGACCTTGAGCAGGAAGAAATTTGCCTCAGAAGGATAGACCAGAAGGAAACTGCTGAGCCTCCCAAAGAACCTCTCCCTCTCCCCGAAGAACTCCCCAAGACCCTTTTCGAGAATTGGCCAAAGCTCATCCAGGCGCTCGAGCACCAGCTGGGAAAGGGTATTTATGGGCCAGGGAGGTGCTGTGGCTCGGATTTTGCTAATCACCCCCTTTGGAGCCAAAAGGTAGCCGAGCCTCAGTCCGGGGATGGCGAAGGTCTTGGTGAGGGACCTAAGCAGGATCACCCTCTGCTGCAGTGCCACCTTGCGGAGGTCAGGTTTCTTTTGGGGTTTGACGAAAGGCAGAAAGGCCTCATCCACAAGGATCCAGGTTTCCTTAAGCCCCCGAATTAGCTCGAGGAGTTCCTCCTGGCTGAGGAGGACCCCCGTGGGGTTGTTGGGGTTGCAGAGGATCAACATCTCGGAGGTCTCCCCTGCCCTGAGGAGGTCCTCAAGGGATGGTCTGAAGCCGTCCTCTTCCCTGAGTTTCAGGAACTCCACCTGTGAGCCCGAGGCCAGGGCAGCCCTCTCGTATTCGGAAAAGGTCGGAACGGGTATGAGCACCTTCTTGGGCCTGATGGCCCTGAGGACCGAAAAGATCAACTCGGCCGAACCATTGCCTACCCAGAGGTTATCCTCGGGCACCTGCAGGAAGCTCGAGAGGGCCCTTATGGCCCTCATCGCATCGGGATAGAAGGATATCCAGTGGATGTGCTCCTTCAGGAGATCCCACAGGGGTGAGGGATCGAGGAAGGCATTGAGATTGGCCGAAAAATCCAAGATCTCCTCGATTCCTAAACCGGTGATCTCGGATGCCTCAAAGACCCTGCCGCCGTGAACCATCTACCTCAATACCCCCAGGGTCATCAGGGACACCACCTCGGCCGTCTCAACCGTGGCGCCCAATAGATCACCGGTCACCCCCCCGAGCCTCCTTTTCAAATAAAGGGAAACAGCAAGGCCGTAAAAAAGGACAATACCGAAAACCACAACACCTACCGGCCAAAGGAGCAAAGACGACAGGGCAAGCGAAAACAGAAGGCCCACCCCGAGGGTCCCCTTTCCCATGGGCAGAAAGGGGCTGACCTTCCCCTCTCCCCTGAGATAGGGGAGGCTGTACATGGGCAAAAGAGCTGCCATCCTTCCGAGGGTCGGAAAGAGCAAAAGGGCATGCCAGTCCCTCCCGAGGTTCAGCAGTAGGACGAACTTCGCCAGGATCACCCCCACAATGGCCAGCGTTCCAAAGGTCCCGATATGGGGATCGCGCATTATCTCGAGGGCCTTTTCCCTCGGGCCTAAAAGGGCATCCACTGAATCCGCAAGGCCATCCAGATGAAGCCCCCGGGTGAGGATCGAGAGCCCCAGCACCATCCCCAAGGCGGAAAATTCCTCCCCCCAGAGCAAACCCAAGGGGAGGGATATCGCCCAGAGGATCGTTCCAAGAATGGCCCCCACCAGGGGAAAGAAAGCGGGGGCTTTGTGAAAAGCCCCTCCTGGAGGGACGGGCAAAATGGTCATGAAACTTAAGGCCGCGAAAACTGCCTTCACGGCTTTATCCTCAGGGGGAGGCCCGATACCATGAGGAAGACCTCATCTGAAGCCTCAGCGAGGATCTGATTTACCCTTCCGGCAAGATCCCTGAAACGCCTCCCCAAGGGGGAGGGGGGGACGATTCCCCATCCGACCTCGTTGGTGACCAGAATTATACGGTGTCCCGAAGAGGGGAGGAAGTCGGCAAGGTGGCGGGCCCTTTGGAGGATCTCCTCATCCCCGAGGCCCTCCTCCAGGAGGTTGCTGATCCAAAGGGTTATGCAATCCACAAGGACCGTATGGGGAGTTGTGAGGCCCTTGATGGTTCCCAAGATGTCCTTTCCCTCCTCCACCGTCCTCCAATGGCTGGGCCTAAGCCTACGATGTTCCTCGATCCTTCGGGCCATTTCGGGGTCTCCGGCTGAAGCGGTGGCCAGGTAAACCACCGGAAGGTCCGACTCGGCGGCGAGCCCCTGTGCAAAGCGGCTCTTTCCGCTCCTTGCCCCTCCAGTAACAAGCGTCACCCTGCTACGCATCCCCCTTCCCCCCGATAAGCCAGAGGAAGACCTCGACAAGCTTGGGATCGAACTGGGTCCCCGCACCCTTCTTCAGTTCCTCGAGGGCCTCCTGCCAGGAGAGGGCCCGACGGTAGGGCCTGTCCGAGGTCATGGCGTCAAAGGCATCGGCTATGGCGACTATGCGGCTCAAAAGGTTTATCCCCTCTCCCTTAAGACCCTGCGGATATCCCTTTCCATCCCAGCGCTCGTGATGTTGCAGGATCAACTCGGCCACAGGCGCTAGCTCGGGAGAGGAAAGGGCAATACGGTACCCGATCTCAGGGTGCTTCCTCACCTCCTCCCACTCCTCCGGGGTGAGCCTTCCGGGTTTGAAGAGGACCTCATCTGGGACCCCGATCTTGCCTATGTCGTGGACCTCAGCCAGGAGTTCCAGCAATTCGAGCTCCGGCCGGGAGAGATCGAGGGCTTCGCCCAGCAGCAGGCTGAACCTCTTCACCCTCTCTATATGTCCCTCGGCGGCGAAGTCCTTTTCCCTCAAGGCGGCCTTGAGCACATGCACCACCGAGCTCCTGGGACTCAATCCCCTCACGAGCTTGTTGCGGTACATCATGTCATCCGCCTCACGGTAGAGGTCCTCCAGGGTCCTGGAGGGATCGTTGGCTGTGGCATAACCCACCGAAAGCTCCAGAGGGAGCTCGGGGGACCTTTCCCTTTCCCTCTCTACGGCCTTAAGGATCCGCTCGGCCACCTGTTCGGCCGTCCGGCTGTCGGTCCGGGGCAAAAGCACCGCGAATTCGTCCCCTCCCACCCTGGCCACCACATCGGATGCCCTCACCGAGTCCGATATGGCCTTTGCGATGCGCTTCAAGACCTCGTCACCCTGGTCGTGGCCGAGGAAATCGTTGATCATCTTGAGGTTGTCCACATCGCAGAGGATCAGGCTCACCGGATAGGAGCGGCTGACCTTAAGCCTCCTCAGCTCCTCTTCGAAATAGGTACGATTGTAAACACCGGTTAAGGGATCATGGAAGCTCCTCCAGCGGAGCTCCTCCTCCATCCTCTTCCTTTCGGCTATGTCCCTTATGCACTGAACCGCCCCTATGATCCTCCCCTCCTCATCCCTTATGGGGGCAGCCAGGGTCCAGAAGAAAAGCCCCCTCCCTCCGTAGGCTGCAGGGGCAAAACCCTCGGCGGTTATGGTATCTCCCCTCCGCTTAAACCCCTCGTACCGCCTCCTCCACTCCCCCTCGCCCCTCAAGATGAGGTCCACAAGGAGGGGCCTCTTTTCACCATAAAAGGGAACGGCATAAGCATAATCGCCCTTCCCCAAGATCTCCTTCTCCTCCACCCCGGTCATTTGACTGACCGCCTTGTTCCAGAGGATCACCCTCCCTTCTCTATCCACCGCTATAACCCCATCGGGGATCGAATCGATTATGGCCCTAAGGAGCTCCACCCTCCCCATGGAGCGAAGGAAAGGAAGGACAAGGACCTTCAGCAAATTCTTTAATTTCTCCATCGAGAAATTCCTTTTAAAATTTGAACGCAAATTTTGTATCATTTTTCCCATGGATTATGAAAGGGATACCTTGATCTATCGGGTGAAAGTACCGAAGGAGGAAATGGCGTTTTTCAACTTCTTGCTCGAATCCTATGAGGGATTGGCCTCTTCAAGGACCGTGGATGCCTCCCGCGGGGAAATGGAACTCTATGTGCCAGTCGAGCTTGAAGGGGAGTTTGTGGCGTTCTTGGAGGGATTGAAGGAGGAACTCCCCCTTGAGTGGTCAAAGCTTGACCTCCCGGAGTCTCCTCAAGGCCTCCCTTAGCCGTTCCTCGGTGACGGTCAGGGCCATCCTAACATAACCTTCTCCCCATTCGCCGAAACCGACCCCAGGGGTCACCACCACCCCGGCCTCAAGGAGCCTTTCGGCAAAGTCCCTGCTGGTGTAGCCCTCGGGCACCTTCAGCCAGAGGTAGAAGGTGGCCTTGGGGGGTTCGACCTTAAAGCCCAGGCTCCTCAACCCCTCCACCATCACATCCCTCCGCCTCCTCAGCTCCTGCCGCCACCTCTCGGCTTCTTGATCCATGTTCCCTTGAAGGACCCATACCGATGTCCTCTGGATGGCGTTGAACACCCCCGAGTCCACGTTCGTTTTGACCCTTCCAAGCCCCGAAAGCACCGCGGCATTGCCAACGACAAAGCCGATCCTCCAACCGGTCATGCGGAAGGTCTTGGAAAGGGAGTGGAACTCCACCCCCACATCCTTTGCCCCTTCAACGCTCAAAAAGCTCGGGGGAGGGGATTCGAAGTAAAGCTCGCTGTAGGCGGCATCGTGGCACACTATGAGGTCATATTCCCTTGCAAAGGCCACGGCCTCCCTGAAAAACTCCCTTGTGGCCGTGGCCCCAGTGGGATTATTGGGATAGTTGAGGAAAAGGAGTTTGGCCTTTTTGGCGATCTCGGAGGGGACATCCCTCAAATCGGGCAAAAATCCCCGCTCTTCCTTAAGGGGCAAAGTGTAGGGAATGCCTTCTGAGAGGATCGTCGAGGCCCGATAAACGGGGTAACCGGGATCGGGCACAAGCACATAGTCCCCCGGGTCAACGAAGGCCAGGGGCAGATGGGCTATCCCCTCTTTGGAGCCGATGAGGGCCATGACCTCGGCGGAAGGGTCCAGGCTCACCCCAAATCGCCTCCAGTACCACGAAGCCACGGCTTCCCTGAACTCGAGCAGGCCCTCGTAGTCCGGATAGCGGTGGTTTTGAGGGTGGCGGATCTCCTGGGACATCCTGTCTATGATCCCATGAGGGGTGGGAAGATCGGGATCTCCTACGCTCAGGTCTATCAATTCCCTTCCCTGTTGTCTTAAGGCTTGTTTCTTTTTGTCCAGTTCGGCAAAAAGATATCTCGGCAGCGACTTTATCCTGCGGGAGAGCTCCATTGGGGAAACCTCCTTTATGCTGGTTGGCCTGTTGAGGTGCATTTTTATAAAATTGGTTTCAAAAGACAAGGATGGATCTCTGTCTTTCAACCGGAAGTCTCTTCACCCTCCCCCTGGGGGAGATCTTCGAGATAGCCCAAGAGGCGGGTTTTGAAGGGATCGAGCTCCTCATATGTCACAGGGTATCGAAGCCTTACGACCTTGAGGAAGCGATGGAGCTGTCAAGGAGGGTCTTGCCCGTTAAGGCCATCCACAGTCCCTTCTTCCGGTTCAGGAACTGGCAGGGGAGGATATCCTCCCTCAAGAGGGCTATAAGGTGGGCGAGGCTCCTCGGGGCAAGGGTTGTGACCTTTCATCCGCCGAGGTGGTCGAGCTTCGAGCTCCTCTTTTGGTTCTGGCTCAACTGGATCAAAGACTTTGACAAGGAGACCGCAGGGGAGGTCCATCTTTCCATGGAGATCATGCCCCTGGCAAAGCGGACCTCGGGTTATTTCTGGGACAATCCCCAGAGCCTGGTCAAATTTGCTAAGAAGAAGAATCTCTGTATCACCCTGGACATCACCCACATGGCCACAAGGACCAGGGACATCATCCCCTTCTTCCTCTCCCTCTATGAGCCAGATCTGGTCCAAAACATCCACTTCAGCGATTTTGGCCCCACCGAACAGCACCGTTTCCCCGGCAGGGGTGTTTTGCCCATAATGAGGTTCCTGAACCTCCTTAAGCGCCTCAACTATAAAGGTCTTCTGACTGTCGAGCTCACCCCAGGTGAGCTGCCCAACTCAAGGAGGGAGGTCATCTCGCAACTTAAGGCATTGACCGATTTCATGAAGGAGGTGATGCGTTGACCGGGATCCTTTTGGTCCTGACCACCTTCGACAACCCCGAGGATGCCCACAGGATGGCCCGAAGTCTTTTACAAAAGAGGCTTTCTGCATGCATCCAGATCCTGGGCCCCATAAGGAGCTTTTATCACTGGAAGGGCAAGGAAGAGGAGGCCGAAGAGTGGCTGTGTCTGATCAAGACCACCCAAGAGCTCTATCCCCAACTTGAGGCCGTAATCCTCGAGCAACATCCCTACGAGACCCCCGAGGTTGTGGCCATTCCTGTGGTGGGGGGAAGTCGAGGATATCTGGAATGGGTGCGGCAGGAAGTTGATATCCGGGGGAAATTGGGATAGCCTTACCCTTCCATGGCTTCCGAGAGTCAGGTCCTCAAGCAGAGGAGGGAGAAGGCCCAAAAGTTCAGAGAGGAGGGGATCGACCTTTATCCCCGCGACTTCAAGGCCGAAACCACCTCAGAGGACCTGCGGCGTCGCTTCGGCCGTCTCGACCCCAGGGACCTGGAAGAGGTCAGGGAGGAGTTCACCCTGGCGGGAAGGATCATGGCCATTAGGGATTTCGGCGGCTCGGTCTTCAGTCACATTCAGGACAGAAAGGGGCGGATCCAGATATACCTGCGCAGGGACATCCTGGGGGAGGGTCCCTTTAAATTCTTCAAGAGACTCGACATAGGGGATATCATTGGGGTCAGAGGGAGGCCGTTTAAAACCCGCACGGGCGAGCTCACCTTAGAAGTGCACCAATTCAAATTGTTGTGCAAGTCCTTGAGGCCCCTTCCGGAGAAGTGGCACGGGCTGACCGATGTGGAGATCCGCTACAGACAGCGTTACCTGGACCTGATTGTCAATCCCCCCTGCAGGGAGACCTTCAGGAAGCGGAGCCTCATCATCCAGACCATAAGGGAGTTTCTGCTGCAGAGGGACTTCCTGGAGGTGGAGACCCCTGTGATGCAACCCATACCCGGTGGGGCGGCGGCAAGGCCCTTCAAGACCTACCACAATGCCCTTGAAATGGAGCTTTACCTGAGGATAGCCCCCGAGCTTTACCTCAAAAGGTTGGTTGTCGGGGGTTTCGAGAGGGTATTCGAAATAGGGAAGAACTTCAGGAACGAGGGCATCTCAAGCCTCCACAACCCCGAGTTCACCATGCTCGAATTTTACCAGGCCTACAGCACCTATGAAGACCTGATGGTCCTCACCGAGGAATTGTTTTGCGAACTCGCCCAGAAGGTCTGTGGTGGCCTGAAGATTAAGTATCAGGGAACCGAGATCGACCTGACCCCTCCCTGGCCGAGGATCCCCATGAGGGAGTCGCTCCTTGAGTTTGGCCTTGATGAATCGGTCCTGAGGGAGAGGGAGGCGGCCTTGAGGAAGGCCCGCGAGCTGGGGATCGAGCTAAGGGGTGACGAATCCCATGGGGAGCTCATAAATGCCCTTTTTGAGGAGGTCGTTCAACCCCATTTGATCCAACCCACTTTCATCATCGATCACCCTGTTGAGGTCTCGCCCCTTGCCCGGAGGAAGGATGATGATCCGGGGCTGGTCGAGCGTTTTGAGCTGTTTATATACGGCAGGGAGATAGCCAATGGTTTTTCCGAGCTCAACGATCCCGAGGATCAAAGGTCCAGGTTCATGCAGCAGCTCAAAAGGCGGGGGGTCCAACAGGAGGAGTTCTTCCTGGATGAGGACTTTTTGATCGCCCTCGAGTACGGCATGCCCCCTACGGCCGGGGAAGGTATAGGCATTGACCGCCTCGTCATGCTCTTTACGGATTCCCCTTCCATAAGGGACGTGATCCTGTTTCCACCCATGAGGAAAAGGGCTTGAGGGTTCCTTTCGAGCTCTTCGTCGCCTTGAGGCACCTGAGATCGAGAAAAAGGGAGCGCTTTATCTCGGTGGCTGCCTCCATCTGTCTGGTGGGGGTGACCCTGGGGGTTATGGCCCTGATTGTGGTCCTCTCGGTGATGAACGGATTTCAGGAGACCATTAAGGAAAGGATCCTCTCCCTTTCGGCCCACATCCTGGTGCTGAGCCACCGAGGTCCCATCGCGGAGCCGGAGGGGGTCCTGGAAAGGCTCAGGGATATCGAGGGCATCCGTTCCCTCTCCCCCGTCGTTTTGGCACAGGTCATGGTCAGCTCCCCCTTTTCGAGTTCGGGGGCTGTGCTAAAGGGTGTAAAGCCCGATGCCCCCGAGATCCTCTACCTCAGGGAGAGGCTCGTCGAAGGGAAGGGGAGGCTCGAAGCAGGTGAGGTGTGGCTTGGGGTTGAGCTGGCCAGGCTCCTTGGGGTGAGGGTTGGGGACAGGGTGCAGGTCCTTTCGCCACAGGTGCTGCTCCATCCCTTTGGACGGATCCCGCGGATCACACAAGTCCGGGTTGGGGCGATCTTCCGTTCGGGCATGTACGATTACGATGCAACCCTCATCCTCATGCCCCTTGATGATGTTCAAGGCTTCCTCTCCTTGGGCCATTCGGTGACCCATATAGCCATAAGGATCGAGGACATCTACAGGGCCCACCTCCTTTCCAGGAGGATAGAGCGGCTCATAGGGAGTCCTTTCCTCTGCCGGGACTGGATGGAGATGAACCGAAATCTCTTTTATGCCCTGAGGATGGAGAGGAGGGTGATGTTCATATTGCTGTCCCTTGTGGTAACGGTGGCCTCCTTCAACATAATAGCGGTTTTGATGATGACGGTGATGGAAAAGAGAAAGGAAATAGCCATTTTGCGCTCCATGGGGGCAACCAAGGGTACGATCCGCAGGATCTTCCTCCTCCAGGGACTACTTATAGGTCTTGGGGGAACCCTTTTGGGGGTGGTCGGGGGGGTCCTTCTGGCCTTGAATGTCCAGAGGATAAGCGCCGCCATTGAGGACCTTCTGGGGATACAGTTCCTCCCTCCCGACGTTTATTACATCACCGAGGTTCCCTCAAAGGTAAGTGTTTCGGATGTGCTGTGGATTTCTGCCCTCGCCCTTGGCTTGAGCCTGCTTTCGGCCCTTTATCCCGCCTCAAAGGCCTCAAGGCTTGATCCCGTGGAGGTGTTAAGGTATGAGTGAGCTGCTCCTTGAGGCAAAGGGCATAACGAAGGTCTTCCGGCGAGGATCCGAGGAAATATGGGCCCTGAGGGGGATAGATCTGAAGGTGGGAGCTGGGGAGAAGATCGCCATAGTGGGGGCATCGGGAGTGGGAAAGAGCACGCTTTTGCACGTCCTGGGGACCCTGGAGAGGCCCACAAGTGGCTCCATCAGGTATCGGGGAAAGGAGCTCCGGGAACTCAAGGAGGAGGAACTCAGCGCCTTAAGGAACAGGGAGATCGGCTTTGTCTTCCAGTTCCATTACCTCCTTCCGGACTTCACCGCCCTTGAGAACGTGATGATTCCCTGCCTCATTTATGGACTTCCCCCCGGTGAGGCCGAGAAGCGCTCCAGGGAAATCCTGGAGGAGGTAGGGCTTTCGGGGAGGCTGTACCACCGTCCGGGAGAGCTCTCCGGAGGGGAACAGCAGAGGGTGGCCATGGCGAGGGCCCTGGTTATGAGGCCCCGGCTCCTTTTGGCCGATGAGCCCACCGGTAACCTGGATTCCAAAACCGGTGCCGAGCTCATGGAGCTGCTCGAAAGGCTAAATCGTTCCATGGGAACGGCCATCGTGGTGGTCACCCATAATGAGGCCGTTGTGGATCGCTTTCCCCGCAAGCTCTACATGGCCGATGGTCGCATCATAAGGGAGGAGGTTTGTAAAGATTGAGGCAAATCTGATATAGCTTTAAGGCCTTCTGGGGGAAGAAATGACACGGCGGCTTCTTGTGGCGATCTTTGGCCTGATCTTTCCGATCCTTTCCTCGGCCCAACCCCCGACGATAAAGGAGATAAGGATCGTGGGCAATCAGAGGGTGGAAAGGGAGGTGATTTTGGGCGCCATCGGGAGCAAAAAAGGGGAACCCTTCAGTAGGGAACAGCTGAGCGAGGACGTAAGGAGCCTGTTTTCCCTGGGCTACTTCAGGGATGTGAGGGTGGATGTGCAGGAGACCCCTGAAGGGGTGATCCTCACCTACATCGTGCTGGAGAAGCCGAGGATAAGGGAGGTGGTGATATCGGGCTATCAGAAGTTGAAGAGGGAGGAGATTGAGGCGGTCTTAAAGATCAAAAAGGGGGACTTCTTCGATCAGCAATTGTGGGAAGAGAGCCAGGAAGCGGTCAAGGACCTTTACGCCTCCAAGGGCTTCTATACGGCCTCGGTTGTCGGCGAGGTGCAGGAATTGCCCGGAAATGAGGTGACGGTCTTTCTGGATATCTTTGAGGGCCCAAGGGGATGGATCAAGGAGATCCGCTTTGAGGGGAATACTGCCTTCAGTGACCGCAAGCTCAAAAAGCTCATGCGCACCAAGCAGAGAAACTGGCTTTCCTGGCTGACCAAGGCCGGGACCTTGAACCGGGAGCTCCTCGAGGTGGATCTCTCAAGGATCAGGTACTTTTACCATGACCACGGGTATCTGGATGTGAAGATCTCCAAACCACAGATATCGGTCTCTAGAGACGGCAGGTCGCTCTTCATCCTCATAAGGATTGAGGAGGGCAAGAGGTACAAAATCGCGAGCGTGGACCTCATAGGCAACCTCGTAAGCCCCAAGGAAGAGATCCTGAAGAAGGTCAAGCTCAAGATGAGGCCTGAGAGGATCTACCGCGTCTCGGAGGTAGAAAAGGATGTGTCGAAACTCGTGGACTATTACGCTGACAGGGGTTACGCCTTCGTGGAGGTATCCCCCCTGAGGTCCATTGATCGTGAAAGGGGGCTTGTGCATCTGCGTTTCCGGATCGATCCAGGACCCAGGGTCCGTCTGGGCCGAATCACCATAAAGGGCAACACCAAGACGCGCGAAAAGGTGATAAGGCGCGAGATAAAGCTGGCCGAGGGAGATATCTGGAGCGCCACCCAGATCAGGAGGAGCCTGCAGAGGATCAAAAAGCTCAGGATCTTCAAGAAGGTGGACTTCAATACCATTCCTACTTCCCACCGGGATGTGCTGGATCTGGAGGTGAGGGTTGAGGAGATGCCCACAGGGACCTTGCAGTTTGGAGGCGGTTATAGCTCCGTTCATGGCCTCGTTGGGACCATTTCGCTTTCCGAGAGAAACCTCTTCGGCAGGGCTTATCGGGCTTACCTCAGGGCTACCCTCGGTGGGGAGATGACCGAGTTTTCCCTGGGGTTCAGCGATCCGAGGTTCTTGGATTCATATTATTCGGTGGGCTTTGATGCCTTCAACGAGGTCTACGATTACGCAACCTACGACTACCGCATAACCGGAGGGGATGTATCGGTGGGGAGGGAACTAACAGATCATCTGAGGGCGGATCTCGTCTATCGGTATGAAAGGCAGAAGATCTTCAACGTGGAGGAGGAGGCCTCCGATTACATAAAGTCCTACGAGGGCATAACCCGCACAAGCAAGCTCACCCTCACCTTCAGCTACTGGAACCTCGATGACCCCTTCAGCCCCACCAAGGGATGGGACAACTCCCTTTCCCTCACCAACGCAGGGGGAGCATTGGGGGGGGATGTGGATTTCCTGCGGGCGAGGCTATCCCTGAGCTGGTTTCATCCCCTCTGGGGGGATCTCGTCTTCAACTTCCGGAGCAAGCTCGGGATCATCGAGCGCTACGGAGGCGGCCGGATACCCCTGGGCGAGAAGTTCTTCGTAGGGGGACTGAGGACCATAAGGGGGTTCGAGTACGGCATGGCCGGCCCGGTGGATGAGAACCAGGAGCCACTGGGGGCCTTGAAAATGGTGGTCTTTAACTTCGAATTCCTCTATCCCCTCAGCAAAGAACTCGGCCTTAAGGCGGCCTTCTTTTACGACGTGGGCAAAGGCTTTGACCATTGGAACGACGCCTTTCCCCTGAGACATGCCGTTGGGGCTGGCATAAGGTGGTACTCACCTGTAGGCCCTATAAGGATAGATTGGGGTTACAACCTCGACAGGAAAAAAGGCGAGAAGGCCAGCGTGTGGGATTTTGCCATTGGCATCATGTATTGATAACATAGCCCAAAAGGAGGCCTAGAATGCGCAGACCATGGATATGGGTTTTGGCCTTTGTACTTTTGGGTTCCCTTCCGGTTTGGGCAAGATCCATCAAGATCGGATATGTGGATGTACAGAGGGTGCTCAGTGAATCCAGGAGGGGACAGGAAGCCAGGGCAAGGATAGAGGAAAGGGGGGCGGAACTGGATCGGCAGTTTCAAAAGATGCAGAGGGAAGTGAAGGCCCTGAAGGAAGAAATTGAAAAGAAGGGGTCCCTTATGAGCGAGAGTGCCCTCAGGGAAAGGCAGAGGCAGTACGAACAAAAGGTCCGCCAGCTGGAGGACTTCGTAAGGGACTCGCGCCAGGAATTGCAGGAAATGGAGCGACAGATGGTCTCGGACTTGTTGAAGGAGATCGAAGGGATCATCGCCGAGATAGGGAAAAAGGAAGGTTACACCCTCATCCTCGAAAAGCACCGTAGCTTCATCCTCTACGCCCCCGAGGAGATAGACCTCACCGAGGAGGTCATAAAGGCCCTCGATTCGAGGGGGAAATGAAGGAGCTCACCTTAGGGGAAATAGCCGGGCTTGTGGGGGGCAAACTCATTGGCGACCCCTCCGTGAGGATCAAAGGGGTGGCCGGTCTCCAGGAGGCCGGCGAAGGCGACATAACCTTTGTGGTATCGGAAAGGTACGTTCGGGGCCTTCAGGAGACCCGTGCCTCGGCGGCCATAGTTCCGAGGGAACTGCAGGCGAAGATACCTGTGATCGTCGTCCCCAATCCCTATCTCGCCATCGTGAAGCTCCTCAAAGAGCTCTATCCGCCGAAGGTCCCCCCTCGAGGGGTGTCGGATCTCGCATGGATCAGCCCAACGGCGAAGCTGGGCAGGGAAGTATCGGTGGGTCCTTTCGTTTACGTGGGGGATAGAGCGGAGATAGGAGATGGGGTGATCCTTTACCCGGGAGTATATGTGGGGGCGGGGGTGAAGGTGGGCGAGGGAAGCATCCTCCATCCTCATGTCGTCCTCTATGAGGGAACCGTTGTGGGAAAGGGGGTGGTGATCCATGCCGGGACGGTCATCGGGGCCGACGGCTTCGGGTATCTGAGGGAGGGCGAAAGAATCGTGAAGATACCGCAGGTTGGAGGGGTGGAGATAGGAGATGGGGTGGAGATAGGGGCCAATTGCGCCATAGACCGCGCCACCTTCGGATGGACAAGGATAGGCCGTGGCACCAAGATCGACAACCTCGTACAGGTGGGCCACAATGTCCGGATAGGTCCCAACTGCATTATCGTGGCCCAAGTGGGGATAGGGGGAAGTACGGAGGTGGGCCAAGGAGTTACCCTTGCCGGCCAGGTGGGGATTTCTGATCATGTGAAGATCGGCGATGGAGCCAAGATATCGGCCAAGGCGGGGATATTTCGGGATGTGAAGCCGGGGGAGGCCGCAGGGGGAATACCTCAAATGCCCCACAGGAGGTGGATCAGGGTGGTTGCCGAGATCATGAGGCTCCCGGAGTTGAGGCGGGAATTGGAGGACCTCCGAAGGAGGGTACAGGAACTCGAAAAAAGTCCAAGGGGAGAAGGGGATTGATGGACGTCAAGGAGATCATGAAGATCCTGCCGCACAGCTTTCCCTTCCTCTTGGTGGACAGGGTCCTTGAAATGGAGATACCAAGGCGCATTGTGGGGCTGAAGAATGTGAGTTTCAACGAGCCCTTCTTTCCGGGACACTTCCCGGGGGATCCGGTCATGCCGGGGGTGCTGATCATCGAGGCAATGGCCCAGACCGCGGGGATCCTCGCTTACAAGGCCATGGGTGAGGAGGCCGAGGGAAAGGGGGTTTACCTTATGGCCCTCAAGGATGCCAAATTCCGAAGGCCCGTTCTCCCGGGGGATCAGCTCATCCTCGAGATGGAGGCCGTGCGCAGAAGGGGCAATGTGTGGGTATTCCGCGGCAGGGCCACGGTCTCCGGGCAGGTGGCGGCAGAAGCCGAAATTATGGCCATGATAAGGGAGAAGGAAGGATGATTCACCCCACGGCCTTCGTACACCCTTCGGCCAAAATCGGACAGGGGGTCGAGATCGGACCCTACAGCATCATCGGCCCTGGGGTGGAGATAGGTGACGGGACCCGGATCGGGTCTCATGTGGTCATTGATCGCTGGACGAGGATAGGGAAAAACTGCAGGATTTACCACCATGCCTCCATCGGCACCCCTCCCCAGCACATCCGTTACAAGGGGGAGGAAACCTTTGTTATAATCGGCAACAACTGCATCATCAGGGAATTCGTGACGATACACCGGGGTACGAGCTTCGGAGGAGGGGAGACGCGTTTGGGTGACAGCAATTTCATCATGGCCTATGCCCACATTGCTCACGACTGTCGCCTTGGGGACTATGTTGTCATGGCCAATGCCGCCCAGCTTGCCGGACACGTGACGGTGGAGGACCATGCCGTAATTGGTGGGGTTGCTGCCGTGCACCAGTTCGTCAGGATCGGAAGATACGCCTTCATCGGCGGGGCAACGGCCGTTCCGAAGGACATCCCCCCTTATGTGACGGCCTCAGGGGTGAGGGCCAAACTTTACGGCATCAACGTCACCAACCTCAGACGCAACGGCTTTCCCGAGGAGGTCATTGCTGCCCTGAAACGGGCTTACAGGATCATCTTCAGGTCTCCGAGGCCCCTCAAAGAGTCCATAGAGGAGGTGAAGGCAGGCCCCCTTTATCGATACCCTGAGGTCAGGCATCTGGTGGAGTTTCTTGAGGACAGCAAAAGGGGGATAACGCGATGAGGGAGAGGGTGCGGGTTGCAGTTGTAGGGGTGGGCAGATGGGGGAGGCTTCATGCCGAAAAATTTGCCTCAATGAGGGGGGCGGAGCTCATCGGGGTGGTGGATATCGTGCCCGAAAGGGCACAACTGGTGGCATCGGCCTTGGGCACAAGGCCCTACTTCGATTACCGGGAACTTTTGGGGAAGGTGGATGCGGTGAGCATTGTCACCCCCACCAATACCCATTACGAAATCGCCAAAGCGTTCCTTGAGGCAAAGGTCGATGTCTTCTTGGAAAAACCCATGACCCAAGCCTTAGCCGAGGCCCGTGAACTCGGGGAACTCTCAAAAAAAGGAAACCTGATCCTTCAGGTGGGACACCTTGAGAGGTTCAACGGGGCCCTCTTCGGCATAGATGGACTCCTGAAGGACCCCCAACGGGTGAAGGGGGTGAGGCTTTCCCCCTTCAGCGAAAGGTCCCTCGATGTGGACGTGGTTTTAGACCTCATGATCCACGACATCGACCTTCTGTGTCACCTGCTGGATCTGAGGGTGAAGGCCCTTGAGGCGAAGGGCAAAAGGGTGAAGAGCCCCTTGGCCGATGAGGTCCAGGTAACCCTGTGGACTGAGGACGGGAGGGTGGTGGAGCTTGTGGCAAGCAGGGTCGCACCCGAAAAGGTGAGAAGCATCACCTTCTTCCAGCCCCATGGACAGCTCACCCTTGACCTTCTGAGGCATCGCTTTGCATTCAAGAGCAACGGGACCCTCAGGGAAGGAGGAAGTTTGCGCGATTCCCTGAGGGAGGAGCTTTCGTCCTTCCTTGAGAGTGTGCGCAACAGGCGCCCTCCGGTGGTCGGTCCCTCGGATGGCATCAGGGCCCTCGAGGTGGCCTTGAGCATTTCGGAAGCCGTTCGTTCCCAATGGGTCAAAAGCACATCTTAGTGGTTGCCGGGGAGCCATCGGGCGATATCTACGGTGCCCAGGTCATCCATCGGCTCAAGGAAAGGGATCCTGAGCTCCATTTCTTCGGGATAGGGGGAAGGGAAATGGAAAGGGCCGGGGTCAGGCTCCTTGGGCGCTGTGAGGAGATGGCGGTGGTGGGAATCGTGGAGGCGGTGGGGAAATTGCCCAAGGTCCTTAGGGTCTGGAGGAGGCTGAAACGGGCCATTGAGCTCCTGAAGCCAAAGCTCTCGATCCTCATAGACTATCCTGGCTTCAACCTCCGCCTGGCGAGGGAATTGAAGGGACGGGGGGTGCCCGTCCTCTACTATGTGAGTCCGCAACTTTGGGCCTGGTGGCCTCAGAGGGCAAAGGAGTTTCGCAAGGGGATCGATCAATTGGCAGTAATCCTGCCCTTTGAGGTAGACTTTTTCAGGCGTTACGGGATAGAGGCGACCTTTGTCGGCCACCCCCAAAGGGAGGTGATAAAGGAAGCTCCCTCTCCAGCGGAGGCAAGGAGGCTCTTGGGGGTGCGGCCCGGGGAAAGGGTGATAGGGCTTTTCCCGGGCTCAAGGGAAGGTGAAGTGAAGCGCCATATGGGTCCGATGGTCGGGGCGGTGAAGATCCTCAGGGAGCAGATTCCCGGTCTCCGTTTCTTCTTGGCCCTTGCTTCTGGGCTCGAATCCCCCCGGATGGATCCGGTGGGAATTGAAGTGGTCGAGGGGGGAGCTCTCAAGGTCATGGCCGCTTCGGATCTGTTGCTTGCAGCCTCGGGGACCGTTACGTTGCAGGGCGCCCTCATGGGGATTCCAATGGTGGTGATATACAGGGTCAATCCCCTCTCCTACTGGTTGGGAAGGAGGATGGTGCGCGTCCCCTTCATCTCTTTACCGAATCTCCTGTTGGGGGAAAGGTTGCTACCGGAACTGATCCAGAAAGATGTCACCCCTTCAAGGATCGCCACTGAGGCCAAAGGATTGCTCCTTGACCGGGAGAGGAGGGAAAGGATTCGGGAGGGATTTCGGCGAATAAAGGAGCTCCTTCCCGAAGGAGCCCCTGACAGGGTGGCCGATATGGCCATGAAGCTTATGGAGGGATGAGGTGAGGGGTTCTGCATCCGTATACCGCAGGCTGTTGGCCTTTGTGCGCCCTTACTGGAGGAGGCTTTTGGTAGCGGGCCTTGCAATGATAGGGGTTTCGGCCATCACGGCCCTTTTGGCCTTCCTGACCAAGAACGTCCTGGACGATATCTTCATCCAGAAGGACCTGTTCATGCTAAAGGTACTGCCCCCTGTGGTGGTCGGCCTGGGGGTCCTCAAGGGAATCCTCAATTACTCCCAGAGCTACCTCATGAACTATGTGGGCCAGAGGGTCGTGGCCGATATCCGGGAGAAGCTCTACGAACACCTTCAAGGCCTTTCGCTTTCCTTTTTCCATCGCAATCCCACGGGGATGCTGATGTCCAGGATCACCAACGATGTGAACGCGATGCAGGGGGCCGTATCTTATGCCGTGACCAGTATGATAAAGGACTCCTTCACGGCAGTGGGCTTGATAGGGGTGGTCCTGTACAGGGACTTCTGGATGGGACTTTTGGCTTTAGCCATCTTTCCCTTTGCCGCCTGGCTCTTCGTGAAGTTCAGCAGGAAGATGCGCAGGGCCAGTAGAAAATCCTTGGAGAGCATGGGCTATATAAGCGCCTTCCTGCAGGAGACGATCTTCGGTCAGAGGATTGTCAAGGCCTTCGGGATGGAGGCCTATGAGGCGGAGAGGTTTAAGAGGGCCAATGACCAGTATTTCCGCTATCTGATGAAGAGGCTGAAGATCAGGGCCCTCTCGACCCCTGTGATGGAGACCATGGGATATATCGGAATAGGGGGATTCATACTGCTTGGCGGACTGAGTGTGGTGAAGGGACGGATGACCCCGGGGGAATTCTTCTCCTTTATGACCGCTTTGGCCATGCTCTACGATCCCCTGAGGGGATTGAGCAAGGTGAACATGCAGATTCAGGAGGGGATAGCCGCTGCCAAGAGGGTCTTCGAAGTCTTCGATCAACAGCCCGAGGTGAAGGAGGCGGAAAACGCCATAGAGCTTCCACCCTTCAATCGAACGATCGCTTACAAGGGGGTTTCCTTCCGTTATGACGGAGAATGGGTCCTAAAGGACATAAGCTTCACGGTGAAAAAGGGGGAAAAGATCGCCATAGTGGGGGCATCAGGGGCGGGAAAGAGTACCCTTGTGAACCTCCTTCTGAGGTTTTACGACCCCACCAGTGGAGAGATCCTCATCGACGGAATCGATATAAGGAAGGTGACCCTCAAGTCCCTGAGGGATCAGATAGCCATTGTGACCCAGGAGGTGATCCTCTTCAACGACACCGTGAGGAACAACATCGCATACGGGAGGCCCGATGTCACAGAGGAGGAGATCATCAAAGCCGCCAAGGCGGCAAATGCCCACGATTTCATAATGCAGCTTCCCGAAGGTTACGATACGGTGATAGGGGAACAGGGAGTCAAGCTATCGGGAGGACAGCGGCAGAGGATAAGCATAGCCAGGGCCCTGTTGAAGAACGCCCCTATCCTGATCCTGGATGAGGCCACATCTTCCCTCGATGCCGAATCCGAGAGGGAAATCCAAGAGGCCCTCGACCGCCTGATGGAATCCCGGACGGTCTTCATCATAGCCCACAGGCTCTCCACCATAAGGGATGCCTCAAGGATCCTGGTGCTATCGGAGGGAAGGATCGTCGAAGAGGGAACCCATGAAGAACTCATGTCCAAGGGCGGTGAATACCGGCGTCTTTACGAACTGCAGATGCATCCCTTCCTCGATGTGGCATAATGCTCAGACCCCTGAGGATAGCTGCATATGGGCTGAAGGAAAGGCTGGGGCTGTGGGACCGGAGGTTGCGGGAGGAGGTCGCCAAAAAGGCACCCTTCCTCTGGGCCCATGGGGCTTCGGTGGGAGAGGTACAGCTCACCCTCCGGCTCCTCGAGGAATTCCGCCCTTACCTTCCCTGGCCCATCCTTCTGACCTCGATGACCCCCCAAGGCCTCGGAGTCGCCCGGGGGAAGGTGGATATCGCCCTGCCCTTCCCGATCCCGTTGGGCCTCCCCATCAGGACCTTTTTGAGGAGGATAAATCCCCGAGCCATCCTGATAGCCGAAACCGAACTTTGGCCTCCCCTGCTCTGGGAGGCGGAAAGAAAAGGAATACCGGTTGTGCTTTTCAACGCCAGGATATCGGATGGCTCCTTCAAGCGGTTTCTGGCCTTCAGACCCCTCTTCCGCAAGGCCCTTGGGGCCTTCTCGTTGATCCTTGTGCGTTCCGAGAAGGATTACGGGCGATTTGTAAAGCTTGGTGCCCCCCCTGAGAGGGTAGTGATAACGGGGGACCTGAAATTTTTGAAACCCTTCAATCCCTCCAGCGAGAGGATGCTGAAACTGAAGGAAGAACTGCATCTGGGGCGGGAACGGATCATCGTTTCGGGAAGCACCCATCGTGGGGAAGAGGAACTCATTCTTGAGGCCTTCCTCTCCCTCAGGGGAAGTATGAAGGTCAGACTAATCATCGCCCCAAGGCACATAGAGCGGGCAGGGGAGGTGAAAAGGCTAGCAGAGGGTTTCGGCCTTTCGGTGGTCCTCCGCAGCGATTACTGTGATGTTCCTTGGGATGTATTGATCCTTGACACGGTAGGAGAGCTCAGGGACTTTTACGGCCTAGCGGATGTGGCCATCGTCGGCGGCAGCTTCGTCAAGGGCATTGGAGGACATAATCTTTTGGAACCCCTGGTGTGGGGAGTGCCCACCCTTCACGGTCCCTATGTGGACAACTTCGCACTCCTTTCCGAGAGGCTCCAGGCGTTGGGAGCTGCCATGAAGGTCACCGAGCCCCTCTCCCTTGCCATCGGCCGGGTGCTCGCAAATCCGGTCCCGGCAAGGGAGAGGGCCAAAAGGGCCGAGATCCTCTTTGAGGAGGGCGAAAGGGCCCTTCGGAAGACGGTAGAGATGATCCTTAAGGTCCTCGGAGTCGGAAGATGATCCCCCCTTGGGATGTCCCCCTTTTGGGCGACCTTCTTTGGCCCCTTTCCCAGCTTTACGGCCTTGGCCTGAAGGCACGGGAAAGGCTTTATGGGCTTGGCCTCCTGAAGGAAGAGGGGCTTCCCGTGCCGGTCGTCTCGGTGGGCAACCTCACGGTGGGGGGAAGCGGAAAGACCCCCATGGTGATGGCCTTGGCGAAATATTTCAGGGGGAGGGGTTTCAAGGTGGCGATCCTTAGCAGGGGGTATAAAGGGAGGGC
>CAYVAU010000011.1:0-33133 GCA_964448445.1 uncultured Thermodesulfobacteriota bacterium | reverse complement strand
TTTTTTTTTTTTTTTTTTTTTTTTTTAGTTTGGCTTAGAAAAATTAAAGAGTTTGACAGGAAGAGTCGATAAGTTTATTAGAAATACTGTTAGATGAAAGCCAGGACAAAATTTTTCAAACGGAGGAGGGATAAGCATGGCTCAGGAGTTGCTTCAGCCAAGAGGGGAGAGGAAGGGTAAAGGTGTAAATTTGAAACAGAGGATAGAGGAACAGAAGGCCCATAGGACTTCGGCCAAAAAGCAGCAGATGGTGGAGAGGCTTGCCTCAAGTTCCGAGCAGATGGCTGCCTCGGTAGAGGAGACCGCTTCTGCTGTTGAGGAGCTTGGGAGGACCGTGCAGACGATCGCCTCGGGAGCGGAGGAGGCAGCCCGCAATGCCTCTTCCTCGGAGAAGGCGGTTGATGGACTTGCGGCAGATCTAAAGGCTGCCGATGAAAGGATGGCCCAGGTGCTTGTGGCTTTTGAAGGGCTGCTGCGAAAAAATGAGGCCTTTTCAGAAGAGGTCGGAAGGGTTGCCAAGGGGGTGGGTGAATCGGCAAAGACCGCTGAAAGAAGTGCTGATCTCATCATGGAGCTTGAGCGGCTGGGCAACGAGATCGGGGAAGCCGTTGAGGCCATTACCAAGATTTCCGATCAGACCAACCTTTTAGCCCTAAATGCCGCCATTGAGGCCGAGAAGGCGGGCGAGCATGGCAAGGGCTTTGCTGTGGTCGCCGATGAGGTGAGGATCCTGGCCGAGGGAGCTGAGAAGGCCGCCCGTCAGATAAAGGAGGCCGTGGAAAAAATCCAGTCCTCTACTAAAGAGGTCGTCGATGCGGTTAAAAGGGCCGCCGAGGAGGGGCAGCAGAGGGTCCAGGAGGCCGAGGAGGTCTTGCGCAACCTAAATGAGGTCGCCGAGGCTGCAAAGGCTGTGGCTGAAGCAGCGAGAAAGGCCAGTGAGGCCTTCGCCAAAGGCCTACAGGTCGGTGAAGAGTTGAAAAAGAGCAGTGCAGAGATAGCTGCTGCTGCCGAACAGCAGGCTTCGGCTTCCACCCAGATAGAGAAGACCCTCGGTGAGCAGAACAAGGCCCTCTCGGACATATCTTCGGCGGCAGAGGAGTTGAGGAGGATGGCCCAGGAGCTACGGGAGTCAAGCAGCATCGAGGATAAAGCCTCTTCGGAGCTGGCCGCTGCTGCCGAAGAGCTTTCCGCAGCTGTGGAGGAGTCGACAAAATCAGCCAAGGAAATTGAGGATGCCCTTGGCCAGCTGAGTGCTGCAGCCGAGCAACAGGCAAGGAATACCGAGGAGGCGGCAAAGGGAGTGAGGCATCTGGAAGGCCTCCTGAAGGGGGTGAGCGAGCTGGCTTTGGATTCGACCACAAAGATGGAGAGACTAAAGGGGCTCTTTGTAGAAAATGAACAGGCGATCAGCAGGATGATTGACGGAGTGCTGAAGATAGAGGAGGGTTTGACCGGGAATATCGCCAGCCTCCGCAATCTGGCCAAGTTGGTTAAGGCCATGGACAAGGTCGTGGAGAAAATCAACGCGATTACGCTTCAGATCAACATGCTTTCAGTCTCTGGGGCCATTGAGGCGGCCAAGGCTGGGGAATACGGAAAGGGATTCGAGGTAGTTTCAGGTGACATTAAGGACCTTGCCCAGGAGGCAGAGGGGAACGTCGACAATATAAAGGAGACCCTCGAGAACATGAACACTCAAATCGTCACTTGTACGGAGGATCTGGAGATGGCGCTTTCGAGTGCCAAGGCCGAAGCGGAAAAGGCCAGAGGGTTGAAGGAGGAAATCGCAAGGCTGACTCAAGAGATTGAAGGGATAAGCGTTTCCTTCAACGAGGTGAAGGAGCGTGCTGAGGCCAACGTTGAGGTGGTCGCCGAGGTGGCCAATGGTATTCAGCAGATAGCCGCAGCCGCAGAACAGATATCCAAATCGGTGGATGAGGCCAGCAAGGCTGCCCAGCAACAGAAGGCCGCGATGGAGCAGATATCGGCAGCTATAGACGAAATAGCCGCCCTTGCCGATGAACTGCAGGCCATGTAAGGAGGTTTCCATGAAGAAGGCAATAACGGTCAGCTGTGGGGGGGAGGTTTTTGGGTTTTTCATGGAGGATGTCAAAGAGGTAGTCAATTGCCCTAGGATCTTCCCCGTCCCCAAGGCTCCCGAATATGTAAAGGGAATAGCGAACCTCCGGGGCGAATGTCTCCCCATTGTGAGCTTGGCCAGGCTCCTTTGGGACAAAGATGAAGAGGGTGAGAAAGTCCTGATAAGTAAAATAGAAAACGAAATTGTGGGTTTCCTTGTGGCAGAAGTCGAAAGAATAATCGAAGTAAGAGAAGAAGACCTCAGGGATGCATCGGCCTTGGGCAAGGATGTCAACAAGAGGTATATTTCTAAAGTTTATTCGGAGGACGGCAATCTGGTCGCTTTCCTCAATGTGAAAAGATTGGCGGGGTTGGGGACCAAAAGGGGAGAGCGCCGGAAGAGGACCGCAGGGACACCCGCCGGGGAAGGGGTTACTTTGGAAACCGAGGGGGATGCAACTGCTGGAATAAGCGTTTTGATCTTTCGGGTAAGAGGAGATCTCTATGGGGTTGCGGTTTCTGAGGTGAAGGAAATTGTGGAATATCCGGAAAAATTGGTGCCCGTTCCTTCGGCTCCCCCTTACCTCTTGGGAATGTTTTCCATTAGAGGAAGGGTTATTCCTTTGATATCCATCGGGTGTTTTCTTGGCTTGCAATCAGAGACTACTTCAAGGGGACGGGTGATCATCCTCCAAAAGGGCGGTACGGAGGTGGGGCTTGAAGCGGATTCAGCAAACGAGATCAGGAAGGTCAAGCAAGAGGATATAATACCACCACCCGGCTGTTTGGATTCTCAACACGAGAAGATTCTTCAAGGGATTATAAAACTCGAAGGGGGGAAACGCCTCGTACATTTCCTCGATCCGCAACCCTTTGTTGAACTGCACGGAGTAACTCCAGAAGAAGGAGTAAAGGGGGAAGAGATGCGCTCCAAGGAACACGAACAGAAAAGGATGTTCGTATGGTTCAGCCTGGGGACGGATCCATTGGCCCTCCCCATTGAGGTCGTCAAGGAAGCGGTAAATGCGGAGCAAATAATACCGGTACCCAAGGCCCCTGAGTTTGTACAGGGGGTGATGAACCTGAGGGGGGAGGTCCTCCCCATAATCTCCTTGGCCAAACTCTTGGAACTCGATATCGATCCCAAAGAGTGTAGACGGGTGATCGTGACGCAGCTGGGTGAGACGGAGGCCGGGCTCTTGGTGAAGGAGATCAAGGGGATCCTGAGGGTGAGCCAGGAAGATATTTCCCCTTTGGGTGAAGTGGCAAGGGAAGCCGCCCAGGCCTTTTCAGGGGCGATAAAGCGGCAAGAAGGCCTCATCTTGATCATCAACATAGAGGCCTTGCTGAGTAAGGCCCAGAGAGAGGAACTCCGCATGCTGAAAGGAGAAGAAGATGGGAAAAGGAAAGATCAGGGTTCTGGTGGTTGATGATTCTGCCTTTATGCGGAAGGCCATATCCGAGATTCTCGAATCCGATCCCGATATCAGGGTTATTGCACGGGCCAGAGACGGACGCGATGCCTTGGAGAAACTGGAACAGCTGGACCCAGATGTTATCGCCCTCGATGTGAACATGCCGGTAATGGACGGGGTGGAGACCTTAAAGAGGATCATGGAGAGGAGGCCCAAACCGGTGGTGGTGGTCTCCTCCCTGACCCAACAAGAGGCTCCTATAACGATGCAGATCCTAGACCTTGGAGCTGTGGATTACGTGCCCAAGCCCTCTGGTACCATTTCCCTTGATATAAAGAAGGTCGCCTCCGAGATAATCACCAAGGTCAAGGCAGCAGCGAAGGTAGATCCGGGGAGGATTTCACGGGCTCGACCGCGGAGGGATTTCGTCCACGAACTCAAAGGGAGTCAGATTCCGAACTTTGCCGTGGCGGTGGGGGTATCAACAGGGGGGCCGAAGACCCTGCTTGACATCTTCGAGCAGATCGATCCGGATCCGGAGACCGTGTACCTGATCGCCCAGCACATGCCCCCTTCTTTCACTTCCTCATTGGCAGAGAGGCTCGATAGATACACCCCCATCCCCTTCTGTGAGGCCCAAAATGGCCAGCCCCTTGAAGGGGGGAAAGGATATCTAGCCCCAGGGGGATGGCACATGATGGTCACAGAAGACCTCCGCATAAGGCTCTCCAAAAGGCCCCTGGACACCCCCTTTAAGCCATCGGTCGATGTGCTTTTTTCTTCGGTGAAGGATGTTTTTGGCGAGCGAACAGTAGGGATCCTTCTGACTGGCATCGGTTCTGATGGGGCGCGGGGCCTTCTGGAGATAAAGGAAGCTGGAGGCATCACCATAGCCGAATCCGAGGAGACGGCCGTAGTTTACGGCATGCCGAGGGCAGCAAAGGAGCTCGGTGCAGCCCAAGTGATCGTCCCTTCTTATGAGATACCCGTAGAGATTGAGAAGGCCCTGGCCAAGATCAAACGGAGGAGGAGGAATGAAAGAGGAGCTTCTGAGGAGGTTGTTTGAAGGGAATCGGGAGGAAAGGAAGATTGCTGCCGAGGATTTGGCAGAATACGGGGACGAGGATACAATCCGTGCCCTTTTCAAGGCGATGGCCATCGACAAAAACAGAGGGGTAAAGGAGGCGTGTGCGGAGAGTTTAAAGCAGATAGGAGGGGAGCTTGTGATAAGAGAAGCCGTAAATTTGCTGAACGGTCCGGATCCTTTGGCTAGGGCTCTGTGTCAGGAAATCCTGGCTTCATCTGGGGAAAAGGCCATCCCTTTCTTGATGTCCCTGCTCAAATCTCCTGATTACAATGACAGGAAATATGCCTTGGACGTTCTTGCCCTTATTGGTGGAAAGAAGGCAATGGATCTTATTTTAAAGATGGCGGGTGATCCCGATCCTAATGTGAAATACACGGCGGTGGAGTACTTATCTTCTATGCCTTCCGATCCAAGGATTACCGGGGTCCTCAAAGAATTGCTGGAAGGAGCCGAGGACGAATACGGGATAAGCACAATATGTCAAGTGGTGCGTTCCCGTAAGGAGAAGGAATTGTTTCCCATTCTGTTGAAGAAGGTAAGAGCGGTTGAGGATCCCTTTATAAAGCACTGGCTTTATAAGGCGATCGTCATCCTCAACGGTGAAGAGCACATCAAAGAAGCCTTGGAGAACGCCCTCCAAATTGGTGCTGTGGAAGACATCCTTAAGGATGTAATCCTCGTCAAAGGGGAAATCCCCGAAGGGATCAAAAGCTTTATAAAGGATAAGGGAATAAAGGTAGACGAGCTGCTGCAGGGGGTCTGAAATGCTTACTCAGGAGACCTTCGATGAACTGAGGAGGATTATCAAGAATTACAGTGGCATCAATTTCGAGGACAGAAAGAAGTACTTTGTAGAAAACCGAGTGGCCCAGCATATGCAGGAGCTCGGAATCACTTCCATTAAGGATTATCTTCTCACTCTGCGCCTATCCCAGGAAAGGGTAAGGGAGCTAGTTTCCAAGTGTACGGTCAATGAAACCTATTTTTATCGAGAATTTTACCAACTTGAAGCCTTTGCCGAACTGCTATCCCAAATGGCCTCAAAGAAAAGAAAGTTAAAGATCCTGAGCATTCCTTGCTCAACGGGGGAGGAACCTTATACGCTGGCTATCGTGACAAAAGAGATCCTCGGTAATCTTGATCGGATCGAAATTGTGGGGGTGGACATAGACTATGTTGCGCTGAAGAAGGCCCAAGAGGGGATTTACAGCAATAGGAGCGTTTCAAGGCTACCGGAAGAATATCTGCGGAAGTATTTTTCGCGAAACAACAACAAGTGGGAAATCAAACCGTTACTAAAAAAAGCAGTGAAGTTTCTGGAGGGAAGTATACTTGATAGACGATTTATGAGATCCTTGGGAAAATTTGAATTCGTCTTTTGCAAAAACCTCCTCATCTATTTTGACATAAAGGAACAACGCACAGCGGCAGCTCACCTTTACGATGTGCTTTCTGAAGATGGTTATCTCTTCTTAGGACATGCTGAATCTATGTCAAGGATAAGTTCATCCTTCAAACCCTTAAAAGTCAAGGAAGCCATCCTCTATCAGAAAGAGACCGAGGAGGATGAAGAATGAAAAAGGCATTGGTGGTGGACGATTCTCTCGTTGTCAGAAATTACCATGTGAGCCTTCTTAAAACCCTATCTTTCGATGTAGATACAGCGGAAAACGGGGCAGAAGCTTACGAAAAATGTTTACAGAATTCATACGATTTAATTTTCTGCGACATAAACATGCCTGTTATGGATGGCTACACTTTTACAAAAAAAATTAGGAAGCACGAAAAATACAAGAAAGTTCCAATTATATTGGTTACAACGCTGAATTCTGAAGAGGATAGAAAGAGGGCTCTCCTCTCAGGAGCTACCCTTTTTGTCGTGAAGCCGATGAACATGGCCATTTTGAAGAAAATGCTGGAGGCCGTGTCATGAAAAAAGTCATATTACTTGTGGAAGACAATCCCGAGCATGCGGAAATCGTACAAATTGCTCTGACCAAACTTACTGATGTTGAAATCAAGTGGGCCAAAGATGCCAAAGAAGCCCTTGACTTATTGAAAGAAGGGCTAAAACCCCAGTTAATACTCCTCGATTATCGCTTGCCTGGAATGTCAGGCAGAGAATTGCTGGAAAGACTGAGGGAAATGAGAATGGAGGCAAAAATCATAGTTCTTACAGCCGAATATATTTCCAAAGCTGAGTTGATGAAGGATGGCTGTAACAATGCTTTACTTAAGCCTTTTTTACCTGAAGAATTGATCAACAAAATAAAAAAGTATTTACAGTAGAGGAGAATTTAATGGAAGCTAAAATTTTCCGCGAAATAATCCAAAGAATGGACATTCCATGTCTCATATTGGAAGGAAATGTGGTTAGATTTGCAAACAGCAGTGCTGAAGGTGCGCTGAAGAGAAAGTTAATTGGGGAGTGTATTGGGGAAGAAGTCCTGCAAAGCAGGACTCCCTTTCTCGAATGGAGGAGTTTTGAGGTTGACCGTTACAGGATTTATTTGGGGCTTGATGTGAGCGAAATACATAGGCTCAGGGGTGAACTTGAGAAGCGCAAGGAGTTTTTCGCCACGGCCACCCATGAAATAAGGTCTGCCACCAACTCCATCCTCGGATATCTGGCCCTTTACGTAGACGGGGAGATAAAGCTGGCTCATAAGGAGCTGGCCGAAAAGGCATACTCGGCCGCCCTTAAGTTGTCGGCTCTTGTTAACGACCTACTGGATTATGTCCGCATCGAGGAGGGAACAGAGGAACTGAAGCTTGAGCCTTTGAAGGTCAACACCCTTCTTCATGCGGTAGTTGAAGACCTTAAGGGATATGCTTTCAGGAAAAATGTGAGAATCAATGTCTTGCCTGTAGCGGAGCACATAAAGATCATCGGTGATAGGAAGGCCTTCAGCTGCGTCATGAGGAATGTGCTGGACAATGCAATTAAGTACACCTCCATAAAGGAAAGAGGGGAAAAAAGCGTAAAGGTCTCCTTCGCCGAAGGCAAGGAGATGTTGTGCATTAAGGTGGAAGATACTGGTATTGGGATAGAGCCCGAAAGGCTTCCACATCTTTTTGAAGTCTTTGGCAGTTATAGCCCAGAAGGGACGGGATTGGGACTTGCCATCTCGAAAAAATTCGTTGAACTTATGCAGGGGGAAATTGCCGTATATAGCGCTGGACCAAATCAGGGTACCACAGTCATGTTATGGTTCAGGAAGGCGGAAGAATAGAACTTTTCCTCCAAGAGCTCGATAAGGCCTTTGATCCTGTTGTCAAGCAAGTAGAAGAAATTATGTGGATCTTTTCAAAATTTTCGCAAGATATAGAAAGATCCCAAGCAAATTTGAAAACAATAGCGAACCAGATGGAAACCCTCTTTAAAGAAAAAGTTAACCCTAAACTTCGGTCTACCCGCGAGTTTTTAGCTTCTGTTGCCTTACAGGAAGTTGAAATGGAAATAACAGAGCATATGAAGGAATTCCGACTGTTAACCCAAGGGTTGTTTCTTGCCTCCCTAAATTTGAGCATAAGAGCACAAAACACAGAAGGCACACAAAGACGCGTCCTTGCAAAACTCGGAGAGGAAATGGCAAGTTTCCTAATAGGGCTGAGAAAAAAAGTGGAAGTAACACAAAAACTTTTGCAAGATTACTACAAAAAGCTGGAATTGCTTATAAGCTCATTATCTAAAGAAACATCTGCTCTCTCCCTTGATGAGCTGAAGATGATGGTTCATTATATTGGAGAACTCGGGCGCCCATCTGTCGAAGAACTGATTGTACATTCTCAATTTCACGATATCCTTCGTCAGGAGGTAGAAAAATTAATGTCTCTTTGGAAACAGCTTTGCAAAGAAAGTAATGGTTCGCTGTATGAGTTGGGTAAGCGGGCTGCTTTGTTCGAAAAATTGCCAGAGAATATAGAAAGAGTCAGTCGTTTAGTTGACGAGAAATTAAATGCTTTAAGGGATGCACTTAAATCAGTTAATTACAGCCTAAGGACATATTGCCATACTTCGTTGGGAAAAGTTTATAAAATGCAAGAACTTGCAAATTCCGTAAAAATGAAGGTGAAGGAGTTAATGGATCGCATTCGGAGACTTAAGTTTGAGATGCCAGAGGAGAAAGGCGGTTTAAAGCAGTCCTTCAAAAGAGAAGTGATCTTTCTTCAAGCTCTATGGACACAGTTTGCCATCAACAATGGCGATCGGGACTACGACGAATATGGGACCTTGGATCTGGTAAAGGAGCTCAACACCAATTTGAAGGAGGCGGATGAAAAGATTGCCGTTGTTGTCAAGAAGTGGGAGTCGGTGATCGATTCGGTGTGGGAGATTGTGGAAGAACTCGATGTGGAGCTTCAGGAGGCTTATAGGAAACTTGTAGAACATACTGAGGAGGCCTTGGGTTCCCTGGAAAGGGCAAAGGAGGATTTGGTACATCTCAGTGGCGAATGTTTCAGGATGACCCGTCAATGTTTGAAGCACATAGAGGATGCCAGGAGAGAGTTCAGGTGGGGGGCGCTTATGCTGCTTCAGCAGTTGCGGAGGGAAAGGGAGCAATTTGAGAGGCGGATCTTGGATGTGCGCGATCGAGAGGAGTTCCTTCAGGGCTTCAATGCTGTTTCTGTAACTCCTGTTTTAGCCGGAGAGGAGGTTCAATCGAGCATCGAATTATTCTAGAGGGGGTGATTTCGAATGAAGGTCTTGATTGTTGACGATGCCCCGACGGTGAGGTCGTTGGTCAAAGCGACCCTTGAACCCTTGGGTTTTGTGGTGTTTGAGGCATCAAATGGCAAGGAAGGCCTTGAGGCGGCAAAGAGGGAAAATTTCTCCCTTATTATTTCTGACATCAACATGCCGGTAATGGATGGGCTTGAGTTTCTCAAGGCCTTCCGTGCCTTCAACAAGCGAACTCCTTTTCTCATCCTCACCACCGAATCGGATCTTGGAAAGAAGGAGGTCGCCAAGCGACTTGGCGCAACGGGTTGGATCGTCAAGCCTTTTAAACCTCAAGACCTGTCAAATCTAGCCAAGAGGTTTGCGAGATGAACTGGCAGGAGAAGCTCGGAAGGCCCTTAGGGGAGAAGGAAAACCTTTATCTCATCCGCTTTAACCTTGGTCCTGAGGTTTTCAGGCGCGGGATAAAGGTCGAATGGTACATCGAGGACCTTAAGGCCCTAGGGGAGCTTGTACTCCATGTGAAGGAGGAGAAACTCCCCGATGGAGAAGAGGTCCCCGATGACTGTCGCTGGGTGGCAGAAGCCCTTTTGGCGACCGAAGAATCCGAGGATACCCTCAGGGGATTGCTTGAATTTATCCTAGAGGATGGGGTGGAAATAGAGACGGTTGTTGCTGCGGGTCCCCCCAAAGGTCATGCAGAAACAGGGTCCGGGGAGATACCTGAGCAGGTTCTCGCGGATTATCTGGCTGAGACCGCAGAGCACCTGGATACCATAGAGACCGAACTGGTCCAGCTGGAACAACAACCAGGGGATCTTGAGATCATCAACCGTCTGTTTAGAAGTTTTCATACAGTTAAGGGAAATACCGGGCTTCTGCTCTCCTTTGGGCCCAACAGGACCCTTGAGGTTTTGAAGGATATAGCCCATTGTTCCGAGACGATCCTTGCTAGGGCAAGGGATGCCCAGGTTGGACTTACCGAAGGGGAGGTCGATGTGTTGTTTGAGGCCCTTGATGCCATGAGGGAATGCTTTGGGGCCTTTAAGGAGGGTAGGCAACCGAGGGGGGAATTTGAGGAACTCCTCGGGAGGCTTTCCGGCCCTTCCCCGGCGGAATCCCCTCAGCCGGTCTCCGAACCGGGAGATGAGGAGTTTAAGGCCTTCAGGGAGATATTCTCCCAGTATGGCCCACTGCTTGAGGAGCTAGCTGGCAAAAAACCCCTTTCCCCTGAGGAGGAAGATTTCTTCAAAAGGGCAATGGAAACCCTTCGAACCTCAGCAGAAAGGCTGAAGCAGGGAAGGCTTTCCGAGCTCTTACAGAAGGTAAAGGATCCTTCGGATTTTAACGCCATAGCCGGACAAATCCTTAAGGAACTTGAGTCCCCCAAGGTAACGAGGACCCCGGTAAAGGTGGCCAAGGTAGAATCCCTTCAGCTTGAATCCTCCATCCGGGTCACTCAGGATCAGATCGACAAACTGATGAGCCTTGTGGGAGAACTTACGGCCTTCAGAGAATGGCTAAAATGGTTTGTCCAGCAGAACAACGGAAGCCATAGTAAGGAATTGCGCGAGCAGATCCAGAGGTATTCGAGATTAGTAGGAGAATTGCAGCGCACTGCTATGGATATGAGGATGGTTCCCCTTCACATGCTTTTTCAGCGTTTCCCGAAGGTAGTAAGAGACATCTCGAAAGCTCTAGGGAAAAAGGTCCAGTTTGAGATCTCGGGTGAAGACACAAAGATTGACAAGATGATGCTTGATCGACTTGGTGATCCCCTGATCCATCTTATAAGGAACAGCCTCGATCATGGCATAGAGCCCCCTGAAGAGAGGCTTTCACAGGGTAAACCCGAGGTGGGTAGGCTTGCCTTGAGGGCCTTTTATACCGCGGAGGGGATTGCCATTGAGGTGGAGGATGATGGCAGGGGGATCGATCCCGATCTAGTAAGGCTCAAGGCGGTTGAGAGGGGTTTGCGGTCCGAGGAGGAGGTAATGAGGTTGAGCGATGAGGAGGTCATATCCCTGATAATGCTTCCCGGGTTTTCGACTAAGGATGAGACCACCGAACTTTCTGGAAGGGGTGTGGGGATGGATGTTGTGGCTTCTTCGATTGAATCCCTAGGGGGGAAGGTCAAGATCAGCTCGAAGCGGGGGCAGGGGACGCTGGTGAGGCTGCTTTTGCCTCTGACCCTTGCAGTTCGCAAGGTCCTCATCGTCAGAAGCGGGCAGTTTTTGTTTTCCCTGCCGGTTGAGCAGTTGAGGGAAGTGGTGAACAGGCCAGATTTTTATCGAATCGGCAACAGGCCTTTCATGGTCCACAGAGGCGAGGTCATTCCCGTGGTGAGTCTGCGCTCACTCATGGGGGAAAAGGACGATTCAGGGGGCAGGAAGGTGTTGCTGCTTAAGGAACGGCAGGAGGGCATCTTGGTGGATGAGGTTGTTGGGATGACTGAAACGGTGACAAAACCCATGCCCAAGATGTTTCGGGAGGTGGAAGAGCTTGTGGGGATCTCGATCTTGGGCAAGGGGGATATAGCCTATCAGCTTTCGCTCTGATTCGAGTTGTTAGATGGTCTGGGTGAGGAGAAGGGCGTTTTTACTTGAGGATGCAAATTACATCGTCCTTGCTATAGAGTTGCTCGAAGACCTTTTTTACGAACATCCTTTCTTCGATGCCGATTTTTACATAAAGAAGGGTAACAGGTTTATCTTCTACCGTAAAAGGGAACTCCCCATAACGAGAGAGAGGATCAAAGCCTGGAAGGACATGGGAGTGAAGAAAGTTTACCTCAAGGTGGAAAACTTTGAATTTTATCCTCAGTACCTTCACAGGAAGCTTTCCCAGATAATGGAGGATCCCCGCTATCAGGTGGAAAGGAAGGCCAAGATCCTCTATCTGGTTTCGGAATCGCTGCTTGAAAGGACTTTCCGGAAGCTGGATGAGGTAGCCATTGAAAACGCGAAGGTTTTCGTCAGGGATACCATAAGATATCTTTCGGATGTCCCCGATCTTTACAAGAAGTTCATAGGGCTTATGGAGCATGACTTCACCACCTATCTTCACTCCAATAATGTCTTTTTCTTGGCGACAAGCTTCGGACTCCATCTGGGGATGTCCATAGCAGATGTGGAACGGATCTCCCTTGCGGCTCTCTTTCACGATCTGGGGAAGGAGAGGGTAGATCAGCGGATCCTTCAGAAGCCCGGAAGCCTGGATCCCCTTGAATGGGAGCAGATAAAGCGTCATCCGGTCTGGAGTGTCCAGGTGTTGAAGAGAGCGCGTTTTTCAGATGATCTGGTAATGGAAGTGGTCGAGCAACATCACGAGTCTCCTGATGGTAGCGGATATCCCAAGGGGTTGAAAGAGGACCAGATCCATCCCTTCTCGCGTCTGGTGAAGATTTGCGATGTATTTGAAGCCCTCTGTGGCATAAGGCCTTATCGGGCACCCTTTACTCCAAAGCAAGCTGTGGAAATAATGCAGACTGAAATGAAGGGGAAACTCGACGAGAAGATGCTGGAGGAATTTTTGGCCTTTTTGGGCTATGAGCCCAAAGAGGACTAAAGCCCTACCGCTTGTTGCCGATAGGGAAAAAGGATGGTCGATCCCGAATTGTTGAGGGGTTTTGTCTCAGATTCGGTGGAGATGCTGGATGAGGTGGAGCCCTATGTCATCGAGCTCCAAAAGGGCTTTGAAAGTCAGGGTGCAGTGGATCCCGAAACCCTCAATGCCATATTTAGGCTTTTCCATTCCCTGAAGGGAGCTTCTGCCTTTCTGGGATTGGACAACATAACCCGCGTCACCCACGAGGCGGAGAACTTGCTCAATGCCTTGAGGGAGGGGCGTCTTCAGCTGGATGGCCGCCATGTGGATGTGATCCTGGAGGGATGTGACTTCGTCAGGAAGATCCTGTCTCACGTTCAGCGAGAAGGTACCGATAGGGGCTTTGAAGGGGAGGCGGAGGCCATAATCGAGAAGATAAAGAGGTCCATGTCCGAAGCACCCCCTCCTGAAAGGCCGAGGGAACGTACAGAGGAAGCTCCTCCTCGCCCCTCCCAGCCCTCCGGTGAGGTCAGGGCAAAGAGCGACATAAGGGTCGATCTGGAGAAGCTCAACGAGCTCAACGATCTGATCGGGGAACTGGTGATCGCCGAGACGATGGTCGTACGAAACCCTGACCTTGCGGGACAGAAGCTCGAGAACTTCGAGAAGGCCGCCCATCAACTCCACCTCATAACTTCAGCCCTTCAGGACCTGGCCATGTCCTTGAGGATGGTCCCCATAGAGGGGCTTTTTAAGCGGATGTTGAGGGTGGTCCATGACACGGCGAAGCGTACAGGGAAAGAGGTGGAGCTAGTTTTGAAGGGTGAGGAGACCGAGGTCGACAAGACCGTGATCGAGGCCATTTCCGATCCCCTGGTGCACCTGGTTCGAAACGCGGTGGATCACGGCATAGAGCCCCCTGAAGAGAGGGAAAGGATTGGGAAGCCCCGCAAGGGGATCGTGGAGCTTGAGGCCAAACACGAAGGGGGCGAGGTGGTAGTTTTGGTGAAGGATGATGGCAGGGGCCTTGATCGAGACGCCATCCTGCAGAAGGCCAGGGAACGAGGACTTATAGAGGGTGGGGATGCCCTTCCCGACGAAGAAGTTTATGGGTTGATCTTTCTGCCCGGTTTTTCGACCGCCAAGGAGGTTACCGATGTGTCGGGACGGGGCGTGGGGATGGATGTGGTCAAAAAGAAGGTGGAGGAGCTCAGGGGATGGGTAGAGGTGAAAAGTAGCCCCGGCAAAGGGACCGTCATAGGCCTTCATCTTCCCCTCACCCTTGCCATCATCGATGGGCTGCTGATAAAGGCGGGAGGACTGAGGTATGTGATTCCCCTTTATGCGGTGAGGGAACTGTTCTGTCCCAATTCGGATCGCATAATCACCCTCCCGGGAGGGGGGAAGGTGATAAGGCATCACGGGAGGCTTCTTCCCATCCTCTTCCTCTCGGAGGCCCTGGGTTTTGAAAATGGCAAGGGTCTCGATGAAGGGATACTGGTGTTGCTCGAACAGCATGAAAGGGCCATTTGTCTTCTGGTTGACGAGGTCCTGGGTCAGAGGGATATCGTGATCAAACCCTTACCGAAAGCACTGGGAAGACCCCGGGGGGTGTCCGGGTGCACCATCCTGGAAGATGGAGGGGTTTGCTTGATCCTGGATGTACAGGGCATTATGGAACGAGCAGGGTATGAAATTTCCCAGAACTCGAGGGAAGGAGGGTGATCATGTTGATGGATAAGGAAGTCGAAAAGAGGGAAGAGGAGGTCGTTGACGATGTGCAGCAGGAAAAGTACCTCACCTTCCGCGTAGGGGATGAGGATTACGGAATTGCCATCGAGTACATTTCAGAGATAGTGGGATTGCACAAGATAACCCCTGTTCCCGATGTCCCTCCCTATGTCAAGGGGGTGATAAACCTCAGGGGTAAGATAATCCCGGTGGTGGATATGAGGCTCCGTTTGGGCATGCCGGAGCGACAATACGATGAAAGGACCTGCATCATAGTGATCAACATAGAGGGGGATTTACTCGGGCTCATCGTGGACAGGGTAAACGAGGTCACCGACATTGCCCAGAACCAGATAGAGCCCCCTCCGGCAGGAGAGGAGGAACTCGGTGGCATGGTCAGGGGTTTGGGGAAGGTCGGTGACGGGGTGAAGATCCTCTTGGATGTTCGAAAGATCATGAAGTGAGCGGAGGTTAACGATGTTCGAGAGGCTTTTTGGCAGGTTCCACAAGGAGACCAAGGAAATGGAACATACCGAGGTCACAGAGGAGGCCCGCGGTCAGGGAGAGGACCTCCGCGGTCTTGGGATCCTCTCGGAGTGTATAGGGCAGATAGCTGAAGGGAAGCTGCCCAAAGGTCTCCCGGAGGGAATCCCCGAGGATCTCCAGGGGTTGGCCCGGAGCGTAGAAGGGCTGATCGGCCGTCTGAGGGAATTCCAGCAGGAGCTCGAAAGGGTTGTGGTGACGCTGACGGTGAAAAAAAGGTTCACCTCCATGAAGGAGGACCAGTTCAAAGGCTTCTGGGGGGATTTCGCAAGGTATGTAAACCAGATCCTGGGAGGGCTACAGGGCTTTGTGAAGGAGGTAAGGGAATGGCTTTCCCGCGTCGGGCAAGGAGATCTTACGGTCAGGATGCCACCGGGTAATGCCCTAAAAAAGGCCTTTGACAGGGTGGTGGTGGATCTGAACCAGTTGCTGGTCCAGATCCATACGGCCGTGGACCAGGTGAGCATAGGGGCTTCTCAGGTGGCCTCTGCGGCTCAGACCTTGGCCCAGGGGGCTGCCCAACAGGCCTCCACTGTTCAGGAGATCAGTGGTTCTGCCAATGAGATTGAGGTTCAAGCGAAGCAAAACGCCGAGAAAGCCGTCCACGCCAACCGCCTCGCTCAAGCGGCAAGGGAAGCTGCCCAGGAGGGTCAGAAGGAGATGGCCGAGATGGTCAAGGCCATGGGCGAGATTGAAGCCTCAAGCACCAACATATCCAGGATCATAAAGGTGATCGACGACATAGCCTTCCAGACCAACCTCTTGGCCTTAAATGCTGCAATTGAGGCTGCCCGTGCGGGGAAACATGGCAAGGGATTTGCTGTTGTAGCCGAGGAGGTTCGGAATCTGGCTGGACGGAGTGCTCAGGCGGCCAAGGAGACCGCCGAGTTGATCGAAGGGGCAGTTGGCAAGGCGAAGCATGGGGTTGAAATTGCCCAGAGGGTGCAGGAGGCCTTCAACCGCATAGCCGAAAGCGTTGAGCAGGTGACGGAACTGATGGCAGAGATTGCTGCGGCCTCCAACGAACAGGCCCAAGGTGTAATGCACATAAACTCGGTGCTCCAACAGATAGATCAAATCGTGCAACAGACAGCAGCTACCGCCGAGGAAAACGCTTCCTCGGCTGAAGAACTTTCGGCACAGGTAGCCTACATAAGGGAGCTTTTGGAAAGATTTAGGTTGGAGGAGGCAAAGGTACAGTAGCTTTTCGGTCTTCTTCAACCATTTCCCGCAGAATGGCTAAGATCCGGGAAGGGATTTCTTGAAGGGGGGCTACTTCATCGACCGCTCCGAGTTTTATAGCCTCTTTTGGCATCCCGAAGATCAGCGAGGTGGATTCGTCTTGAGCGATGGTTCGCGCACCCGCCTTTTTCATCTCCAAAAGTCCCCTTGCTCCATCCGATCCCATGCCGGTCATGATCACGCCTATGGCCTTGGGGCCCGCTGCTTTGGCCACCGAGCTGAAGAGGACATCCACTGATGGCCTCTGGTAATTCACCAAGGGGCCTTCCTTGAGGCGAACGTAATAGCGGGTGCCACTCCTTGTCAGGACCATATGGAGTCCCCCTGGGGCGATGAGGGCTGTGCCTGGAATTACCGGATCCTTGTCCTTTGCTTCCCGGACCTCGATCCTGCAAATGTCGTTCAATCGCTTGGCGAAGGCAGCCGTAAATCCGGGGGGCATGTGTTGTACGATAACAATACCCGGGGAACTTGGAGGCATCCTCTGTAGAACCGCCGTAAGGGCCTCCGGGCCACCGGTTGAGGCCCCTATAGCAATGACTTTGTCACCTCCGTACTTTGAAGGAACCTGTTGAAATTCTTCCTCTGAAAGAGGGGGGAGATCTTGAGATGATATCTTGAGAAAACGCGCCTTGGCTGCCGCCCTTATCTTTTCGGCGAGCTGAACAATGGCTTCTCCTACCGTATAGGGCCCTCCCGGCTTGGCCATAACCTCGATGGCTCCTGCCTTAAGGGCTTCAAGGGCCAGTTCACTTCCATGGGGGGTGAGGGAGCTAAAGATAATGACGGGCATAGGCCTGTAGCGCATGAGCTTCTTGAGAAAGGTGATGCCGTCCATCCTGGGCATCTCCACATCCAGGACCAGCACATCCGGGTTGAGTTTTATGATCTTGTCTCTGGCGATATAGGGATCGGGAGCAGTCCCCACCACTTCTATGTCCTTCTCCTTGGAGAGCTGATTCCGCAGGATCTGCCTCACCACGGCGGAGTCATCCACCACAAGGACCTTAATCTTCCCTTCCCTTTCCACCAGCTACCCCTCTAGGTATATGGCCAGGGGTTCTCCGTCGATGTCGTATTCGAGGGCGGGCTCAATCCCCCCTATGAGCCCAAAAGCCTCCACCCCTTCATATACCCTGGGCAATCCAAGCTTCCATCCCGGACCGAGGGACATGATGAGGCCCCCTCCGAGCATGTTGACCAACTCTTTCAAAATGTCTTTTAGCCTTTCACGGGACGGCTCCTCATCTGGGAAGAGATTCTTTGCCATCGCCGAGGCTAAGGGTTCTGGTACGAGGATCCTCACCGCTATTTCCCTCTCCCCTTGAAGGGTTGCCTCGGCAACGAAATCCCCTCGAGGCATTGGGGTTCCTCCCTCCAACTCCTCCGGAACCATAAAGAACATCTTCTCCATGATCTCGGGAAAGATCTGTCTAATGAGGTTCCGCATCCCTTGAAAATTCCTCCCCCACGAATTTCTCAATGACATCCCTTATCTCTTCGGGAGTGAAGGGCTTCTTGACATAGGCCTTCACCCCGAGCTTTCGGGCCTCCTGGATGATCTCCTCGCGACCCTCGGTGCTTATCATGATCACCGGGATACGCCCCAAAACCTCGTCTTCGCGAAGCCTCTTCAGGAACTCGATGCCGTCCATCTGTGGCATGTGAATATCGCACATGATGAAGTCCACCCACTCCCTCTCGAGAACCTTTAAGGCCTCGAGGCCATTGGAGGCCTCATGGATCCGATCGACCTCCAGGCCAGAAAGCTCGATGACCTTTTTGAGCAGCCGCCTGATGGAGGAAGAATCGTCCACAATCAGGATGTTAAAAGCCATCGCCCTGCTCTGTTGTGAAAAGGGATTGGGTTTTTTCGTATCTGTCTCGCAGTTCCAGAAGCATCTCCATCAGATCCTTCCCCGAAAGCCCTAGTCCTTTTAGGACCTCTGAATCGATCTTTTCGCTGAGTTCGTCATTGCCAGCACCGATACCCAGGGTGCTACAGAGGGCATCGGCTATGTGGACCTTTGCTGCATAGGAGGTCTCGGCCTCCTTTGGGTTGTGGTGATGAAGGATGGCATCGATGATCTCTTCGGGAAAGTTCCACCTTCTGGTGATCATCCCGCCGAGGGTGGCATGATCCATGCCTATCACTTCCTTTTCAGCTTCGATGAAAGGTTTCCCAGCTCGGACCCTTTCCAAGATTTCTTTAAGGCCATCGGCTACATAGCTGCTCAGGACTACCTTGCCGATATCGTGAAGGAGCGACGCCGTAAAAAGGGTAAGATTCTTTCCCTCTCCCAACTGTTCCTGAAGGATATCGGATGCCACCGCACAGGCCACTGCATGTCTCCAAAGCTCCCCCCTCTGTAGGCCATAGCCTTCGTGGGCTTCTCGGAAGTATCCCTTTGATGCTGTTTGGGTGACGATCTCAAGGAGGTACTTCTCCCCTAAATAGACTACCGCTTCCCGGACTGAGGATACCTTCCTCTTCAACCCGAAGAAAGGAGAATTGCAAATTTTTAAGACTTCGGCCGTAAATCCCTCGTCCAGTTCGATAACCCTGGCTATTTCCTTAAGGGGTACCTCCTTCCCAACCATCTCCAGGACCTTTAAGGCCACTTGCGGAAAGGGAGGAAGTTGCTGGACCTTGGAGAGGATCTCTTCGACCTTCATCACAGCTCCTTGACGCCATCTCCCGAAATCTTGACCTTCACCTTTCCTGTGGCCATCTCGAGGGAGACAGTCCGGTTGGCATTCCCTCCCACATCCTGGGCCCTGATCATCAGACCGTGCTGCCACAGGATGCGCCTTACAGCTACAAAGTTTCGTTTCCCGATCTTAAAAAAACTGCTCGAATCAAGCATCTCGCCTCCTCCGGCAACCTTTACTTGGAGCCTTGATTTTTTAGCGCCAAGCATCTCGCAGGATTCAAGAAGCAGGGGAATGCCCGTGTCGGCAAACATCCCCGGCCGTTCTTTAGCCCGCAGGGGGTGTATCTCCGAATCCGGCAGCATCAGATGTAACATCCCTCCCACCTTGACCACAGGGTCGTAGAGCGCCACTGCGATACAGGAACCAAGGCTATAGGCTATGAGTATCGCCGAGGGATCATCGGTTACTCGGTATTCCCCTATGTCCACTACTATCTGATGCATCGCTCTTCCGGTATATAGAAGGTTTCACAAGCCGCAAGTCCTTCTCAGCTCCAAAGAGGCTCTCCACATGACCCACAATCAGAAAACCGCCGGGTTTGAGAGCCTCTCTCAGATTATCTACCACCTTCCGACGAGTCTCCTTGTCAAAGTAAATCATTGCATTACGACAAAAGATCACATCAAAATGTTCCCTCCATGGGGGAACCGACAGGAGGTTGAAGACCATGAATTTAACGATTTCCTTTACCTGATCCTTTATCCTGAAACCTTGGGGCTCCTTTACAAAGTACTTTTTCACCAAGAGGGGATTTATTTCCTTGAGGGCCTCTTCGGGATAGAGGCCTCTCTTTGCCACCGAAAGGGCATGGGTGGATATGTCCGAAGCTATAATTTCCTTGCTCCAATCGGCTATCTGGGGGATCTCAAGCAATGTTATGGCAATGCTATAGGGTTCCTCTCCGGTGGCACAGGCCGCAGACCATATGCAGATCTCCCACCTCCCTTTGGATTCCAACTCCGGGATCACATGCTGCTTCAGGAAATCGAAGTGTTGTGGCTCGCGGAAAAACTGGGTGAAGTTCGTAGTGATGGCGTTAAGGAGTCGCTTCAGTTCCTCGCCACTTTTGTCAAGTAACACCTTTCGGTAGTATTCCTCATAAGATCCTATCCCTTCTGTCCTCAGGATCTTTCCCAGCCTAAGCTCCACCAGATGGCGCTTTTCGGGACCCAGCCGAATACCAGCATGTTTGTAAACGAGATCACTTATGAGTTTCAACTCCCGATCCGTTATGCGGGGAATCTGTTTCAAAAGAGTTCCTCCTCCTGCACCCTGATGAACTCCTCCGGTTCAAGAATCAACCCTACACTGCCGTCCCCCATTATGGTCCCCCCCACAATTCCCCTTATTTCACTCAAGGCCTTCCCAAGAGTCTTGACCACCACCTCCTGTTTTCCGACGATTTCCTCGACCAAAAGAGCGAATTTCCTTCCCCCATACTCTACTACCACTGCGGTAAGCTCAGAGATCTCCTTGTCGTTTGAACTTCCCAGAAACTTGCGCAGATCCACAAAAGGAAGCAATTCCTTTCTAACCCTCAAAACCTCTCCTCTTCCCTTGATGGTCACCACTTGCTCATCTTTGGGCAAAAAGACCTCCTTTACCGATTCTGACGGAATGATGTACCACTGCTCGCCCACCTTTGACAGGAGTCCGTCAACCACTACGAGACCCAGAGGGACCTTGAGGGCAACTAAAGTGCCCCCTTCTTCTTTTGGGTTGATTTCTATCGTTCCGTGCACGGTCTCTATGATCCTATGAGCTTCCCTGATGAGGGTCGTCTCTGGATCAAATCCCTTTCCGTCCTCCTGTAGGGTAATCAGCACGTGGCTGATCTTTCTTTCGCCTAATAGCTTTACGGTGGCCTCAGGAGGCTTCCCGGCTTTTTCTCTTTCTTCGGGTGGTTCCACACTTTCCTCAATTATCGCCCTCAGGATCCGGGTCAGGACCTCGTAAACAGGTCCGGCCATTTCGGCCTCGATCTCGGTTGTACGATCGTCGATCTCGAACTCCACCGCCTTCCCCAAAGTGTCTGCGAGTTCCCGGGCGAAGATGAAAACCCTTTCGAAGGTTAACCTCAGGGGTTCCATCCTCAGGGACATCACGGTCTTTTGAAGCTCCGAGATTATGCGTCCCATCTGTTCGAAATCCTGGAGGAATTTGAGGTCCACGATGGAAAGGAAAGCAGGGCTTGATCGGATCACGGCCTGAAGTACAGCCAGTTCCCCCACCAGATCGGTGAGCTTTGAGAGCTTACGAAACTCCACGGTTACAGTTCCCGTACTTTCCCCTTGCTCCCGTAGGGCCCTGATGATGTCCTTGGTGGAAACCTTCCCTTTTTCCAGGAGGATTTCGCCGAGTTTCTTCTCTGGCCTTCGTTTTTGCTCTTCAAAAGCCTCCCGTAAATCTTCTTCCTTCAAGACCTCCTGCTCCAGCAGCACTTCGCCGAGAAGCTTCCTCCGGGACTCCCTCTCCCGCTGAAGCCTTCCCAGAAAGTCCCCTAGGGGGAGTGGGGGAATCCCCTCCCTTTTCCCTTCCTTCAGTTCCTGTAACTCCCTGGCCAGCCCTTTGAGGATGTCCACCGCCTCGGCCACAAGATCCATAGTGGACGGCTTTAAGGTCTCTCCCGCCAGTTGTTCCCCCAACAGTTCCGATACCCCCTGACAAAGTGCTTTGGCTTCTGGAACCCTATCGTCTAGGATTTGGACCATGTCCCGAAAGGCAGAAATTACCTCCCTCAACATGTCCGGATCATAGGGTGGGGGAGGCAGCTGCAGAAGCAGCTTCTGGATGTGATCGAGACGATTCACAAAGTGCCCGATCCAATCCTCCTCTTCTTTCATTTCCGCTTCCAGGATGCCAAGATCTATGGCCTGCTGCCGCAATTCGGGGCGCAATTCCTCCCCGAAGAACAGCCCCTGAAGGGACCTCAAGACATCGCTCACAAATTTGGAGGCCTTTGCTGCATCGACTTCTTCTAGGATTGCCCGTTCAAGGGCCCTCTTGGCTAAGGAGGCGAGTTCTTGGGCATCCTCCCTCCCGGACAGGCCTTCAATGAGCCTTTCAAGCCCCTGCAGGATCTCCCCTAAAGCGGGCAGATCACCCATGTCCACAGTGAGGAATCGGTACGCCAGCTCATCCAGCAGCCTTTGCAGGTCCTGATCTCTTCCTTCAGGAAGGGGGCTGAGGGAATATTCCTCGGGCAGAAGTCCCAAGGATTTCAATTCCTGAAGGAGGGCTTCTGAAGGAGGACTTCCCTCGCTGACCCCTTTCAGGGCCGCGAGTCCCTCCCGTAGGAGCCTTTTTGCCCTTTCGGGGGGGATCTCCTCGAAGACGACCTTTTCCAGCACGTCCTTAAGGGCCCTTGCCAGACCCTCCGCACTCGGATAACCCCTGCATAAGTCAACGAGGCCTTCAAGCCTCTCCAGCAACGGGCCCAGAGAGGGCAAATTCTCGAAATCCACTTCCTCAAGGAGACGTGATACCCCATCTACGAACTGTTGGAGTTCCGGAAGCTGTGGCATTTCAGCTCTTCTTTTGTGCTAAGACCTTCTTGATCCTTTCCTCAAGGGTTTCGGGGGTGAAGGGCTTGACCACGTAGCCGTTTACCCCGAGCTTCACGGCCTCAAGGACCTTCTGTTTCTCTGCCTCGGCAGTTACCATCATCACCAAGGTGTCCTTCAGCTCGGGATCCGATCTAATGGCCTTAAGAAGGGCCAATCCGTCCATCTTGGGCATGTTCCAATCCGAGATGACCAGATCAATCCTTTCGGATTTCAAGATCTTTAAGGCTTCCTCTCCGTTTTCCGCTTCCACTATGTCCTTGTAACCCAAATCCTTGAGGATCTTCTTGGTAATGGCCCGCATAGTGGCAAAATCATCCACTACGAGAATCTTCATTACCCTCTCGGTGGGTCATATTGACTTACCAATACTATTTTATCTGAGCAGAGAGATCAAGGTCTCGTCAAAGAGCCTTCTTGTGGCAAGGAGTGTCGCCCGATAGGCAAGTTCTCTGGAGGACAGTTCGCTTATGACCTTGGCAAGATCGGCATCTACGATTTCGGAGAGGCTCTCTGTAATCTTTATCGTCCGGTCGTTAAGGATCGTCCTGTAGGATTCCAACTGCGAATACCAGGCCCCAACCTGTGACCTGGCCTCGATCACGCGGTTTAAGGCCTCATCGAGGTAATCCAGGGCCTGGGAGATCCCCTGTAGATCATTCGCTTCAAGGGCCTGAGAGAACCGATCCAGGTCCTGGATGAGGTTGGTGGTGGTGCCAAAGACCTCGGGCCCGGTGAGGTTGATCTTCACATAAACCCCCTCGCTCACGGCTATTTGAAAGGACTGGGTATCTCCCAAATAAGTGCCATCGTCCTGATAGGCCTGATTGCCGCTCAGTCCCGAGAAGATGTACCTGCCTTCATAGGTCGAGTTGGCCAGCTGAAGCACGGTTTCCCGCAACCCCCTGATGTAAGCGGCTGATGCCTCACGGGTGTCAGCACTTGCGGTGTCCGAGGCTTGGGTGACTGCCACCTCGCGGGCCCTGTTGATGAGTTCTTCAAGGTCATTGAGGACGGACTCAGTGTAGTTCAACCACCTCAGGCCGAAATCTATGTTGCGCTTGTACTGTTGAAAGCGCTCAAGCTGCCCCTTGAACCTTATGGCCATCATCATCCCTATGGGATCATCGGAGGGCTCGAGGATCCTTTTGCCCGATGCTGTCTGGGCCTGCAGACGCCATATATTGCGGCCGTTTCGGGTGAGGTGGTAAAGGGCATTGAAGAAAATCATGTTATTGGTAATCCTGCTGAACATGGCATCACCTCAAGGCAATTAGGGTTTCCAAAAGTTCATCGACGATCCCGATGATCTTTGTTGCCGCCTCATATGACCGCTGAAGCCTCATCAGATTTATCACCTCCTCGTCCATGGAGACCCCGGAGATCTCCTGGTGCCTGTTCTCCAGCGATTGCAACAGCCCTTCGGCGGTCTCAAACCTGTTCATGGCATCCTTGGTTTTTAGCCCGATGTCCCCGATGATAGAGGCATAGAAGTCCTTGAAGGTGGTCACCGTTTGGCCTGATGCCCCTGCCCTCTGGAAAGTCACCTGTCGGGTTTGAAGTTCTGCTATCTGGAGGGCATTGGAATTGTCCCCCGGGCTTGAAGGGAGGGAAGAAGTGGCTATGTACTCGGGAGAATCCCGCAAGAGGGGGTTGATCCCCATTGTGCTCGCATCCTCCCCCACGAAAAAGACATTGATCCCCAAAGCGGCAAGGATCCCCGAAGGATCCCGATCTCCCCTGGCGAAACTGAAGGAATAGGTACCCTGGGCCTCTATGATGAGCTTTCCCTCCTCTACCCTGGCCTGCAGGTAACCCGTAAAAGCGTTATTTATGCGGTCCACCAGATCGTTGAGGGAATCGGAGGAAGGATCCACCGATATGGAGCCGCTTTGAATCAGCGTCCCGTTGGCATCATAGATCCTGACAAAAAAACTTCCTTGAGGGACCTCAAAGGGCAATCCGGCCTGTTGCAGGGGTGAGTCCGGATCGGTTACTGCGTAAACTCCCTCCACCGAACTGTATCTGCTCAATCCTTCGCCCTCGCTGTGGAAGCGGTTCACCTCGTAGATGATCCTCCTTGCCAGCTCATCGAGGTTTAAGGTTATCTCCCCATAGATCTGATTGCGCACCCTGAGCAATGCCCCGAGTTTTCCGCTCGAAATGAAGGAGGTTATCTCGAACCGCACCCCGGAATCCGTGAGATAAACCTTGACCCCCTCCTGAGTCTCTTCCATCTCCAACTGGCGGGTCTCCAGCCCCTCCACAAGGGGTATCCCCCCCACCAGGACCGAGACCCTCCCTTGGGAGTCCTCAAGGACGGTGAAATCCAGATATTGGGCCAGTTCCCTCAGTAGACCATCCCTTTCGTCGAACAGGTCGTTTCTGCCCCTCCTCAGGAGGCCGTTGATCCTGGCGATTTCGGAGATGATGCGGTTTACATCCTGGATGACGGTGTCAATTTCCTGATTGATGTCGCTTTTGACCGATGAGAGCTGTTTCGCCCTGTAGTTTATGAACTTCACCAGGTTGTCAGAAACGGCCAAAAGGGCCGTCCTTTCGGCATATCCTTGGGGATTGAGGCTTAAGTCATGCCAGGCATTGAAGAACTCATCCATTAGGGTGCCAAGGCCCTTCTGTTCCGAACTCCCGAGAATCCCCTCGAGGAAGGAAAGGGTGGTGTGATAGGTCTCCCAGTAGGTCTTTTCGGACTGCTGGGAATTGATCTGAAGCGATAGGAACCGATCATAGATTCTCCTCACTTCCTCAACCCACACACCGCGGCCGAGATATCCAACCGGTAAGCTCACCGGACCTAGGGTCGAGAGGACCACCTGCTGTCGGGAATACTCGGGGGTGTTCACGTTGGCGATGTTGTGGGAGGTGACATAGATCGAAGTCTGCTGGGCGAAAAGCGCCGATTTTGCGACCTCAAGGGCCCAGAGGAACATCAGTACTTGCCCCGTGATCTGGAAGGTATCTCGGAAAGGGGCCTACCCTGAGGGGTATAGGCCTGAGGCGGCAAAAGCACCCCGAGCATCGCCCTGACCAGCGACAGGGATCCTTCCAGCATCACCCGGTTCCTTTCTCCCTGCTGGGCGATCTCCTGGACGATGGCCCTGATCCTGTCCTCGAACTCCTCGGCCTCTCCCCGATCCACTTCGAGGCGCCTTTTCTCCTCCTCTATGACTTTCACCTTCAGGGCGAGGGTTTCCTTCTTCTTGTTGCTTTCGATGAGCTCATCGAGGGCCTCCACCGACCCGCTCCTTATGATCTGGGCATCGCGCCTCAAAAGCTCCAGCAGTTCCTCGAGCAGCCTTATCTGTTCTCTGTAAAGCTCCAAGAGGTTGCTCATCTTCCCAGCACTTCGTAAAGGGATTCGAGGATCATCTTGGTGGCCACATCCCGGGAGGAGACCTCGTAAGTCCCTTTCTGAATGGCCTCCCTCAACCTTCTCACCAGTTCCATCCGGACCTCGGGTATCTCCTTGGCCCTGCGGAGCAATTCCACCAATTCCTGGGCTTCTTGGGAAATGGCGACCTTTTCGCCTTGTCCCCTGACCCTGTGGGCGCGGTCCTCCCGTTCGGCCCTGACCTTTTCGGTCACTCCCCTTAGTTGCTGCCTTATATAATCCTCAAGGCCTATGGGTGGTTTTTCCCCTACCCTCATGATCCATCCCTCCCCTTTTCCCCATCGGCATTGTGGGGAAAAACTTTAGCCCCTCTCAGTTCTTTGAGCAACCTCTCCGACAGCCCGAGTCCCCCCGCCCTTGCCATCTCATAGGCCAGGGCTTGATACCACAGGGAGCGGTAAATCCTGGAGGCGGTGGTCTCGGGAAAAAGCCCCGAGCGCCCTACGGTCCGATCCATGGCCTGAAGGAGTCTCTCCAGAAACAGGGCTTCAAAGGCCTGACAGACCTCCTTTGGGTCCTTTCGGAAAAGGTAGGGTTCGAACCCTATGAGGAGCACTTCCATCAGATGACCTCCAGTTCCCCTTCCAGGGCTCCGGCAGCCCTTATGGCCTGAAGGATCGAGATGAGGTCCCTGGTGGTTACACCCAGGGCATTTAGGGCCCTGACCAATTCCCCAACCGTCGCCCCTTGGACCAGGGCCACATGTCCCTTTTCCTCCCTGACCTCGACTTCGGTTTCGGGGACCACGACCGTCTCACCGGGGGCAAAGGGTTCGGGTTGTGAGACCCAAGGCCTTTCCTTGATCTCCACGGTGATGCTACCATGGGAGACGGCAACGGGCTTTATCCTCACCCCCTCACCGATCACGATGGTGCCTGTCCTTTCATCCACCACGACCTTGGCCACGGAATCGGCTGTTACCCTCAGACCTTCGATGGATGCGATGAAGGAGGGTACCTCGTTCCTCTTACCGGGGGGGACCCTCACAAGGATTGTGCCTGCATCCACGACCTTCGCCAGGTCCTGACCGAAGGCACGGTCGATGGCCTCTTCGACCCTTTTGGCCGTGGTGAAGTCAGGCCTGTAGAGGTTCAGCCTCAGTTCTTCCCTGTAATTGAGGCCCAGGGGCACCTCCCTCTCGACTATGGCCCCTCCGGGGATCTTCCCCACCGTGGGGATGTTGACGGCAACCTGTGCTGCTGCCCCTGCTGCGGCCATCCCTCCCACCAGGACTGGCCCTTGGGCAACGGCATAAACCTTTCCGTCAGGCCCCTTGAGGGGGGTGAGAAGGAGGGTGCCGCCCTGAAGGCTTGTGGCATCCCCGATAGAGGAAACGGTCACGTCGATCCTGCTGCCGGGTTTGGCGAAAGGTGGCAGCTTCGCCGTAACCATCACCGCAGCCACGTTCTTCACTTTGAGACGAGCAGGGTCGACGGTGATTCCCATCCGATCGAGCATATTCGCCAAGGACTGTACGGTGAACCAGGTTCCCCTCTTATCCCCCGTGCCCTTGAGCCCCACCACCAGTCCGTAACCTATGAGCTCATTGGGCCTCACCCCCTGGAAGAAACCGAGGTCCTTTATCCTCTGGGCCCCATGGGCGAGGAGGGGAAGCAATATCGCTGTGAGCAAGAGCGCCCTTTTCATCTTAAAAAGGCCATATGAGGTCCAGGATCCGGGTCAGGAACCCAGGTCCCTGCTTGTCCGAGACCACTCCCTTCCCCGAGTACTCTATCTGGGCATTGGCCAATGCAGTTGAAAGTACCGTATTATCCGCCCCGATGTCCTCGGGCCTGACCACACCCTTAAGCATTATGTATTCCCTCTCCCGGTTTATCTTCACCTCCCTCCAGCCCTCGATTACCAGATTCCCATTTGGCAGCACCTCAACCACCTGACAGCTTATGGTGGCCAAAAATCGCGTGCTGCGCGATGTAGTCCCTTCGCCCTCAAAATCCATGTCTATGCTCGATTTGAGCTCGGGTCTGAATCCTCCCGACCATATCTTGTCAAGGCCGAAATGGAGGGGGGCATTCAAAAAGGTAGTTACACCGGCATCAACCTCCGAAGAACGCGACGTTTCGGTTTTGGCGCTGTTTTGGGCAGTGTTGACCTCCACAATTTTCACTGTCACGATGTCCCCCACCTGCCGGGCCTTGTGATCCAGAAAGAGGGATCTTTCGCCTTCCCGCCAGAGGGAGCCTTCAGACAGCGGTTCTGAAGGGGGAGCGATCACAGGCCGGAAGGGAGGGCGTTTGACCAATTCCCTCTTCTCGGCACAGCCCAAAAGGAGGAGAATAGCCCCCAGAACCAAAAAGGTCCTTCTCATCATAGTCCCCTCACCTTCAGGATCGACTCGCTGACCACCTCCGCCAAGAACTCTTTGCCCGAACTCAGGTTCCTCACCCTTATGGTTTCCCCGATCCTTCCCTCCTCAAGCACAACCGCGAGCACCTGAGCCCTCACCCGTGGAGTGTCGGCTATGACCTTCACCACATCGCCCCTTCTCACCGCTGGAGGGACCTCCACCTGATCCCAACGAAAGGGAGAACCCCTGGGGATGGAGGTGAGAGTGCGTTTTCCGTAAAGCCACCGGGGATCAAGAACGATACTCCTTGGCAGACGCGAAAGTTCCAGCTCCCTCATGGTTATATCTTGCGGCATCAGAAGCTGATGTCTATTGATGCGCCTTGAAGCCAAGGGTACAGGGGCCCACGCCCTGACCACTCCCGAGACCAAGACCTTCTGTTCGAAATTCCCCACCCTCAAAAGCACCGTGAAGCTCGCCCTTCCGAGGATCTTCCTCGAATTTTCAAACACCAAGTAACGGACCTTACCCACCGGCAGTATGGCCTTTCCGCTGATCTTAAAGTCCTCAAGCTCAAGCCTCCTTGCAAAAGGGAGTTTCCCTTTCAGGTGTTCCAGAACAATCTCTTTGATCTGATCTTCGGTTAGCCTTTGGAAGGCACGCTTAACTTTGACCTTCCCCGGGCAGGAGAGTTTCACCCCTTCCCCGACCTTTGCCTTGATCATCGCACATCGAAGGATTCGCTCCGAGCCGGGAAGGGGTGCCTTCCCTAGGGTTATGTCCCTCAGGGCATCCCTTTCCCCCTGAATGATGGCTATCTCCCCCAGACGGATCCATTCACCCTTTACGGTGACCTCCTTAGGTATCGTGACCCGGCTCTGGGCGAAGGCGACCGATCCCAAAAGGAATCCCAGAAGCAGAAGCCTTCGCATTTCCCTTACCTCTTCAGGTTCACGGTTGAGCCGAGCATGTCGTCTGCTGCTTGGATCACTTTGCTGTTTATCTCATAGGCCCTCTGGGCCATGATCATCTCGACCATCTCACCGACAAGATCCACGTTGGACATTTCCAGAAACCCCTGAGCGATGGTCCCAAATCCCTCCTCCCCCGGGTTTCCTGTTACCGGATCCCCTGAGGCCTCGGTGGCCAGAAAGAGATTTTTGCCTATCGCCTTGAGGCCTGCGGGGTTCACGAAATCGGCAAGTTCGATGCGCCCCAGTTCCTGAGGGGCCGTCTGCCCGGGCAAGGTGACCGTAACGGTGCCATCCGGCAGGATCGTTATCGATTGGGCCTCCGTTGGGATGACTATCTCGGGCTGAAGGGGGTATCCTTCAGAGGTCACGATTGTCCCGTCACTTGATAGCTTGAAGGCCCCCGAACGGGTGTAAGCGATCGTCCCATCGGGAAGGCTCACCTGGAAAAATCCCTTCCCTTCTATGGCCAGATCGAGGGGGTTCTGAGTTTGATGGTAATCGCCCTGAAGGAAGAGTTTCTGAACCGAAGCAAGCCTGACCCCCAGACCCAGGTCTATCCCCGTGGGGATTTCGGTACCTGCAGCCCCTTGAGCCCCTGCGGCTTTAAGCGTCTGGTAGGAGAGGTCCTCGAAATCGGCCCTTGATGCTTTAAACCCCGTCGTGTTTATGTTGGCCAAATTGTTGGCTATGACGTTTATCCTCATCTCCTGAGCCTTCATACCGGTGGCAGAAATCCAAAGGGCCTGCATTTCTCCTCCTCCTTTATGCCTTTATCACCTCCTGAAGCAACCTTCGACTGACATCTTCAAAGGCCGTTTGAACCGCCTTCTGATAGGATTCAAAGCTCCGGACCACATTAATGAGCTTTACCATCTCCTCAATGGCACTGACGTTTGACCGCTCCAGATATCCCTGCTTTACCGAAAAGGCACGAGCCTCGGATGGCTGAGCACCTTTAACCCTTATCAAACCCCTGCCTTCGGGGATGTATTCAGTCCCCTCGGGAAAGGTGACGATCCTTAAGACATCGACCATCTCACCATCGACGATGATTTCGCCGGCCTCATTGACGACAACCGAGCCATAACGCCCTATCATAATGGGACCCCCCTGCCCCATCACGCGATACCCCTCCGCGGTGACCAAAAACCCATCGGGGTCGAGCCGGAAGTTCCCTTTCCTGGTGTATCTTGTCCCCGAGGACGTCTCGATCACGAAAAATCCCTCCCCCGAGATGGCAAGATCCAAGGGGTTCCCCGTGGGTTTCAACATCCCCTGGGTCAGATCAACGGTCCTTTTGGATAGGTTCACGCCCACGGGGAGGGGATTCTGTCCCGTTTCGGAAAGCACCTCCATCTTGAAAGCGATTACCTGCCGCTTGTAGCCAGGTGTATCGAGGTTGGCCAGATTATGGCTTATGGCCTCAAGCCACTTTTCAAGGACAATTCCTGCCGAAGCGAGTCCCGAAGTGAACTCTATCGAGGCCATCCTGGACCTCCTTTGAAGTAAGGATAGCAAGCGGTATGCCTTTCAGAGGAGGCCCAGCTGCGCGTTTTTTATCCCGGAGGTTGTGCTTCTTTGGAGGAAATTTTTTCCGGGGTCCTGGATTTCAGCCGCTCGATCCTGCGCCTCTCCAGTTCCCGCATTATCCCCTCGAATTTTCGGGTGAAGCGCTCCTCATCACTCTCAATGGAGAACACAAATTCCACCCTGCGGTTTTTGGCCCTGTTCTCCATGGAGGTATTAGGGACCAGGGGCTTGGTGTCAGCATAACCTACGGCCTTAAGCCTCTCAGGGGGAATTCCCTTGGTCAGGAAGTACTTAAGGACGGTTGTGGCCCTTATGGCCGAGAGTTCCCAGTTGGAGGGGAAACGGGGCGTATTTATGGGCAGGTCATCGGTATGTCCCTCTATGGCCACCCTGTAATCCGGATACTGCTTGATGAGCTCTGCCATCTTGTCCAGGAAGGGATAGGCTTCGGGTTTTATATCGGCCTTACCCAGATCGAAGAAGATCCTTTCCTCCGCCCTCACTACAATGCCCCGCTCTGAAACCAGCACATCCACTCCTGGGATCTTCTGTAGCTCCCTCTTCAGTTCCCGGTACATCCGGGTCTGGCGGTAAAACATCTCGATTACGGAATCAAGCTTTTGGTAGTCAAAAAGCTGTATGGGGGTGGTCTCTGCGGTTGGGAATTCCCCCACTTGGGTCCTCTGGACCCCAAAGGCCTCCTTTATCGAGCCCATGACCCTCCTGAACTTGATGAGGTCAAACTGGGCGAAGGTGAAAAGGAGCACGAAGAAGGTCAGCAAGAGGGTGGTCATGTCCGAGAAGGTGGTCATCCAGTGGGGAGCGCCTTCTTCCTTCTCTTCTTCACGCTGCCTTCTTTCCTCCATGCTCTTCCCCTCTCATCGAAGGCGGCAAAAAGCTCAAAAGCTTTTCCCTGATCATTCTGGGGTTTTCTCCCGCAAGGATCGCAAGCACCCCTTCGAGCATCATCTCCCGCAGGATCGTCTCCCTCCTTGAGCGTTCTTCAAGCTTTGATGCGATGGGCAAAAACACAAGATTTGCGGCCACGGCCCCATAAAGGGTGGTGATCAGGGCTACGGCCATGGCGGGACCTATTTTTTGGGGGTCATCTATGGCCCTGAGCATCTGGACCAGTCCTATGAGGGTGCCGATCATCCCGAAGGCCGGTGCAAAGGCCCCCATGCCCTTGAAGACCTTCTGGCCGCTTTTGTGCCGTTCCTGCATCATGGCTATCTCGGTCCTCATGATGGCCTTGATGAAATCGGGCTCGGCCCCATCGACCACAAGCCGTATTCCCTTCTGCAGGAAGGGATCCTCTATGGGTTCGTTCTCGAGGGCGAGGATGCTTTCCCTCCTGGCCTTTTGGGCCAAGGACACGATCTTTTCTATCAGCTCCAAAGGGGAGTCCTTGGGTTCCCTTAAGGCGACCTGCGCAACCTTCATGGCGTTCATCACGGTCTTCAAGGGGAACATTACCATAGTGGCAGCTACGGTACCTCCAAAGGTGATCATAAAGGATGGGATGTTGATAAAACCGACAATATCCCCTCCCATGGCAATGGCCCCACCGATGAGGATCAAACCGAGCAATATGCCCAGTATGGTCGATAGATCCATGACCTATAGCGTTATTTTATCTCCCTTTAATCGAAAACGGACAACCCCTTTCAGATCCTCTTCAAGCCTCAGGGATTCACGTCCGATGGAGATGGTTGCTCCCTGATAAGCCCTTTCCTGAACTTCTATGAAGGCCTCTTGGGAACCTTCATAGAGACTTTCCTCCATCAGGGAACGGTAAAATTCGAGTTCCTTAAGCTGACGATCGAGGTCAAATAGCTCCTCAAAGGGCAGTTCGGGATCCCTCATTATCTCCTCAATTTGGGCCCGCTCCTCCTCCAGCTCCTTTAACTTCACCCGGATGAGCCGCTCAAGGAAGGGATCGATACCGGCAGAGAGCCTCGTTCCGGTCGAAAGCCTCGAACCCAGCACCCTGATCTTTATTCCCCTTTTCGCCTGCACATGTCCTCCGATGATCGCTCCTGGCCTCCCATGTACCGTGATCGTCCCTCCCGAATAGACCTCACTGTCCCTTATATAACTTTCGACCTCGATATCGCCCCTGGCCTCAACGTGCGAATTGAGGATATAGGTCGCCCGCAGATTCCCTCCGCATATGACCCGCTTCCTTCCGTTGGCGATCCCCCCCTTGACTTCTAAATCCCTCTTGGTGAGGACCGTTCCCTCGACATCGCCCTCGATTATGGCTTCCTTGGCTTCCACCAGGAAGCCGGCCCTGACGGTTCCCTT
>CAYVAU010000010.1:0-34758 GCA_964448445.1 uncultured Thermodesulfobacteriota bacterium | reverse complement strand
TTCACCTCCACGAGGAAAAGGCCCTGGGGAGGCGCAGTAATGGAAGCCCTGCTGCGGTCCCTGGCTTCCATGATCTCCTTAAACTGCACTGGGTTCAGCTTTCCCCGGCCCACATCCACCAGGGTCCCGACGATACTCCTCACCATTCCCCTGAGAAACCCTGTGGCCTCAAAGACGAAGGCGATGTGGCGGGGAGGTCTCAACAGGATTTCGGCCCTCTGCATCTCCCTTATGGGGTTTTTGGTGTCGGATCCGCTGAGCATGAAGCTGGAGAAGTCGTGCGTCCCTATGAGCATCCGGCAACATTCCCTCATGGCCCCGATGTCAAGGGAATCCGGTATATGCCAACTGAACCGCCTCTGCAGAGGGGAACGCACGGGCCACAGAAACAGTCTGTACTCGTAAACTTTGGATTTCGCCCTGTAGCGGGCGTGAAAATCCAAGGGGACCTCTTCTACCTCTCGTATGACCACATCTTCGGGGAGGACGGCGTTGAAGGCCTTGAGCATCGTCTGAGGGGGCAGTTTTGATGTGGTTTTGAAATTGGCGACCTGTCCCAGGGCGTGCACGCCACGGTCGGTCCGACTTGCCCCAATGAGCCTCACCCTGTGTCCCAGCACCTGTGCTATGGCCTCCTCCAGGACCCCTTGAACGGTCCTCTCTTTGGGTTGCCTTTGCCATCCGTGGAAGTCGGTGCCGTCATATTCTATGGTGAGCTTGATGTTCCTCACTTGAGCCTCACGGCCCCCTGGCTACAGATCTCCTGGCAGCAATAACATCGAATGCAGGCCTCGTAGTCCACCGAGGGCGTCTTTCCCTTCAAGGATATGGCCTTGGGAGGGCACACCCTGACACATTCCCCGCAACCCGTGCATTTGGAGCGGTCGATCTTCGGCTTCGGGGTGAGGAGGTTGCGGAAGAGCCCACGAAAAGGGCGGGGGAGGGGAGGGACGGTATCCGGAAGCTTGAATCCGTCAAGTCGGAGGGAATCACCTATGAAGTCCACCTCTGGAAGGATACCCCTTTTGTCCGCCACCCCGAGGGTGAGCAGCGAAGGGGGGTCAAGGCCAAGGGCCTCCACAACGGCCCTGTCCAGGGCCAGCGGGTCGGGGGATGCCAGGATCCGCCCCACAAATCGCAGCTCCCCCGCGGTAGGTCCGTTCCCCTCCATGGCCCAGATGGCATCCAGGATCGTCAAAGAAGGTTTAATCAAAAGGGAGATCTCAAGGAGCAGGGTCGCAAAGAGCTCCCTATTGGTCCCGGTCTTTAAGTGCCATGAGGATTTCCTGAAGCCCGGGACACAGCCGAAGAGGTTTTTGACCCCCAGGGTCAGGAGGGTCATCGAGTGGGTCTTGAGCTTGGGGATGTTGATTATGCAATCGACCTCGAAGACCTCCCTGGCCAGTTCCAAGACACGGAAGGAAAACCCTTTAGGGGTGCGAACGGTAACTGCTCGATTGAGGTTCAGCAGTTCGGCCCCCGTCCCCTTGGCCACCTCGGCCATGCCCGTCATCCTGGCCACCAAGATCCAGGGACCGAGAGAAGGGCTATCGGCTATGACCGGTCGGGCTCCTACATCCCTCACCATCTCCGAAATGACCCGGACTAGGGCCGGATGGGTGGTCACCCCCCTCTCGGGAGAGGAGGCCCTAAGAAGGTTTGGTTTGAGCAAGACCCTTTGCCCCGGCTTGACAAAGGCCTCTATTCCCCCCAAGGGCTCGAGGACCTCCTCCACGGCCCTTCTTACCTCAGCGAGGGCATAATCCCTGCAGTGGGTCGATACGACGGGTATCACGGACTTATAAGCTGCAAGAGCCTTTTTGTAATCCTTCCCGCTTCTTCTTTGACCCGGGGGTCGAGGTCATAGGGTGAGATCCCTTTTTTGTCGGCTTCAATAATTGATTGCAGAAAGGGTATGTGTCCGAGCATCTCGATGCCCTTGATTCCTTCCTCTATGATCTTTCGATCTTCTTCTGAGGCCACCTTGTTGCCAACCGCAAAGATCCTTCGGATCCCCAGATCAATGGCCATCTGTCTGATCTGCCATGCGGTGGAGATGCTCCTCTGTCCCGGTTCCACAACGACCAGAAAGGCGTCCACCCAGCGCGTACTGCCGCGACTCAGGTGCTCGAGTCCCGCTTCCATGTCCACTATGACCACTTCCTTTCGCCTCACCAGGATGTGATGGATCAGGGTCTTGAGTAGCGCACTCTCTGGGCAAAAGCAGCCGCTGCCGGCCTTTGGGATCCCTCCAAGTACCAGCAGTTTCACCCCGTTTCGCGTTCGGCTATAGGTATCGGGAATGTCATCCACCTTCGGGTTGAGCTTGAATATCCCCCCGAAGGCCCCCGTGCGCTCCTGTATCAATTCCTTCATCTGGGCGAGGGGGATGAGGCCTTTGAGGTCCTTCTCGCTGAAACCCAAAGCCGAAGCGAGATTGGCGTCAGGATCGGCGTCTATGGCCAAGACCCTATAACCATGGTCAGCCAGATACCGGGCCATTGTCCCCGCCAGGGTGGTCTTGCCCACTCCTCCCTTTCCCGCAACAGCGATCTTCATTTCCTTTCTGCCATTTTAGCCATAAACTCCCTCTTTACCAACTCGATTTCCCCCTCGCGCCCCTCAACCTCTCCGTTGATCTTAGCCTGCAGCAACCTCCTCAGTATCTGCTGGTAATGAGGGCCTGGGGGTATGCCCAAGGCCTGGAGGTCTCTCCCCTTAAGTTCCGGCCTCATATGGCGACTCCTGGAAATGAAATCCGCCAAAAGGCGCTGCTTTTCCTTTCCTTCGCAGAGGACCATCAGATAGAGGAGCACCTCCAGAGAAAAAGGTTCCAAGAGCTCAAACACCTCCCAGCGGTCCATTTGGGGCTTCAATCTCCGGAGGGCCTTCTGGCCCTCCCTCCGTTCGTCGGTGAGTTTCTTCCTCAAAGCACCCTGTATCCTCAGCCTTTCCAGCAGTTCGGACCTCTCGGCTTCCCCGAGTTCCTCGGTCAAAGAAAGCAGGTAGACGGTGGATTGATCGACCTCTTCGGGCAAAAACAGGAGCCTGTACCAGTTCAGTACCTCGGCAGTCCTGCAGAGAAGCTTCCTGATCCTTGGGGTGAGGGAGAGTTTCGGGTGGAATACCTTCAGCAAGCCGAAATCCTCCATCCTGATGAGGACCCTCAGGGGGTCTTCCTCCTTAAGGATCAATCTCAGCTCCAGGAGGAGCCGGTGTCCACTCAGCTTGTCCACAAAACCCGAGGAGATCGCCGCCTTCATGAGGGATTCTGTCTGACGACCCAGCTTGAACCCGAAACGACTTTCGAACCTGAGGGCTCTGAAGATCCTGGAAGGATCCTCAACGAAGCTCAGTCCGTGTAGCACCCTTATGACCTTTTCCTTCAAATCCCGCTGCCCCCCGAAGAAATCTATGAGCTCTCCGAAAGAGGAAGGATTGAGATTGATGGCCAGGGTGTTGATGGTGAAGTCCCTTCGATAAAGGTCCATCTTCAAGGAGCTTTTCTCCACCCGGGGAGGTGAGGCGGGCTGAGGGTAATATTCGAGCCTCGCTGTGGCCACATCAATCCGGAACCTGTCCCCAAAGGAGAGGGTTGCGGTACCCATGGGTTTGTGGAGCTTGGGGGTGACCCCGAGCCTTTTGCCCATGGTTTCGGCGAAGGAAATACCGTCCCCTTCGATTACCACATCCAGATCCAGGTTCTCCCGGCCGAGGAAGAGATCCCTTACGAATCCCCCAACCAGATACGCCTTCATTTCCATCTGCTCGGCGACCTTGCCCATCTCCCTGAGGAGCTCCAGGAGTTCCCTTGGGAGCCTCTCTTGGAGCAGCGCCTTGACGTTTCGCCTTTTGGAACTCGAATCCCTCAGTTCAAGGGGAGGTGTGATGGCGTAAAGGGCCCGCAGGAGGTCGCTTCTGGTTATCCCGCCCAGCAGCCTTCCGTCCTTGACCACTGGCAGAAGCCTTTGGCTGCCGCTCACGATGTGTTCGTAGACCTCAAAGAGAGAGGCCTCGGGGTTGACCTTTGGGACATCCCGCCTCATGAAATCACCGACGGCCCTTGACCCGAGGCCATGGAGGACCCCCTTCTCCACATCTTCCCATGTCACAAGGCCCAGGAACTTCCCATCGGCTGTAACGGGCAATATCCCCAGGCCGTACCTCTGCATGATCTGGTGGGCTTCCTTTATGGTCGTCACCGGCGAAATGGTCTTTAAAGGGGTGGTCATCATGTCCTTGGCCACCAGCTTTGGCTTTATAATCCGCGGGAGGAGTCCGAGGAGTTTGTCCTTGGCCTCATGCAGCGTCATGTCCTTGATGGTCGCAGAGGCAGCCGTAGGGTGTCCCCCTCCACCGAACTCCATGGCCACCTTGCTCACGTCCAGTTCGTCGACCCTCGATCGGGCTATAAGGAAAATTCTGTCCCCCATCCTCAGAAGGGCGAACAATCCATCGGGCATTTCCATTGCCCGGAGTTTATGGACCAGAAAGGCGGCATCCTGGAGATACTCCTCGGAGGAGGCCACAGTGACGAGGATGTCCAGCCCGTGGATGTTATAGCGCTCCGCGTTCTCGAGCATCTGGTTGAGGAACATGACCTGCTCGGAAGTCATCTCCCGCGACATTATCTCGGTGACCACCTTCAGGTCAGCTCCAAGGGCCAGGAGATAGGAGGCCGCCTCCAAGTCTTCCGGGGTGGTCGAAGGGAAGGTAAAGGAGCCGGTATCCTCGTATATCCCCAGGAGCATAACCGTGGCCTCCTCGGGGGAGGGCTCCAAACCCCGTTGCTTAAGCAAGCGGGTCATAAGGGTGGTATTCGCTCCCCTCTGCTCCACGACCTCCAGATCGCCGCTGAAATCGTCCCCTGAAGGGGGATGGTGGTCATAGATGTGGACCTCGACCCCGGGGCGGTCCAGAAGCTGTGAGAAACCGCCAATACGCGACCTCTGGCGCGTGTCCACGACGATGAGGCGCCTTATCTCCTCCATCCGCACATCCCTCATCCGCCTCACATTGAGCATGTAGAGGGCCGATCGGATGAGGAAATCCCTGAGACTTCGTTCCTGAGAACCGGGGAAGACCACCACTGCTTCAGGATAGAGCTTCTGAGCGGCGACCATAGAGCCGAGGGAATCGAAATCGGCATTGATGTGGGTGACGATCACCTCCACGGTGATCAAATTAATGGATGGGGGAAGGGATGTAAAGGAAGGGATCTTTGAAATGTGCTAAAATTTTCAACATGAAGTTGCTGAAGGTTGGGGGAATCGTCCTCGGGGCGCTGGTCGGAATTGCGGTGGGGATCCTGCTTTACTTTTCCCATTCCCTTCCTCCCTTGAGGGACATAAGCAATTACAACCCGCCCCTTGCCACCAGGATCTTTTCGGCCGATGGGCAGTTGATCGGGGAGTTTTACCTCCAGAGGAGGATCCTCGTTCCCAACGAGAGGATCCCCCGGCTTCTCAAACAGGCCTTTGTGGCCGCAGAAGACGCCGACTTTTATCGTCACAGGGGCGTATCGTGGATGGGAATCCTCAGGGCGCTGGTGAAGAATGTCGAGGCGGGAAGGATAGTGCAGGGAGGAAGCACCATAACCCAGCAGTTGGTGAGGTCCCTGATCCTGGACCGCGAAAGGACCCTTTCGCGCAAAATAAAGGAGATAATCCTGGCCCGGCGCATCGAACAACACCTGAGCAAGGACGAGATCCTCTACCTTTACCTCAACCAGATCTACCTCGGTCACGGCAACTACGGCATAGGGGCGGCATCCGATTACTACTTCGGCAAGTCCCCCGATGAACTCACCCTGGCGGAGATGGCCCTTCTGGCAGGTCTGCCCAAGGCCCCTGAACTCTATTCCCCTTACAAGAACTTCGAGCTGGCCAAGAGGCGCCAGTGGTATGTCCTCAGGCGAATGGTGGAGGAGGGCTATATATCCGAACGGGAAGCCCGCAGGGCTTATGCCACCCCCCTCCGGTTAAGACCTCACAAGCAGCAGTTGCGGGATGTCTTTGCCTATTATCTGGAATATGTCAGGCAATACCTCGTGGAACGTTACGGAGAGAAAGCGGTTTATGAAGGCGGGCTCACGGTCCATGTGGCCATGGATTCGAGGTTACAGAGGGCGGCCTTTCAGGCGGTTAGGGAAGGGCTTCTGGCCCTTGATAAGCGCCAGGGATACAGGGGGCCTGAGCGCATTCTCTCGGAAGGGGAGATGGAGGAATTTCATTTAGCCCTCAAGGAGGAAAACAGAAACCTTGAGGTCGGTCGCGTATACCTGGGTGCGGTGACCAAAGTGGAGGAAGATAGGGTGTGGGTGGATCTTGGTCGTAAAGAGGGATTTATCGATCGGAAGGACCTCGATTGGGTGGATGGCGACCTCAAGAGGGGATACGTGATACGGGTGAAGATAAGGGAGATGAAAGGGGAGACCCTCCGGCTTGAGCTGTACCAGGAGCCAGAAGTGGAAGGGGCCCTTTTGGCCATGGAGTTGCCCACCGGTTATGTAAGGGCAATGATCGGGGGATGGGACTTTTATCGCAGTCAGTTTAACAGGGCCCTTCAGGCCAGACGTCAGGCCGGTTCGGCCTTCAAGCCCATAGTCTATGCCGCTGCTTTGAACAAGGGTTTTGCCCCATCCAACATAGTCCTTGATGCGCCCGTGGTCTACAAGGAGGGGGATGAGGTCTGGAGGCCCAAAAATTATCAAGAGCGTTTCTACGGGCCGGTCACCCTGAGATTCGCCCTGGCCCACAGCTTGAACTGTGCCACCCTGAACCTCGCCAGGAAAGTGGGGGTGGGTTATCTTGTGCGCTTTGCAAGGAAACTCGGCTTCACCTCTCCCCTCAACCCCGATCTATCAATGGCCCTAGGCTCCTCATCGGTGACCCTTCTGGAGATGGTGAGGGCCTATGCGGTCTTTGCCACAGGAGGGCATTTGATAGAGCCGATCTTTGTGACCAAGGTCCTTGACAGGAACGGAAAGATACTGGAGGAACGAAAGCCCCTGCCCCTTGAAGGGGAGTTTCGCAACTACGGTCTGGAACCCAAAGGGAGATATAACCCCCGTGTCCTCGACGAAGGGGTGGCATACCTCATCACAAACATGCTCCAGTCGGTGGTCCGGGAGGGAACGGGCTGGAGGGCAAAGGCATTGGGATGGCCTTGTGCTGCCAAGACCGGGACAACCGATGACTACACCGATGCCTGGTTTATAGGCTACACCCCACGCCTCATTGCCGGGGTGTGGGTGGGCTTTGATGATCCCCGCCCCTTGGGAGAGGATGAAACGGGCTCAAGGGCGGCTGCCCCCATATGGGTGAGCTTTATGAAAGAGGCCTTAAAGGGACTGCCCCCGGAAGATTTTGCGGTTCCCGAAAGCGTAATCTTCGTCAGGATCGATCCCAAAACCGGAACCATGGCTTCTCCGGATGAACCAGGGGTATTTGAGCCCTTTCTCAAGGGCACAGAGCCTTCCACGGGTGGTTGAATTCATTTTAAGGTTGGCAGCCGAATTTACATAAACAACTTTTTGTTGACAAACCTTCGTGTTCTTGGCATAGAAGAAAGGCAAAGATTTCCAATTTGGGGGATACCTTCCTTGGGAAGGAAAGATAATTTAGCGGTCGGTCTCGATATAGGAACCAAAAATTTAAAGCTTGTTCAGCTCAGACCCGAAGAAGGGGGTTATCGACTTGAGAAACTCGCTTTGCAACCCCTCCCCTTTGGTGCCATGTCCCAGAGGGGAGTGATGGATTTGCCCAAGATAAGCGAAGCCCTTCGTCTATTGGTGAGTTCCCAGAAATTGAAGAAGAGAAAGGTGGCAACTTCTGTGGCTGGGCATGCGGTTATAGTGAAAAGATTGCTTTTCCCTAACATGAGCCGAAAGGAACTTCAGGAAAACCTGGCTGCAGAGGCCAAGAAGTACATACCGGAGGTGGAAGAGGTATCCCTTGATTTTCACATCATCTCCAAGGGTCCCGAGGGGATGGAGATCTTGCTGGTTGCGGCCCGCAAGGAGATGATCAACAGCTATATCGCCCTTCTTGAGAATGCAAGGCTTGAGCCGGCGATCATAGACGTTGATGCCTTTGCCCTTCAGAATGCCTTTGAAGTGAATTACCCTCAGGAATTGGACAACGTAATAGCCCTTTGTGATATAGGGGCAAGTGTGACCAGTATCAATGTGGTCAGAAAAGGGGAATGCCTTTTCACCCGAGACGTGGCAGTAGGTGGGAATTTTTACACCGAAGAACTGCAAAAGGAGATGGGATTGGGTTATGACGAGGCCGAACTTCTGAAGTTCCGGGCGATAGAAGAGGAGTCCTCCAAGGTCATGAAGGTGATCAATCGGGTTTCTCGCCTTATTTCGTTGGAGATAGCCAAATCCCTTGATTTCTTTTCCGCTGCCTATCCTGATAGCCGCATTCAGAAGCTTTACTTGACCGGTGGAACGACGAAGGTTCCGGGGCTAAAAGATGTCATTCAGGAACGTACTGGTGTGCAGGTGGAGATGTTCAATCCGTTCAACAATCTGGCGATTGACGTCAGCGATTTTTCGGCGGATTATCTTCGAGAAATGGCTCCTTTTTGCGCCGTTGCAATAGGACTTGCTTTAAGGAGAGTATAGAGGCAGATGATAGAAGTTAATCTTTTGCCCCTTAAGGAAGTCCAAAGGAAAGAAATAAAGAGATTTCAGACGTCAGTTTCCGTTCTCCTTGTGATATTGGTGCTACTTTTGATTTTTTATCTCAAATGGAGTGCCGTTCAAAGGGAGAGGGAACTCGATCGGGGAATATCGGAAGTTAAGGCCGAGATTGCAAAGCTTGACAAGGTCATAAAGGAAATCGAGGAGATCAAGAGGAAGAAGGAACTTCTCCGCAGACGGCTCGATGTGGCCGAACGACTTGAGAAGGGCAGGCTTGTCTCCGCGATGCTCATGAACGATTTGAGCCACAGGCTTCCTGAGAAGTTGTGGCTCGAGAAGCTCGAAAAGAAAGGGAGTACAGTCAGGGTGAGTGGCATTGCCCTTGATGAGGAGACAATAGCGGATTTCATGATCTCCTTGAAGGGTTCTCCCTATGTGAAGAGGGTGGAGCTTGGATCCATCAAAAGGCGGGAGGTGGGAGGGGTTAGCCTAAGGGAGTTTTCCCTGACTTACGAACTTGAGGTGGAATGATCCATGGATTTGGGACGGGGTGAAGGAAAGCGATTTCTCGTTTTGGGGATATTGTTGGCGGTGATCTTTGTGGCCTTTTGGCAGCTTTCTTACAGGCCCCAGAGGGATAGAATCGCCCAGAAGGAGCGACAGCTTGAAAAACTCAAGCGGGAAAGGGACCGCAAGAGGAAGCTTGCTTCTCAGCTTGAAAAGTACAGGGCTGAACTGAAGGAGATCGAGAGGAAGTTGGCCCTGATAACCTCCAGGCTTCCGGAGGAGAAGGAGATACCGGTGTTGTTGAAGACCATCTCCTTTGTGGGAAAAGGGGTGGGTCTTCAGATCGAGTCCTTCAGACCGAAGGAGGAGAAACAGGGTGAGTTCTTCGCCGAGGTTCCCTTCGAGATGGACCTTGCAGGGGGTTATCATCAGATAGGGATGTTCTTTTACCAGGTAGGGCGTCTGCCCAGGATCGTAACCATCAAGGATTTTTCCTTCAGACCCTTGGAGGAGAAACCGGGGGAAGGCGTTGTCCTCAAGGCTCACTGTATAGGGGCTACGTATTATTTTCTGCCACAACCCAAGACCAAACCGAAGGTCCAGAAGGGAAGCAAAAAGGTCAAAAAGAAGAGCCGAAGATGAAGAGGGTGTTCGCATCGATGGCCTTAATGGTGGCAGTCCTCTTTTCCTCGGGGGTTACTGCTCAGCAGAAGGTCTTCATTTACAATCCGGAAGGTCTGAGGGACCCGTTTAAGCCCTTCCTGAGAAAGGAAGAACCCGTGAGGCCCAAAGGGGTGATCGTGTCTCCCCTGCAGCAATATGAATTGAGCCAGCTCAAGCTTGTGGCAATTATAGTGGGGAGTGACCATAACAGGGCGATGGTCGAGGATTCTGAAGGGAAAGGGTATATCATCCGTGTAGGTGATTACATAGGCAACAAGTTTGGAAGGGTGAAGGAGATCCTTGCAGATCGCGTGATAATTGAGGAAAGGTATAAAGATGTTCTTGGGCGCCTTAAGAGGAGGCAAGTAATACTCTTTTTACATCCAGAAGAGAAGAAGGAGTAATTGCGATGGTAAGGATTTGGAAAAGGGTAGGATTGCAGGGGTTATTTTTAGCGTCTGTCCTTCTGTTTGTTGCTAATTTGGCTGTAGCTAAAGATTCAAAACTCTCGACAATTTTCGATAATCTTATACAGGGTAAGAAGGAATATAGGGGAAGCCGGGTGACTTTGGATTTGAAAGACGCTGATTTGCCAAACGTCCTCAGGCTTTTTGCGGATGTAGCCGGGGTTAATATGCTGGTTACCGATGATGTGAAGGGGCGCATTACTTTAAGGCTTGTAGATGTGCCTTGGGATCAGGCTCTGGATATCATTCTGACCACCAACAATCTTGGTATGGAATGGGTGGGCAATGTGATAAGGATTTCTACCCTTGAAAGGCTTCAGAAGGAAAGGGAGGCCAAGGCGAAGACTCAGAAGGCCAAAGAGGCCGTTCAACCCATCTTCACGGAGCTTATACCTATCAGTTACAGTAGGGCTTCGGATCTTGTCCCAAAGGTGAAGGATTTGCTGAGTCCGAGGGGAAGTGTAGCTGTGGATGCGAGGACCAACACCTTGATTGTGAAGGACACCGAAGAGAGGATAGCGAAGGTTAAGGAATTGGTGGCGAAGCTTGATTCTCAAACTCCTCAGGTCCTTATAGATGCCAAGATCGTTGAGGCTTCTACTGATTTTCGGAGAGAATTGGGGATAAGTTGGGGTGGGAAATACGCTACCACCTATAGGGGAGACAGCATCGGTGTTTCAGGGGCTTCTGAGGGAACGCTTAAAGAGTCAGGGACAGCGGATTATCTGCTGAACCTTCCGGCTAGCGTGGGAGTGGGGTCAGGAGGAGCCTTGGACTTCTATATCGGCGCCCTTGGCAGCCGCTTCTTTGAGGCGAAGCTCTCGGCCATGGAGGAAAAGGGACTCGGTGAGATCATATCGAGCCCCAGGATTCTCACCCTCGACCATACCCAAGCCAAGATCGAACAGGGGGTGAGGATTCCCTTTCAGAAGATCGAGGATGAGGAGCTCGAGATAGACTGGATCGATGCCACTTTGAGGCTCACTGTCACCCCCCATGTCACTGCCGATGGTCATATAAAGCTCGATATTGAGTGTGCCAAGGAGACCCCCGATTGGACGAGGACCGTCCAAGGAAATCCGACCATTAAGACCAGCAACGCCAAGACCCAAGTAATGGTGAAGGACGGAGAAGTGGTGGTGATTGGTGGGATTTACGAATACACTAAATCGAACAGCACGGCAGGACTTCCCGGCCTGAAGGATCTCCCTCTCATCGGATGGCTTTTCAAGAGCAGGACCAAAACGGAAGATCGCCGGGAACTTATGATCTTTATAACCCCCAAGATCGTTACCTCTATGGCCCAACGTTGAGATGGCCCTTTCCTTCGCGAGGAACCCCTTTATCTTGGGGCTTTTTGTCGTTTTTTCCTCTCTTTTGGAGACAAAATGTGCAGTTGCCTCCAGCGTCATAGTTAAAGGAATCAGGTGGTGGGCCAATGAGGGGTATACTCGAGTAGTTGTCGATCTGGACAGAGAGGTCTCCTATAAAGTTGGGTTCTTGAAGAAAGATCCCGTCACAGGTCGTCCAGCCAGGTTTTACGTAGATCTCAGACCAGCCAGGCTTCTGCCGAAGATTCCCCGAGTTTTTTACATAAAGGGGGAAATATGCAGGAGGGTGCGAGTCGGACAGTTTGATCGCCGAACGGTGAGAGTGGTTCTGGAAGTTAGGGAATTCAAGGATTATGAGGTCTTCTTGTTGCACTCTCCCTTCCGGCTCGTTATAGATCTCTACGGGGACAGGATTTCGTCCAAAAGGGGCATCACCCTGGTTATAGATCCAGGTCATGGCGGAAGGGATCCCGGTGCCATTGGGCCAACCGGTCTCAGGGAGAAGGATGTTGTGCTGAAGATTGGTAAACTTTTGCGTCAGAAGGCGCAAAAGCGTTTAGGTTGGCGAGTTGTAATGACTCGACAAGATGACAGATATCTTCCCCTTGAAGAGCGCACCGCCATTGCCAATGCAAAAAAGGGAGATTTATTTGTTTCCATCCACTGTAACGCTTCCCGTAACAGAAGACAACGTGGTGTGGAGACATATTTTCTCAGTTTCACCACCGATAGAGAGGCATTGCGGCTTGCTGCAAGGGAAAACGGTGTGCCTCCATCGAAGATAGACGCCCTGCAGTTGATACTTTACGATCTCATGCTCAGGGCAAAGGTGGAGGATTCGGAGAGGTTGGCATACTCGGTTCAGAGGAATCTGGTTTCCAGGCTTAAAAAGCGCTGGAGGGTACGGGATCTTGGTGTGAAACGCGCCCCCTTTGTAGTTCTCGTAGGGGCCAAGATGCCGTCGATCCTTGCTGAGGTCAGTTTCATAAGCAACAGATATGAGGAACGCAGATTGAGGGATCCCCGCTACCTCGATGCCATTTCCGATGGGATCCTTCGGGGACTTGAGACCTACGCAAGGCAGTATCTCCCGAGACCCATCTTTACGGAAGCTTCCTTGAGGTAACTTTAATTCTTAAGGAAGGATTTTACCGTGGAGATCAACTTGGAGGCGTCAAAGGGTTTGGGGAGGATGGCCTCCGCTGAAACTTCTTGAGCAAGGGAAGGATAGCCTGTTATGACGATGATCTTCGTTTTGGGCGAAAGTTTTTTCAGGTTCTCTATCAGGAATTTGCCCTCCATTTCGGGCATTACAAGATCGGTTATCACGAGATGGAGGCTCCTGCGCAGTACCTTGAATATCTCAAGAGCTTCCGTTGGACTCGTCGTCGTGATAACGTTGAACCCTTCGCGCTCAAGAACGTCTTTCACAAAGGACAATATCCTTTCCTCATCATCCACAACCAGAACAGTATTTAGACGCTTTGACTGCTCGATATGACGAGGAGGCTGTGTCTCTTTCGGTATTTCCTCTATCAGAGGAAAATGCATATGAAAGGTGGTCCCCTGTCCTAAGGTCGTCTCCACGTCGATTTTCCCTTGATGTTCCTTAACAATGCCGTAAACTACAGCAAGACCAAGGCCTGTTCCTCGGCCTTTTTTCTTGGTGGTAAAAAAGGGATCAAATATGTGAGGAAGGTGCTCCGGACGGATCCCCGTTCCCGTATCCGATATGGATAATCTCACGCTTCGTTCACCTCCCCTCTCTTCCACAGCGGTTTCTATTGTCACTGTCCCTCCGTGGGGCATGGCATCAAAGGCATTGAGGATGACATTGACTAGTACCTGTTCGAGCCTGATGGGATCTCCTTTTATGATAACGGAAGAACCGGTGAGATTCAGCTCAATTTTTACATTTTCTGGCTTTAGATGGGAAATCAACCTTATACTATCATGAATTACATCATTAAGGTTTACTGTAACCATTTGAGAAGGTTTTCTGCGGGCAAAATCTAACAGTTTTGAAACAATCTGCGAAGCTGATCGTGCTGCTTGTTCTATATCCTTTAGCTTTTGGAGACAGAAATCAGGGATTTCTTCATGCATGGAAAGAAGCTCAACATTCCCTAGGATAGCAGCAAGGAGATTATTAAAATCATGCGCAATTCCCCCCGCCATAATTCCTATAGATTCCATTTTCTGTGAATATATAAGTTCGGCTTGAAGCTTTTTCCTTTCTGAAATATCACGACAAAATAACTGCACAAATTTCTGCTCATTGACTTCCATGATAGAGCAACTTACTTCGAGGGGGATTTTATGCCCATCTTTGTGATAATGTTCTATTTCGTAGACAAGGGGTTGACCTTCTAAGAGTTGCTTTATTCTCTCTTCCCATGAGGGTATTGATGAAGGTGCTTCAAGGAGGCGTATGTTCATACCTTCAAGCTTATCAAAACCATGAAGTTCGCATGCCTTCTGATTTGCCCGAATAATTCCTCCTTTTATGTTCGTGATTAAAATGCCATCACTAGCATTTTCAAAAAGGGCTTCCAGCAAAATTTCAGACATGGACAGTTCCTTGTTTCTCTGCTCAAGTAACTTTTCTAGTTCTTGTGAATAATACTTTATTTTTGCTCTTTCTTCCCCAAGGTCATACAAAAGATTTAATTCTCGAATAAAGCGCTTTTGGTCAAAAAATCTCCATATTGCTAGAAGCAATAACGCTGCTCCTAAAAACAAAGAATGGGCAATTATCGATTTCTTTACGATATGTGTATCTAACGTCAATATTGGAATCAAATATATCAAAAAAACTACAGAGGCCAAAACAATTGTGGCGAATTCATTTAATGGTAGCATTACCATGAAAAAGAGTGCTAAAAGAATATGTCCCACATAATAAGGAGAAGAAGAACCTCCAGTTTGCAAAACCATTACTTGGATAAAAAAGGCACTAAAAACTATAGCTGAGCTAATAATTAGTAAACAAGTCTTAGTGGAATGTCTGTAATGTTTCAATAAGATATAATGGACAATAAGAATCAACGAAATCGAAATTCGCAAAAGCAAAAAGGAGAAGAACAAATTAGGATAAACCAAATAATCAATGATCGCAATGGCAAGAAACGCAACTACTCCACACAATAACAAGAATAAAGCTCTATTGGTATAGGCAGAAAGGAGCTCCTTTTCTACAAAACGCTCTCTATCCAGCATATATTAAGAAGGCTTAGTAATCACGTAAAATATTATTACCCCTGATGGTTCTCGTAACGATTCTATTAAAGCATTTGGCATCGTTGCTTCTTCTAAAATTTTCTCAATATCATATGTCGTTCGTTGGAAAAATGCATCCCAATTAGCGATCCAATGGTAAACTTCAGTCGTGTAACGATTTGCATCTTTGAATGAAACAATAAGTTTGCCGTTAGGTTTCAATAAGTCATACAGAGAAGAAAAAAGCTTAACCAATATATCATCTGTGAGATAATCAAAAAGACCCGTACTGTAAATTATATCCTGCAAGCCAAATTCTCTCAAATTTCTTCTCTTGTCAATCATACGGAGGGCGTTGTATTTCCTGAAATGCACCTGTTCTGCTATTTCTGTATATGACATTCTTTTTGCGGAAAAGTCAAGAGCTTCTTCGTCAAAATCTGTACAAACGATTCGAGCTTTGCTTTGCTTTATTTCTGGAAGGAGTTCTACCAATTCTCTACAAGAACCGCATCCTATATTGAGAAGACTAGGGGATACTCGATTTTTCAAACATTCTCGGAGAAGTCTAACCAATGTTTTCAATCTTTCCCTCACTGCAGTGGCCAATGTAGTTCGAAGGAATCCCATATCTAATAGCCGGCCTAATCCAGTGGAAAGTGGAGTATTTAGATAGATATATTCCAACATTCGATAATCACCTGGATATCCTCGAGGCCAAATTCTTGCATGCTTTACAAGTGTCCCTTTGGAAAATATTTCCTCAGTTGCTTCTTTGAAATAAGACTTCAAATTTTTTAAAAGATTTTTTCTGTGCCCTATTGTTTCCTCTACATCTCGACAAGTTGAAATAAGATCTTCTACATGCGTATTAAATTTCTTATATAATTCATCATAATCAACTTCGTCAGAATTAATTGCCTCTTCCAATTCCTCCATTGAAAGTTTAAAACGAGTGATAGCCTTTTCTAATTGTTTCTTCTTTTCGTCAAAAAGGAAAGAATCATATACCTCCCAAAAGCGGTCGGATCTTAAATTTATGAACAACCCGCAAGAAGAGCAATAATCAGAGAAAGAAGAAATTGATGAACCACAAAATGGGCAAACCGTTGGTTCTATATAGCGCACAATTGTTTTCCATAACTTTACTTTGCCATCCTCATCTATCTGCCGAAATTTTAAAGCTACACCATCATAGCTTTGGCGAAGTACTCTACCTTTAGCTTCTATTGGACCCTCTGGGAGCTTCATTATGATCTTTGTCCATATTCCTTCTGGTATCGGTTCAGAGGTATACACAAATGCTCCACTAAGTCCTACATCTCGTGTGAAAGTTTCTTGCGGTGTCGGGTTAGTAGTGGGTATTAAAGTAACAGGAATCCTTACATCACAACGCAAATCTAACCTTTTCATCGTTACCCCCCTGAACTCCAGAGTTTTTCGCCATCATTTGGTTTAGCAGAAAACATACCGTTTTTTGGGAGGGGGGATTGTCTTGGCGGAACGGAACGAGAGAAAATCACTTGGTAAAGGAATAGGTCAAATTTTCCCAAATCTGGGAAAAGCTTTCCTCCACCTTGAGAAAGGCCTCAACTATTGTGGGATCGAGGGCCTTGCCTTTTTCGGCCTTTATGGTCTCTACGGTTTCGACGTGACCGAAGGCGGGCTTATAGGGGCGTTTTGACCGCAAGGCGTCGTACATGTCGGCCAAAGCCATTATGCGCGCCGAAAGGGGAATCTCCTCGCCCGAAAGGCCATCAGGATATCCTTTCCCATCCCATCTTTCGTGATGCCATCTGGCAATCTCGATTCCCATGTTCAAAAATTTGTTCCTCGGATACTTTTGCCGAACCTCCTCAAGGGCACGTGCACCAATGATGGTGTGACTCTTCATTATTTCTCTCTCTGAAGGGGTAAGGCAATTGGGCTTGAGCAAGATGTTATCAGGGATCCCCACCTTCCCTATGTCATGTAGGGCAGCAGCCCAATAAATAGTGTCGGCAAATTCGTCATCTACTGACAAACCACGGGAGGAGAAATCTTTGAGGGATAACGCGAGGACTTTACAAAACATCTGGACCCTTTCAATGTGTTGCCCGGTTTCTATATCGCGATATTCTACGAGCTTCGAGATAGCCACAATAGTAGAAAGTTGCGATTGCAAAATTTCCCTTACCTTCTCCTCAACCATCCTTTCCAATTCGCGATTGTATTGTTTCAGTTCTAAATGAGCAGCTCGTAACTGTAAATGGGTCTTTACTCTAGCCTGTACTTCGCGGAGATGAAAAGGCTTGGTGATGTAATCAGCTCCACCCACTGAAAAGGCCCTCAGTTTGTTATCAACATCATCAACCCCGCTGATGAAGAGCACCGGTATATCACTGAATTCGGGGTTCTCTTTCAACATCCGGCACAGTTCTAACCCGTCAATTCCTGGCATCACTATATCCAGGATGATAAGATCTGGAGGAGACTTAAAAATCGCCTTGAGGGCATTGATTCCGGAATCGAAAGCTATTACGTCATAACCTGCGGCCTTCAGGATCTCAGAGAGCACCCGAAGACTTCCGCGATCGTCATCGACTACCATTATCGTCGGGCGTTTCATTTCTCCCTTTTCATTAGCGCACAACCAAAGTAAAAGTCAATTGTGGGAGGATTTTCTTTGGCGAGAGGTCTTTTCGAGGTACATATTCCTGTCGGCTTCGCTTAAGGCCTGATCCAACGTGATCTCACCCCGGGGATTCCAGTAAGCACCCCCTATGGAGAGGCTCAGGGGCACTTCGGGATTGGCAGCATTGTATTCCTCCACCTTCTTTTTTATCCTTTGCTTTGCCCTGCCCACGCCATCGTCATAGGGTTCAAGGAGCACGATCAGAAATTCGTCCCCTCCATAGCGAACCACGATGTCGCTTTCGCGCACCGAGTTTTTCAAAAGCTCAGCCACTTCCTTCAACACCCGATCCCCTACCACATGCCCCTTCTCATCGTTTATGGCCTTCATATCATCCACATCGACCATGAGGAGGCCAATGAGATGGCCATAGCGGCGTGCCCTTTTCTCTTCCTGTTCAAGCAACGCAAACAAATAATGACGATTGTAAAGGCCAGTTAGGGGATCATGAAGGGCCATCTGTTCAAGCTCCTTCTTCAACCTCATCCTGTGAACCATCATGGAAGCATAGTTGGCAACCACCTCCAGAATCCGCAACTTCTCTTCGATCAAAGGTCGCTGGCTTCGGATGCGCAAAATACCAACCCCCTGAAGCGGAACGAGGACATTGAAGGGATCCTCCTTCTTGAACCTCACAAAAGCCGGTGCTTCCTCAGAGGGAGAGAAATCACACGAACTCAGATCCAATACGGCCATCAACCCCTGACACATCCCTTCAATGACTTCACTTTCGTCCTCAAGGGTCGCCAGGTGATATATGAGCTCATTCAGCTTCGCCAGACGATCGCGAGATTCATTTAACGCAACTTCCAGTTCTTTCTTATCAGTGATATCCATAAAATTGATCACAACAACTCTTTCTTTCTCTAAAACGGTGGAACTGGCCATTAATGCACACCAGCGAACATCACCATTTTTGCGCTTGGCCCTGAGTTCTATAGGAGCAGATCGTAATCCCTTTAGCATCTTTATCACTTCTTGTCTCACAAATTCACGTTCTTCTGGAATAACCATAAACTGAGGATCTGTGCCTATCAACTCAGCTCTCGAATAACCTGTAAGATTTTCCATCATTTTATTCACAAAAAACAGTTTACCCCCTTTTACAATGTAAATTGCACTTGGGGAGCTCTCTACCAGAGACAGAAAAAGCTGCTCAGCTTTTTTGCGTTCAGTGATGTCGACAATGGTAAAAACAAAGCAATCTTTGTTATCCCACATAGTTTTTGAAGTTTGAACCTCCAGAATTTTCTCTCCAATAGGAAGTTCAGCAATGCGAGTTTTTCTGGTGGCATTAAGGAGTTTTTTGATGGTAATTTCTGATGGAGGACCCAGTAAATTTCGAGCTGCTGGGTTACAGAAGATCAAGTTGCCCATCTGGTCTATGACCATGATGCCGTTTGAGAGGTTGTCGGTAAGGATGCGGATGTTGGATTCGCGCTGTTTGAGTTCCCTTTGCACATTGAGGCGCTGTTCCTCCACTTTCATCAAGAGTCCCGTTGCCAGGGTGGCGAGGGGTACAAGCCAGGTGAGGGATTTCCAGAGGGTCAAAACGAGGTAGAAACCCGTCGGCCAAGGGGGTATTAGCAGCAGGGTGGCCAGTTTGATGGCGGTTATTATTACGCCAAATCCGCAAAACCAAAGGGGATTCAGGGTCGCAAGATTGGGGGCAACGGTTTTGCGATACATGAGACCCAGGGCAGCGCATGCCAAAATAGCCGTGATGTCCCCGATGGTTCCCGCTCCTCCCATCCCTATCCTGTAGAGGCATGACATCGAGGAGGCTATCGCCGCTACCGTGACCCCGCAGCAGAGGCTTCCCAGCGCTATAACCACTTCCCTCAAATCGACAAAGATCCCGGGTGAGAAAAAGAGGGGGAATAGCATGCAAATTATACTTATTAGGCCAAACAGGATACCGGAGATGATGTTATAAAGAGGCTCATTTCTTAACTTCAGAGGAACAACCATATGGTGCAGCGAAGCCAAAGCCACCAGGAGGGCGGCATTTATTAACAGAGGAAAATAGAGGGAGCCCCCTTCAAGGAGCGTCATCATGTAATTTGTAAAACTTTGATACAATTTTGCCGTCTTTTTGTAAAAAATTTTTTGCAAAAATAGTAGATGTCAAGGTCAGCAGATGAACTAACTTTTCGATTCCTTTAAGCCCTTTATTTCAAGGGTCAGGCGGAGGTAACCTTCGCAAAATTCCTTTTTTGGCACGAAGGCTATCATGGCCTTTGGAGGTGGGTCTGGGAAAGGGCCGAAGGCCACCGCTTCGTAGCGCCTTCCCCCTCCTGCTACTGAAAACCTCGTCACATCCTTTTCGAAGCGTCTCAGTCCCCCTATGTTCACCGGTTCGTTTGAGCAAAACACGGGATTGGGATTTCCGGGCCCGAAGGGGGCGAGGAGTTCCAGGCTATCGACCAGATGGAGGGTGATTTCCCTGAGGGGGAGGGCCAGGTCTATGAGGAGGTAGGGCATGGGTGTTTGGCCACCGAGGGCCTCCTCGACGGCTTTGAGGAAGGATTCTTCGAAAGCTTTGAGGCATTCCCTTTTTATCTTCAGCCCTGCCGCTGACTTGTGTCCCCCGAAGCTCACCAAAAGGGCCCTGCAACGTTCAAGCAACTCCTTCATGTGGACCTCTGGGATGCCCCGTCCGGAACCCCTTCCTTCGGATCCATCCAGGGCGATCAAGACGGTCGGTCTGTAAAACTCCTCGGCGATTTTGGATGCCACAATGCCGATCACTCCTGGATGCCATTGTTCGGATGCGAGGACTATAGCTGGTTTCTCCTGGAGTCTATGGGCCCTTTGACGGGCTTCGGCATAGATCCTCTCCTGGGCCAATTGGCGCTGGCGATTGGCCTCCTCAAGTTCCTGGGCGAGTTTTTGGGCTTCTCCCTCATCTTCACTCAGAAGGAGTTTCAAGGGTATTTCCTCCTTCTGCATCCTTCCTCCGGCATTGAGTCTCGGGGCGAGCCTGAAGGCCACATGTTCGTAGTTGATGTCCGCATCACCAAGTCCTGAAAGATCCTTGAGGGCTCTGAGTCCGGGTCTTGGGGTCCTTTTCAGTTCCTCAAAGCCGAACTTGAGAAAGATCCTGTTTTCCTCCACCACGGGCACGACATCGGCAACGGTCCCGAGGGCCACGAGGTCAAGGTAACGCTTTAAATTGGGCTGAGGTCGGTGTAAGAAGAACCCCCTCTCCCTCAATGTCTTCCTCAAGGCCATGAGGAATAGGAAGGTCACTCCCACTGCCGCAAGGCCTTTAAAGGGAAAGGGGCAATCCCTTTGTAAGGGGTCGATGATTACCCCCGGGGGCAAGATTTCCGGAGGCTCGTGATGGTCGATCACCATGGTATCCATCCCAAGGCTTTGAGCGAGGGCTATCTCATCGCGGTTGGAGATCCCGCAATCGACCGTGATGAGGAGTTTTGTACCCTTTGAGGCTATGAATTTAATGGCCTCGGGATTCAAACCGTAACCTTCCTCAAGGCGCTTTGGGATGTAATGTTCCACCGAGAGGCCGAGCTCAGAAAGGAAACCCTTAAGCAGGGCCACGGAGGTCAGACCGTCGACGTCATAATCGCCGTAGATGGTGATCTTCTCCCCATTGAGGATGGCCTCCATAACCCTCTTTACGCCCTCCTCAACGCCCTTCATCGTGAAGGGGTTTGTGAGGTCGTTAAGGGTGGGGAAGAGGAACCTCTCTGCCCCTCTGCTGTCCCCTACCCCTCGGTTCAGAAGCAGCTGGCCTAAAAGGGGGTGTACTTCCAAATGTCTAACCAGTTCTCTTGAACTTTCCTCAAAGGGGACGATCTTCCACTTCATGTGCCTTCCCCTTTAAATCCTCGATCCTTCTCACTCCCCTCTCCCTCATGAACCTGCACACCCCTTCGTGGATTTCCGAGAAGACCCTGGGGTTGGAGAAGAGGGCGGTACCTATTTGCAGTGCTGAAGCCCCAGCCAAAAGGAACGCCAACGCATCCTCCCAACAGGAGATTCCACCGGCGGCCACAACGGGGATTTCCAGCTTCTCTGTGACCTCGTAAACCATTTTCAAGGCCACTGGCATGAGGGCGGGGCCGGATAGTCCACCCACAGTTCCCCCAAGGACGGGTCTTCCCTTCTGGATGTCTATTGCCATGGCCGGGAGGGTGTTGACCAGGGTAAGGGCATGGGCCCCAGCCTTCTGGGCGGCTTCGGCTATTTCCAGGATGTGGAAGGGGTCAGGAGGCAACTTGGCCCATAGGGGAAGGTCCACCCTTTCCCTCAGCTCCCTGATGATAAAGGAGACCCTCTCGGGATCGGCACCGAAGGCAGCTCCTCCTCTCTTGACGTTGGGGCAGGAGAGATTGACCTCCAAGGCGGAGACGGCAGGGACCCCCTTCAGGGATTCCCCTACCTTCATGAACTCGTCCTCTGATTCCCCGAAGATGCTCACCACTACTGGCAGGCCGAGCTCACTGAGCCGGGGCAGCCTCTCCTCGAGAAATCGCTTTATTCCTATGTTCTCAAGCCCTATGGAATTCAGCATCCCACAAGGGAGCTCGTGGATCCTCGGAGGAGGGTTACCCTCCTTTGGTTCCAAGGAGAGGCTCTTTGTGACGATGGCCCCCAGGGGTTCGTAGGAAATGATGCCAGTATATTCGTCCCCATAACCGAAGGTCCCTGAAGCAGGCATAAAGGGCGTTTTCAGTCGGAGGGATCCTATGTGGGTTTCAAGACATGGGGTCACCGATTTCCTCCCTTTCGAAAACGGGCCCGTCTCTACAAACCAGCTTGTTGCCCCCTCTGCCGGAAAGGATGCAGGCCTGGCAGGTTCCCACCCCACAGGCCATGCGTTCTTCAAGGCTCACGTAAACCTTCACATGGGGTGGTATGATCCTCAGGATCCTTTTTATCATCTCCTTCGGGCCGCATGCATAAACGATCAACGCGGTCCCCCATTTCTTGGGAAGCACTTCCGTTACTACCCCCTTTTTACCCATGCTCCCGTCCTCGGTTACCAACTCAAGGCCTACCGATCCTTCGGTCAGTTGCCAAAGCAAGGGAGCGGGGAACCAGGACGAGCTCCTTGCCCCCCAAAGGAGTTTCACCGGGATGCCCTTCCGGGAGAGTTTGAGGGCGAGGGGGAAGAGACTCGCGATGCCCATGCCCCCTGCAAGGAGGAAGGCTTCCTTTTGCCCTTCGGGCATGGGGTATCCCTTCCCCAAGGGCAGCAGCACCCTCAGGGTTTCGCCCGTACGGACTTTTACCAGGGTCCTGGTTCCAGCCCCCACGGGGCGCAGGAGCAGCTTCAGCGTTTTCCCTTCAAGGTCAAAGATGCTCAAAGGACGCATGAGGGGCCTTCCCGGGGCCTCGATCATGACGAACTGGCCCGGTTCATAGTAAACTGCCTCTTTCAAGGAGAGCTCGAGGATGCACAGGGGTCCCATGGACCTCACTGCTTCAACTTTGGCCTCTTGGACGGTCTTTTTACGGAGGGAAAGCTCCATAAGAAGGGCATCCTCTCCCGTGTCCTGGTAATAACCTTTGCGCCTCCCCTTCGTCACGAATCCCATCTTCTGGTAAAGGGATATGGCCGCCTCGTTGGATTCCCTCACCTCAAGCCAGAGGGAAGTCACGCCTCTGTGGAGGCAGAACTCGATGCAGAATCTCAGCAGATCACTCCCTATACCCCTTTTTCGCCACTGGGGGGCCACGGTGAGGTTCATAAGGTGGCCTTCGTCTCTCACGATCCTTAGGACGGCGTAGCCGAGGACCCGTCCCCTTTCTTCGTAGACGAAGGCATAACCGGGGGGCTTCAACTCCGCGAGGAAGGCCCATCGGCCCCACGGAGTGCTAAAGGATGCTTTTTCTATGGAGAGGACTTGGGGAAGATCCTCTTCTTGCATGGGACGGATGGACATCCTCAAAGACCTTCCTTTGTGAATTCCAGCAGCCTTTCGATCCTCGCCTTCAAGGCCTGATCTTGTGCGAACCTCAGGGCCTCCCGGTAGGCCGATTGGGCTTCTTCCAGCTGGCCCGCTTCGGCCTTGATATTGCCGATCTCCACATATGCCAGGGCTGCGATCTCACCCCCCCGAGAGGCTGCACGCTCAAAGGCTTCAATTGCCTTCTCCTCCTCACCCACCCTCCAGTAGGCCTTGCCCAGCCAACAGAGGGCTTCACCCCTGATTTCCTTTATAGGAGAGGAGGTTCCGATGGACAGGGCTTCGATCGCCCTCCTGTAGTCACCTCGCGCAAAGAGGGCCTTTCCGATCAGCAACCCCGCCCTTTGGGTGAGTTCATGGTGGGCAAACTTGGTCTTCAAAGTCTCAAAGAAGCCAAAGGCTCGATCGATGTGACCCGACCCGAGCTCCATCTCCAACAGTCTGTAAATAGCCCAAGGGACCCGGTCTGAAGAGGGGTGCTTTTTCGGGATCTGGCGGTAAAGGTCCCTGGCCTTTTTCTCCTCCTTTGCCTCCCTCAAGCACTCCGCCTTGAGCCAGAGCAATTCGTCTATCTTTTCGAAGCCCGGAAATTCGAGCTGCAGGACATCGAGGTTGGCCACACAGTCCTGGAACTTCCCCATGCGCCAGTTGCACCTGGCTATCTCAAAGAGGGCAAAGGGTCTGAAGGGCTTTTTGGCCGAAAGCTCAAAGAGATAAGGCAGTGCCTCTTCGCACCTGCCCTGGAAAAGTTCGCTTTTTGCCTTCAGCAGATGAGAGAGGAGGTCATCCTGCTGGGAAAGCAACTTCTCCGCTTCCGAGAGGTTTCCCATCTGTAAGTAACACCAAATAAGCCTGTATCTTGCTTCCTTCTGTTCCTGTCGATTCCCCTTCTTGAGGACCGGCTCAAGGATATCGGTAGCTTCCTTAAAGTCCCGGGCCTTCATCAACAAGCGCCCCAGAAGCAAGCGCACCTTCGATTCCAGGGGATGCTCCTTGAAGCGGAGGAGCCACCCCTGCAATGCCCCTTTGGCCTCCGAATCCCTGTGAGCTTGGCAGAGGATCTGGGCCCTTTTGTAGAGGGCCTCCGGAAGCCTTGAGCTTTTGGGATAACGGAGCATCAAAGCCGATAAGGCCTCCAGGGCCCCTTGGGGATTCCCCAGCTTCAGGCGCACCTCCGAAAGCCAAAAAAGGGCTTCATCCCCCTCTTTTCCCTTTACCGCGCTCAGGGTCCTTTCTGCCTCCTGGAGCCTGCCGATTTCAAGGAGGGATAATCCCAGCAGTAAGAGCGCGCGGTCCTTCGAGACCGAATTGCCGAGGATCTGTGAAGCTTTTCTGAGGATCGGTATGGCATTTCTGTAATCTGCAAGTCGGTAATGGGCCTCACCGAGCAAAAGCAGTGCCTGACCGAACCAGGGAGCCTCAGGATTCAGTCCGGTCGCCTTCTTCAGGTAAGGTCGAGCCTCCCTCCATCTGCCCATCCGTATATAAAGGCTCCCTATCAGGTAATGGAGTTCCCCTTGTTCTATCCCCTCGTTTCCCACAAGAGGAGCGAGTTCCCTTATGGCTTCCTGCAGGCGTCCTTCTTCGATAAGGGTTTGGCCCAAAAGATAACGGACTTTGGGGGCAAAGGGATGATCGGGGTAAAGCTTCAGGAACTTCTTCCACTGGCTTTCGGCTACCTCCAAAAAGCCGTCCTTGTAAGCCCCAAGGCCGACCTTGAGGAGTTCCTCCGGGGGTTGAGCCCAGACTCCGGAAGCAAGGAGGATGAACAGAAGCACCAGGAGGATTTCCCTTCCCTTTTTAGATCCCCATTTCATGAAGTCGGTTCTCCGAAAGCATTCGCTCGGCCATCGCGAAATCCTCAGGGGTGTTGATGTTGAAAAAGGACAGAAAATCGGGATCCACCTTGCGAATCTCTTCGGGATCGCAGATCTTCGTCCTGACACGGGGCAGAAAGGAGATCACGCGTTTTTGCCCCTCCGAAATGCCCTCTGAGATGGGCCCAAGGCAATTCCTGTGGTAGATCGCACAGAGGGGATGCAAACCATCAGGTGCCCGAGGGATAACGGCATCATATCCGTCCTTGATCGAAAGCAGATAATGGACGAGCTCCTGTCTGAGAAAAGGCATATCGCAGGCAACGCAGAATACGTAGGGAGTTGAGGCCAAAAGAAGGCCGGTGTAAAGTCCACCGAGGACCCCTGCATCTATAAGGTCCTCAAACACTTTAACTCGATAGGGACCAAAGGCCTCCGTATTCCTGGCCACGACGATGATTTCGTCAAAGATCGAGCGGCATGTCTCAAGTACATATTCAAAAAGGGGCCTTCCGCGAAGGAGGAGGAAGGCCTTCTGCTGCCCCATCCTCTTGGATCGGCCACCGGCCAAGATCACCGCAGTAACGTCCACATGGGTTTAATATCACGGCTCAAGGAGGGGCTTCAACTTTTCCCTTGCTGATCTTATCCTTGAACTCCTGATGGAAAGGGTGGGGTATCTTTGCACCTATGTCCCGGTGGAACTGGTGGAGGCGGCGGGATTCCACCCGATGAGGGTCATCCCCAGATCGAGCGAGAAAGACGAGGTGCTGCTCGATCCCAACATATGCCCTTACTTAAAAGCGGTCCTGTCACAGCTCCAAAGGGAATCGCCTAAGGGCTTGGTGTTCATCAACTCCTGTGATGGAATGAGGAGGCTTTACGATGCAGTAAGGTGGTTTTTCCCCTCCCTGGAGGTTTGTATCCTTGATGTTCCTAGGAGCAGCGACGAAAGGGGAGTGCTTTACTATAGAGAGGTAATAGAAGATTTTTCCCGCTGGCTCGGTAATTTGAGGGGAAAGCCCCTTTTGGAAGAGGAGGTGAGGGAGGCCATAGCCCGATGCAACCAGAGGCGGAGGGCCCTCTTTGAAATCTTGAAGGAGAGACCAAGGGCCGGAGATCTCCTGAGGGCCTTAAAGGGCGGTTTTCCACCGAAAGACCTTCAGGAGGTCCGCCTTAGGGAAGGTGAGGGCAGAGTGAAGGTCCTTGTGACAGGGTCCCTCCTTGAGGCCGATGGGATCCTGGACTGGCTTGAGGAACTGGGAGGAGAGGTCTTGATCCCCGATGTGTGCTCGGGGCTTAGGGGTGCAGGATATGTGGGAGGAGGGGAGCCCTTTTTGGCCCTCGCCAAGGCTTACCTGGAGAAACCTCCTTGTGCCAGGATGAGAGGGAGCAGAAGGCGACTTCTGCGGGAGGCCGTGAAGGAGGTTCAGGCGGTTTTGGCGTATATCCCCAAATTCTGCGATCATTACCTGTATGAACTGGCCACCCTGAGAGGGATTTGCAAGGAGGAAGGGAGGCCGTTGCTTCACCTTGAGGGAGAATACACAGTGGGTGTGTCCGAAGGGATCAGGACCCGTGTACAGGCCTTCCTGGAGAGGTGGAGGTGAGGCTCCTGTATAAGGCCCTGCGAAGTCCGAACTTCTGGAGGGTGCTGAAACCCTTGGCCTGCCTCTATGTATCGCGGGAGCGCAACCGTCCCTTCACCCTCTGGGTGGAATTCCTGTGCTGGGTGCTCGGTGAGGCATCAAGGAGGAAGAGGCCGGTTGTATGGATCAACAGCTTCTTTCCGGTTGAGTTCATTTATGGCCTCGGGGCCGTGCCCTTTTTGCCGGAGTTATTCTCGGCCATTGTGGCCTACTTCAACTGGACGCGGGGACCGATCTCGAAGGGCAGCTCTCTGCTTTCGACCGATGTCTGTTCTTTTTATCGCTGTGCCATGGGGCTTCTGGATTATGAAGTGCTGCCTGCCCCTGACCTCATCATAAGCTGCTCGCAGATATGCGATGGCACGAAGGCCTTTTATGAAGCCCTTTCGGACAGGACGGGCGTCCCCCATCTGTTGCTCGATGTGCCCTACCGCAAGGACAAGAGGGCCAAGATCTACGTTAAGGATCAGCTCACCGAGATCTTCGAGGAAGCGAGGTGCCTTTTGGGCATAAGGACCCCTTTGGGAGAACTCAAGAATAGCCTCGAGATTTCCAGAAGGACCGAGTCCGTTATGAGGGAGGTGGCAAAGCTCAGAAGGGCCGTTCCGGCCCCCTTCCCCGGAAGTGAGGGGATGAGCTATGTGGCCGGGATGTCCTTTTGGTCCCTGGGGACCGGAAGGGGATTGAGGTTTTTTGAGGCCTTAAGGGATCGCATCCTTGAAAGGGTGAGGAAATCAAGGGGTTACCTCAAGGAGGAACGCTTCAGGGTCCTGTGGCTCCATCACATAAGGCCATATTATCCCAACCCCATAATATCCTTCCTGAATGAAAGGGGTGTGGCGATCGCCTATGAGGAGGTCAATTACCCTTGGTGGCCGATAACTCGAGGCGATGATCCCTTCGACGAGCTGGCCGAAAAGATCTGTGCCAATCCATGGGGAGGACCCATCGAGGGGAGGATCGAACTGGTGGAGAGGCTCATTGAGGATTACCGGATCCACGGGGTGATCCACTTCTCCCACTGGGGTTGCAGGCAATCTACCGCAGGCGCAATGGTCATAGGGGAGGTGGTAAAAGGGAGGGGAATCCCTTACCTGATCCTGCCCGGAGATGGTGCTGATCCCGACAATTACTCCCCTGGACAGACCATGACGAGGCTACAGGCCTTCTTGGAGGTGCTGCAACAGCGATGGCGCTTTATGCGGGCATAGACGTGGGCTCAAGGACCACCAAGGTGGTGATCGTGGAGGGGGAAAAGGTGCTTTCCTCCGAAATCCTCCTTACGGGCTCTGATCCCCGTGGAGCTTCATGGCGCTGTTTCCAGAGGGCTCTGGAGGTAGCCGGGGCGAAGTTTGGGGATGTGAAAAGGGTGATCTCCACCGGTTACGGTCGCAAACGGGTTCCCTTCGCCCACAGGGAGTTCACCGAGATAACCTGTCACGCCCGAGGGGCCTCCTTTTGCTTTCCCGGGGTGAGAATGGTCATAGATATGGGGGGACAGGATGCAAAGGTCATTGCCCTTGAGGACAGGGGAGGGGTCCTGGACTTCGTGATGAACGACAAGTGCGCCGCCGGAACAGGGAGGTTCCTGGAGGTGATGGCTCAGGCCATGGACCTCGATCTGGAGGAAATGGCCACTGAAGCCCTCAGGGCCCGGGAGGCAGTCCCTATATCGAGCATGTGCACGGTCTTTGCCGAAAGTGAGGTGATATCCCTGATCGCCGAAGGAATCCCGAGGGAGAAGATCGTGTGGGGACTGCACCTGGCCATTGCCAGGAGGATTTCCTCCATGGTCAAGAGGGTGCCTCAGGGGGAACCGATAGCTTTCACCGGGGGGGTTGCCAAAAACCGGGGTATGATCAGGGCCCTGCAGGAGGTGCTCGGAAAAAAGCTCCTCATCCCTCCCGATCCCCAAACGGTGGGGGCCCTTGGGGCAGCCCTTCTGGCCCAGGAGATCGATTGGTGAGGGTTGTGGGGCTTACGACCACGGTGCCCATTGAGGTCATCTACGCCTCCGGGGCCACCCCCCTGGATCTGAATAACCTCTTTATCACCTCCCCGGATCCCGAAAAGCTCGTCCATGAGGCCGAAAGGATAGGTTTTCCCAGAAACACCTGCAGCTGGATCAAGGGGATCTGGGGGGTTGTCAAGGAAAGGGGAATAGAGGAGGTTGTGGCGGTAACCCAAGGGGATTGCAGCAATACCCATGCCCTCATAGAGGTCCTTGAGTCCCAAGGGGTAAGGGTCTTCCCCTTTGCCTACCCTTATGATCGCTCAAGGGAACTTTTGAAGGCCCAGATAGAGACTATGATGGCCTATTTCGGGGTAGGGTGGAATGAGGTCCAAAGGACGAAGGAATACCTCGACTCCATAAGGAGGCTTGCCCATGAGGTGGATAGGCTCTGTTGGGAGGAAGGGGTGGTGAGCGGATACGAGGACCATCTGTTTTTGGTCAGCACCAGCGATATGAAAGGTGACCCCGAAGCCTTCAAGCTGGAGCTCGAGGAATTTATCAAGAAGGCAGAGACACGTAAGCCCTTCAAAGAGGAGATACGCCTGGGCTATGTCGGGGTACCCCCCATCTTTTCGGACCTTTACCAGAAGGTGGAAGAAAGGGGTGCCAGGATCGTTTACAACGAGATCCAGCGCCAATTCAGCATGCCCTTCGATACTGATGACCTGATAGAGCAATACCTCCTTTATACCTACCCCTATTCGTTTTTCTACCGCCTCGAGGACATAAAACGTGAGATCGAAAAAAGACAGATCGACGGCCTGATTCATTATGTGCAATCCTTTTGCTACCGACAGATCCAGGACATGTTGCTCCGAAAGGAGGTCAGGCTCCCGATCCTCACCCTCGAAGGAGACAGGCCAGGGGCCCTCGATGTGAGGACCGAACTGCGGCTGGAAGCCTTCCTTGAGACCCTGAGGCTTAGGCGGTGATAGTACTGGATGGTTCCTATGGAGAAGGTGGGGGCCAGATAGTGAGAACGGCCGTGGGCCTTTCGGCCCTACTGGGGGTCCCCTGCAGGATCGAAAGGATAAGGCAGGGGCGTCCCTCCCCCGGTCTCAAAGCTCAGCATGTGGCAGGTATAAAGGCCTTGCTCAGGATCTGCCGGGGCGAGGCAGAGGGCCTACAGGTCGGTTCCGAAACCCTCACCTTTATCCCCGGGAGGCTCAGGGGAGGAAGTTACAGAATCGATGTGGGAACCGCGGGGGCCATCGGCTTGGTCCTGCAGACCTTGATGCCCGCCTGTGTGGGACTTCCTTCGAGGCTCACCTTGACGATCACAGGCGGCACGGATGTCAAATGGGCCCCCACGGTCCTTTACATGAAGGAGGTGCTGCTGCCCATCCTTTACAGGATGGGTTTTAAGGCCGAAATTCAGCTGCTCAAAAGGGGGTACTATCCCAAGGGAGGCGGAATGATCTCCTTTTCGGCACGCGGAGCCGAACTTCAGGGGGTGGACCTTCGGGAGAGGGGGGAGGTGCTCGGGATCTACGGTGTATCCCATGCTTCAAAATCCCTGCAATCAAGGAGGGTGGCAGAAAGGCAAAGGGAAGCGGCCCTCTCGGTTCTCCGCAAGAAGGGAATGGAGGCCGAAATCAGGGTCCGTTATGAGGAAACTCCATCACCCGGATCCGGCATGGATCTTTGGGCCCTCTGCGAGGGCAGCATCCTCGGTGCCAATTCCCTGGGGGAAAGGGGAAAGAGGGCGGAAACGGTGGGAGAGGAAGCGGCCCTCTCCCTCCTTCGAGAGCTGGATTCCGGGGCCGCCCTGGACCGACACCTGGCCGACCAAATCCTTCCCTTTCTGGCCATCGCCAAAGGGCCTTCCATTGTCTCGATTTCGGAGCCCACAAGCCATCTGGAGACAAACCTCTGGGTGATCGGACACTTCCCCCACTGCAGACCCCTTGAGCTGCAAAGGGAAGGGGGAAGGTGGATCGTTAGAACAAAAGGCTAAGAATTTCCCCGGAGAAGTTGATCCGCGAGATAAGCTCTGGCAAGGAATGCGTTGATTACCATCGGGATTAGGTTTCTTCCCGATTCGAAAGCCATTCGTGGGTTAATTTGTAATCCTCGACGAGCTTCTTAAGCTCTTTCTCGACTTTCTTCAGATCCCTGCCTCCTGTCAAGTCTCTTACCTCTAACACCGCCTGCCCCTGTATGTTCCTCAGGAACTCGGCGGCTTTGAGAAGGGGATAGAGCATCGAGGGGCTGGTCTCGATACGGATGCCGAAATATTGAGGCTCGGCGGGTTCTTCCTTGGAAGGAGGTCTTACTTGAGTGGTGAGGCGGCCTTTCTGAAGGTGCTCCTGTGTTACTTCCGCGCCCGTCAGGATTTCTCCTTCCACTTCCACGCCCATCCTGCCATCACGCACGGCCTCTTGAACGGATTTCGCCACGCTATCCTTTCCTTCGATGAGGATGGGCTCCTCTCCCGAGCTCCCCAAGATCTTGGCCTCCACTTCGGCGATGGACACATCCTGCCTGCCCTTCAGAACTCGATCTATGAGATATTGCGGATCTAAAGATTCCACCAAAATTCCCTGCTCCCGAAGAACCGCCTCCACTTGCTCGGAGAGTGTGGCCTTCGGGTGTCTTTCTCGGCTTACAAAGGGAATCTCCTCTACTCCTTCAGGGGATGGGCGGTAGAGGTGGCTGTAAGCTTGGCGGAGGAGCTCTCCCAGTTCGCCCTCAATCTGCTTTAGCTGCTCCTCCAATACTTTGCGATCTTCTTCCTCCATCGTCCGGTGCGCGGAGGACTTGATGGCCCTGAGCGCCAGAAGCCTTCTGGCTTTGGATTTAAGTCTTGCCGAATCGACCCCCAGAGGGGCGAGGAAGATGAGACTGTTGCGGTAAGTACGGGGAACCTCGCCAAAGTAGCCCACCACCTCTTTCATCCACTCCTCCGCCCTCTCCCTCTCGCTCAGGGTTAAGGGCAGGAGGACGAGCTGGGGCTTATCCGAATCGGGAATGTGCTCATGTGTTTGTGGCCAGACCCTAACCTGTAGCTTGCTTTTCCCCTCGCCAGACACACGACGAACCTGCTCCAGGAGGCCTTCTTCCACTTGGTCTTCAGAAATTGTAGCTTCGTAATCGAGTATGACCTTGGTCAAGTTGGGGCGAGCTCGGAATGTGTAGTAGCGATCTCGGTACCAGAGGTACCAAAGGCCGTCCACATCCCGGAGCCTTGAGAGCACTTCGGAGCACATGGCGGGATTTATGCCAGGCCTGAGGAGGGCTACTCGAACGTCCTCTTCGGTAGCTCCGGCTTCCCCGGCGAAGGCGGAGATGCTGTAGAGGAAGATGCAGGTGGCCGCCCCTCGGGCGAGGGATTCCTTAGAGTAATCGCCTCCGAGATTCCTCTCCACCTCACCGGCTCGGCTTCCTATATCCGTGGTCACGATTGGATCGAATTCATCCCCGCGAAGCTTTACGACCTCGCCCCGGATGTGGCGATCCATCAGGTCAACGTTATACGGCTGGATAAGGAAAGCAGAGCCCGGTCTCTGGTAGAAGACCCTTCGAAGCACGAGGGCGAGAAGCCTTAGGGCACCTCTTGTGCGCTGGAACTTGGGATGCGGCCCCCAGCGCTCGTAAAGCAAGTCAATGAGCTCCGGATGAAACGGATAGGCCTTTTGCATCCTCTCGCGATAATTGGGACGGCGCACCTTATCGGGAAAGAAACGGGCGAATTCCTGATAGTATTCGGAGTATGCATCCACCACCCGCTTGGCATCACGCCTCTCTCCGGGGTTTCTGAGGAGCCTCCTCTTCAGCACCTCGAAAACCTCATCCCTGGCCACAGGCGTCTCTATAAGCTCTGTCCTTCCCAATATTTGAGAGGTGAAGTCAAGGATGCGAAGGGCCCGCTCCTCCTCAGGGGTAACTTGTCTTGGAGATGCTGGCAAGGAAACGGCCATGACCACCTTTGGAGTGTTGCGAACAGCATCGGCAAGGCGCTGCAGGAACACCCCTGTTTGGATAAGCAGGTTGCTATCGCCTATCCTTACTTTTTCAGCATCTAATAAATACTGGGTTAGTTCGTCCACCAATATAAGGACAGGTGCAGCTTCTCTAAGAATTTCCTGAATAAGGGAGGTAGTGGGAGGACTTTTGGCCTCGTCTTCCCTCCTCAGACGCTCATAATAAGCTCGCCCTCCTAACCGATAGGCAAGTTCACCCCACATGGTATGAAGATGGACCCCGTCTATATCTCTCCCAAGGGAACTCAAATTGGAACCATCAAGAACGACACAGCGGATGTTATTGGGTACCGACTTCAGGTTCAGCTCATCCAGGATATCCCCCAGCGCCTCGGAAGCCACCTCGGGGTGATGGGCCAGATGGTAGAAAGCGACCAGAGTGTGAGTCTTTCCCCCACCGAAAGGAGTTTGTAGCTGAAGCACCGGCGCTCCCTTTCCCTCGATTCCGGCAAGCCTCCCGATGACGCCCTCAAGCAAGTTTTTGAGACTGGAGGTCATGTAGGTCTTGGCGAAGAAGCGCTCCGGATCAGTGTAATCCCTGTCGGCTATTCCCTCCTCCACCTGATGAAGGCTTATGACGAAAAGACTGGGATCGGGATCCCGGGCAAAGACATCAGGATGCGGCTCGCAGACCTCCCAAACCCTCTTAACCATGGCCTCCCCCCATTAAAGCAATCTCAGCTGCTCTCCTTCATGGCGGGCGCGGCGGATAAGTCCATCCCGGGCGCTCAGGAACTGACGAAGCAGAGTTGCTTCCTTTACCAAAGCTCCGGCGCCGCCTCCCCGCCCCCTGCCTTCCTCTTCTTCGTTCTCAGCTTCCTCCCCTTTGCCTTTGGAGGAAGCACCTCGCCTAAGCCAGTCCTCCTCCACCTCAAGGAGCGCCTGGCAGGTATGCCAGAAGGCATCCGATTCGCCCATTCCCGAAAGGAGGAGGAACCGCCCCAAAACCTCCTCTTCCGCTTTGTCCCACAAGATAAGACTGATGTGAACGGCATCTATAAGGGAGATCCTGCTTTCGATTTGCCTTTCCTCGAGGGCTTTCACCCGCGCCTTTGCCGCCACGGCATCCCTCCATCTCTCCAAAGCGGTGGGAAGGAAGATCGCTTCTCTTCCCAATATAAGGCCGCTTCGCCTCAAAGCCTCAAGATCAGCGCCGACACCGATCGAAAGCTTGCGGGCGTCATCGAACTCAAGGGAAGCCCCACCATAAGCCCAGCGCCACAGGATGTAAAAGCGGGTGGCCTCATCCACCTGCCCAAGCCCGTTCAATCTCTCAAGCGAGTAATCCGCAACGATCCTGTGAACCTCCTCAAGCCACTCCCTGATCGTAACCTCCCTTCCGTCGGGCCGGAGGACCTTCTCGTACTTGCCGTAGATCTTAATCGCGGGACCGATTGCCGAGATGAAGAAATCCGCCCCCCGAACCCCGGCGTTCCAGAAGGCGTCAAGCTTCTCCCTGAGATTCCTCAAAAGCTCCCGCCTCGCCTCGTGGAAGTAACCCGTCTTCTGCTCCGAGCGCTTCCGACAGGGGAGGATAATGGTGCTCTTTACCGCCCCTTTTCCTCTCTGGTGAGTGGAGGTTTCCATTTCCGTATGCACAGGGAAGGAAGCGGTCGCATAAAGCCCGGCTTCAATAAGGCTCTCCAAGAGCTCCTCCCAAGCGGAAAGGCTTCTGTGGGTGAACATCACCACCACAAGCCCATCGTCTTTCACCACCCTCGCCATCTCCCGGAATGACTGAGTGAGAAGCCGCCGGTAATGGGCTCTCGAGCGCTCCTCTCCTATCTTCCCCCCGCCCCAACGCGCGGGGTTGTGAACTATCTCCTCGTCCTTGGGAACAAGCTC
>CAYVAU010000009.1:0-36575 GCA_964448445.1 uncultured Thermodesulfobacteriota bacterium | reverse complement strand
TCCAGTGCCTCACCAGGGAGGGAGGGATGGGTTGAGCCCCCATGTGCATAAGCCGCCACTGTCCGAGGTTGTACTTGTCCAGCTTGATCTCGCCGCTGTCAAGCTTCATCAATATGTCGTTGGCCCAGGGGACAAGCAGAAAGACCACCGTCACATGCTCCTCGCTCACCGCCTCCAGGATCCACTCAGGCGAAACACCCTTAAGGATCACCGCCGGCGCACCGACTATGAAATTCCCAAACCAGTGCATCTTCGCACCGGTGTGATAAAGGGGAGGAATGAGGAGGAAATTGTCCTTATGGGTCTGCCGGTGATGGACGTTTTCGGTGATACAGGCACAGACCATGTTCCTGTGGGTGAGCAGGATGGGCTTCGGCCTGCCCGTTGTACCCGAGGTGAAGTAAAGGCCACAGGGATCCTCATAGGCGATCTCCACCGAAGGGGGATTATCCGAGACCTCCTCCAGAACCTCCTCAAAGGAAGAGGCCCAGGAGGGCCTTTCCCCCTCTCCCACGAATATATAATGGCTTATCGTGGGACACTGATCCCTTATGGCCTCGATCCGCTCCACAAACTCGGGCCCAAACACCATCACTTTAGGCTCGGCCACATCCACACAGTACTTTATGTCCTCACTGGTGAACCTGTAATTTAAGGGAACTACCCAGGCCCCCGTCCTGACAATCCCAAAGTAGGCGACGAGCCAATCTATGGAGTTCATCATGAGATGGATAACCTTATCCCCCTTCTTTACCCCCCGTTTCAATAAAGCGTTTGCAAATTTATTGGCCATCCTGTCAAAGACCTTCCACGTGATCTCCCTTCTCTTCCCCTCGGCTGGCGAGCGTTCCACCAGGGCAAGTTCGTCCGGATACATCCTGGCATTTCGCGCCAGCATTTCACCTATATGAATACAAATCCCCATTGCCCACCTCCTGGTTGAAAAATTTTTGATTTCATGATATCGTATTTCGCGATTTGTTCAAACCCTATGATATAAAATATTGGTATAAAAAAGAGGGGGAGGGTAAGATGGGTAATAAAAATTTTGCCAGGTTTTGCAGGCTCAATGCAAGCAAATATCCCGAGAGGGAGTTTCTCATTGAGAGCTGGCCGTCAAAGGGGATAAGGCGCGTTTTGACGTGGAAAGATCTTGAGGAGCAGACCAATAAGCTTGCCAATTTTCTGGTAAAGGAGTGCAACGTCGGAAAGGGAGACATAGTACTTCATCTAATGATGAACAGTCTTGAGTGGTATATTGCTTATATGGCAGTTCTGAAAAGTGGCGCTACTGTAGCCCCTTTGAACTTCCGCTTTGCATCCTCGGATATAAAGTATGCTGCTGATGCCACCAAATGTAAGGTGTTTATCCTGGGCGATGGATTTCTGCCCAAGGTCGAACCCATCATGGGGGACATCCCGTACATTGAGAAGTACATTTGTGTGGGGGAAAATGTTCCTCCGAGCATGCTCTCTTACAAGCAAATCATGGAAAAAGGAGATCCCACTGAGGTGCTGGCAGATGTGGATGAGGAGGATATGGCCGAGCTGATGTTCACCTCAGGGACCACAGGACCTCCCAAGCCGGTATGTCACACCCATCGTTCACTCTTCTGGATTGCCATAGGGAATGCCCTTACTTATAGTCTCGGCTATGAAAGCGTCTACATCGCGGCCCATCCCTTTTATCACAGTGGCAGCCTATTCCTATCATTTCCTTGTTACCTTGCCGCTGGCAAGATCGTAATGCCTATGGAACTTCAGCCCCAGTCCTTGATTAAGACCCTCGCGGAGGAGAAGTGCACGCGCGGGTGGCTGACGGTGCCCACCTGGTCTGATCTTTTGAATGCCATAGAGAAGGGCGAGATAAACCCCGCGGATTACGACCTCTCCAACCTCCGCAATATCGAAATCGGGGCCCAACCCGTGCCCCAGGTGATCTTCGAAAAGAGCAAAAAGATCTTCCCTCACATCAAGATGGGCAATATTTACGGGATAACGGAAGGGGGAGGTGGGGGGCTTACCCATTTGTACGATGAGGACATCTTCCGCAAACCCGGTTCCATCGGCAAGGCCACGGCCTTCATGGAGGCCAAGATCGTGGATGATCAGGGTCGCGAGGTCCCGGCAGGGGTGGTTGGGGAGTTGCTCCTGAAGGGTCCAAGGTTGATGAAGGAATATGCGTTCAATCCCGAGATGACGAAAAAGACCATTATCGATGGGTGGCTGCACACCGGGGACCTGGCTTATATGGACGAGGAGGGTTACATATACTTTGCCGATCGCAAAAAGGACCTCATCATCCGAGGAGGAGAGAACATCTTTCCGGTCGAAATTGAGGATTTCCTGCGCCGCAACCCCAAGATCAAGGACGTGGCTGTCATAGGGTATCCCCATCCGAGGCTCGTGGAGATCATAATGGCGGTTATAGAACTCCAACCCGGGGAAACTATGACCGAGGAAGAGGTCATCCAGTTCTGTAAAGAAGGCGGCCTGGCCAAGTACAAGTGGCCGGAAAAGATAGTCTTTTCGCAAGTTCCGAGGAACCCTGCCGGAAAGATTGACAAACCAAAGCTCCGGGAGATATATGTAAAGCCTGCCCTTGAGGCTATGAAGAAGCAGCAGGAATCCGGTTAAATCCAAAAAGGGGGAGGAATCACCCCTTCCCCTTAACCGGGGGGATCATTTGAAAATTCGGCTGTTGCTTTTCCTTTTGATAGGCAGCATATTTGTCCTCTGTTGTGCACGGCCTTCCCACAAGGCCCCTCCTTCTGCCCCTTCGGTCCTCTTCAGCCAAGCGATGAGGCTGTTCAATCAGGGTCATTATCAGAAGGCCAAGGAGGCTTTCTCGAGGTTGGTGGGTTATTTCCCTGAGGAGAGGAATCTTGTGGCGAAGGCCGAGCTGAAGATGGCCGACTGTGCGTTTTTGCGCGGGGAGTATCTCGAGGCCATCGAACGTTACACCGAGTTCAAGAAACGCTATCCCTTCCATCCCGACGTCCCCTATGCGGACTTCCAGATAGCCATGTGTTACTTCGAGCAGATGCGGCCCAAGGACAGGGATCAGGAACCGACCCGCAAGGCCCTGAGGGCCTTCCAAGAGGTGTTGCAGAAGTACCCCGATACCATCTTTGCTGAGAAGGCCCGCCAGAAGGTCGCCCTGTGCAAGCGACGCCTTGCCGAGCACGAGATTTACGTGGGTAAGTTTTACCTGAAGAAGGGGAAATACAGGGCGGCCTTCGGACGACTTCTGTCCGCCTTGCAGCTCAAGGGCTCGGGGAAGGAGGACGAGGCCCTTTATCTGCTCGCGGTGGTGAGCCAGAAGATGGGAAGGTATGAGGAGGCCCTCAAGTACTTGCAGACCCTAAAGGAGGAATTCCCCCACAGCAGGTTCGTTCGCAAGTCCGAGGTGATCAGGGAAAGGCTCAAGACCAAAGGGTCGTCATGACTGGAGCCGGCGGTGGGATTTGAACCCACGCCCTGCTGATTACGAATCAGCCGCTCTACCGCTGAGCTACACCGGCCCTTCCCGCAGATCCACCGGAGAAGGGATAAAAGCTTGGGATACTTGGTGCCGGAGGTGGGATTCGAACCCACACGGGCTCACGGCCCGGGGGATTTTGAGTCCCCTGCGTCTCCCAGTTCCGCCACTCCGGCAACCCCCACTAATATTAGCTTTGGGCCCCTTTTAGGTCAAGGCGAGGGGCCTTCCTGTGAAAGTCGGTGATGCCCTGGTAAGCATGGGCGACCCTGAGGATGGTGGTCTCGTCAAAGGCCTTACCGATCAACTGCATCCCTATGGGGAGGCCTTCCTTGCTGAACCCACAGGGGAGGGAAATGGCGGGCAGGCCCGCAAGGTTTGCCGGTATCGTGAAGATATCCGAGAGGTACATCTGCAGGGGATCGTCGATCTTCTCCCCCAGTCTGAAGGCAGGGGTAGGAGAGGTGGGAGTCAGGATGAGGTCGCAGTGGCGGAAGGCCTCCTCGAAGTCCTTCTTTATCAAGGTGCGCACCTGGGAGGCCTTCCGGTAGTAGGCATCGTAGTATCCCGCCGAAAGGGCAAAGGTGCCGAGCATGATCCTCCTTTTGACCTCCGGTCCAAAGCCCTTCGAACGCGTCTCCAGGTACATCTCCATCAGGTCTCCCGATCCCTCCCTCAGCCCGTATTTGACCCCGTCGTAACGGGCAAGGTTGGAGCTTGCCTCCGAGGTACAGATGATGTAGTAGGTGGCTACAGCGTACTCGGTATGGGGCAGGGAGATCTCCTCCACCTTCAGTCCCAGTCGTTCAAGGGATCCCGCGGCCTCCCATATCCTGGCCTCCACATCCCTGTCCATCCCCTCGACGAAGTATTCCTTGGGCACCCCGATGCGCAGGCCCTCGACCTCACCCTCAAGGCATCCGAGGAAATCTTCCGACTCCACCGGGGCAGAGGTCGAATCCCTCGGGTCATGACCGGATATGGCCTGTAGTACCAATGCACAGTCCCTCACATTCCTGGCCAAGGGACCTATCTGGTCAAGGCTTGAGGCGAAGGCCACAAGGCCGTAACGGGACACCCTCCCATAGGTGGGCTTCAGACCCACCACACCGCAGAAGGCCGCCGGTTGCCTTATGGAACCCCCGGTGTCCGATCCCAGGGCAGCCACACATTCCCTTGCGGCCACCGCCGCAGCCGACCCTCCGCTTGAGCCCCCTGGGGTCCTCCGCGTGTCCCAGGGATTGCGGGTTATCTTGAGGCCGGAATTCTCCGTGGAGGACCCCATGGCGAATTCGTCCATGTTGGTCTTGCCGAGGATGACCGCCCCCTGCTCCTTCAATCTCTCTATGACGGTTGCATCGTAAGGGGGGATGAAATTGTAAAGGATCCTCGATGCGCAGGTTGTGCGGAGCCCCTTGGTACAGATGTTGTCCTTTATGGCAAGGGGAATCCCCGTGAGAGGGGACCCCTCGCCTTCCCTTATCCTCCTTGCGGCCTCCTCGGCCTCCCGGAGGGCCCCTTGGTGATCGACCGTGATGTAGGCCCCGATCTCGTCCTCGACCTCCTGGATGCGCTCAAGATAAAGGCGGGTCACCTCCCTGGGATCGAGGTCCCCCTTCTGATATGCCTCCTTAAGTTCCCAGATCCCCAGCTCCAGCACATCCATCATATCACCCTCGGCACCTTGAAGAAGCCCTCCTGGGAAGAGGGGGCGTTTTTCAGCACCTCATCCCTCGGCGTTGAGCCCTTGCGGCGATCTTCCCTCATAGCATTCACATGGGAGACGACGTGGAAGGTCGGCTCAACCCCGGAGGTATCCAGTTCGTTAAGTTTATCCATGTACCCGAGAATGGCGTTCAACTGCCCTGTGAAGAGCTCCTTCTCCTGAGGGGAGAGCCTGAGCCTGGCCAGCCTCGCCACATATTCGACCTGCTGGATCGATATCTTCATCACCCTTCCCCCTGATGAGCTAGGGCCTTAATTATATCGCCCCTGGTGAGAATCCCTATGAGCTTTCCCTCCTGGACCACGGGCAACATGTTGATATTGTGCTCTACCATGATCTTTGCCGCCTCTTCGATAGGGGTCCCCGGCAACACAGTTATCACATCTCGCTTCATTATGGCATCAACCGGAGTGTTGTACTTGGAGAGGAGTTCCTCCTTGTCTATCTCGGTGACCTCAAGCCCCATGGTAAGGTAATCTATTATATCGGTCCTCGTGATGATGCCTTCAAGTCTCCGCTTGACCACCACCGGCATTCCCGAGATGTTGAAGGTTTTGAGCTTGTAAAGGATTATCGAGATCTTCTCCCTAGGGTTGCAGGTGATGACATTTTTGTTCATTATATCACAGACTTTCATCCTTTACCACCTCCCCCTGCCGAAAAATAGTTCGTTGGCTACCTTTTGTAACTCCTCTACCCTCCTCAAGGCGAACTTCAGCTGTCGCTGTCCTTCGGGGTCCAGGGCATAGGGATCGATGTAGTTTGAGTCCTCCTCCCCCCGGAGCATGAGCTCCCTCTGGCCGGATATCCGCAACTCCATGAGGATATGGTAAGCCTCCTTGAGGTCTTCGGCCAATCGACGGCTTATGACCCCCTGATCCTTCAATCCTTCTATCCGTTCCAGAGTACTTAAATCCCTTATCCCGTAACTTACAGCCATAACCCTTATAAGGACCACCAGGGGGGCCCAGCCACCGACCTTGAGGTTGATCCTGCCCTTTTGGGGACCGGACTTTTCGACCAGAAACCTGCCGAAGAGGCCGAGGGGTAGCGGAATGAAGATCAGGGTCTTGAGCATCTCGTTCAACAACCCCCTGTTTTTTGTGAGTTCGGGGACCATCCCCACCAATTCCTCCCCCAGAGAACGCTCACCTGCCACAAATCTGAGATCCATCAGGATCATAAGATCGAGGGAGGAAAGGGGACCCCGGCCCCTCTCAACGGTCCTCCTGATCCGTTCCCGCCAGAGGCCCAACGAAGCCCTCCATTTTTCGTTCACGGGCATGACCCCGCCCTTGCACCTCCTGATTCCCACTTCCTCCAGGTAATCCACCGCCTTGTGGGAAAACCGCAAAAAGAGCTCGTCACTGGCTCCATCTCGATAGACCAAAAGGTAATCCTGGTCCGTGTAAAGGGTTTCCTCCTGCCTGCCTGCACTTCCCAGGGCCATCCAAGCATAGGGCGGTATCTCCGACCCGAATTCGGCTTCGATGAGTTCAAGGATCCTCCTGAGGATGGCATCCCTTCCCCTGGTACAGATCAGGTGCACATCCTTCACGGAGCGGCTGTCATCGAAGGTCCTTATGGCCAGCCTGTTGAGGAAGTAATGGTGGCGCTTCAGGTCCTTGAGGTCGGAGGAGGTGATCTGTTCAAGAATCCCCTGCAGCTGCTCCCTGACCGACCTCAGGGGCCCCTCTTCCTTCTCTATTTCTTCCCTCAATCGCTTAAGGAGGTGGAGGCGCTCCTCGTAATTCAACCTTTCCGGACGATAGGTCCGGAGGATGCCCTCTATCCCTTCCTTAAACATCCTATACTCTGGTCGAAAGCAGTTCCTGCAGGGCCTTGAGCCTGTCCTGGAGCTTTTGCCTGACCAGAAGGAGGTCCTCGGCCTTCTTCCTTTCCTTTTCCACGACCTCCCTAGGGGCCTTGTTTAGGAAGGATGGGTTCTGGAGCTTACGCTGGACGAACTGCAGATCCTCCTCCACCTTCCTCAACTCCTTGAGCAACCTCGCCTCCTCCTTCTTCGGGTCCGGGACCAGGTCCCTCATGGGAATGAAGACCTCCACCCCGTGGCTTATGGCCGTGCAGGAGGCCGCAGGGGGCTCGGTACCCACTGCGATCTCCAATCGGTCCACCAACCCGAGGCTCCGGATGAAGAGGGCATCTTCGAGGAGCTCCCGGGAAATGGCTTCATCCTCCACCCTCAGGGTGACGTTCACCTTTCTGGAAGGAGGCACCCCCATCTCACCCCTTATGTTCCTTATGGCGGTGATGACCCCCATCACCCTTTCCATGCGCCTTGAGGCCCCTTCCTCTTCGGGCAAATCATCCCCGTTGGGCCATGGGGCAATGGTTATGCTTTCGCCTTCATGGGGCAGGCGTTGCCAGATCTCCTCGGTGATGAAGGGCATGAAGGGATGAAGCAACCTGAGGATCCTTTCGAGCACGTATATGAGCACGGCCTGGGTGTTGCGCCGCAGCTGGGGATCCTCTCCTTGATAGAGATAGGGCTTGATCAGCTCTATGTACCAGTCACAGAAGTTGTGCCATGTGAACTGATAAAGGACTTGAGCGGCCTCGTTGAACCTGTATTCCTCAAGGGCCCGGGTTACCTCCCTTATTGTCCCCTTCAGCCCCTTGAGGATCCACTTGTCCGGAAGGGTGAGGGAAGGGGGAATTTCCCCCTTCACCCCATCCTCCAGGTTCATGAGGCAGAATCTGGCTGCATTCCAGAGCTTATTGCAGAAGTTACGGGAGCTCTCGATCCTCTCCTCGGAAAGCTTGATGTCCCGGCCCTGGGCAGCGAGGATCGCCAGGGTGAACCTCAGGGCATCGGCCCCGTACTTTTCTATCATCTCAAGGGGATCGATGACATTTCCCCTGGTCTTGCTCATCTTCTGCCCCTCTATGTCCCTGACCAGGGCATGGACGTAGACGTCCCTGAAGGGAACCTCTCCCATAAAATGCAATCCCATCATCATCATCCTGGCCACCCAGAAGAACAGGATGTCAAAACCGGTGACCAGGACCGAGGTGGGATAAAAGACCTCAAGTTCCCTGGTCTTGTTGGGCCAACCGAGGGTGGAAAAGGGCCAGAGGGCCGAGCTGAACCAGGTGTCAAGCACGTCCTCGTCCTGTTTTATGGCCTCGGATCCGCAGTGGGAACACCGCTGGGGCGTGGTGCGGCTCACGGTTATCTTGCCGCAATCCCGACAGTGCCAGGCCGGGATCCTGTGACCCCACCATATCTGTCGCGATATGCACCAGTCCCTTATGGACTCCATCCAGTCGAAATAGACCTTTTCCCAGTTACGGGGGATGATCCGGGTCCTGCCTTCCTTCACCGCTTGAATGGCAGGCCCTGCCAGGGGCTTGGTCCTGACAAACCACTGGACCGACAGATAGGGTTCAACGACCGTCTGACATCGGTAACAATGTCCGACGCTGTGCCTATAGGGCTCAACCTTCAGGAGGGTCCCATCCCTCTGGAAGTCCTCAACGATCCTTTCTCTGCATTCGAAGCGATCGAGTCCCCTGTAGGGGCCGGCCTCCTCGGTCATGATCCCCCTTTCGTCCATAACCCTGATGATCTCAAGCCCATGCCTTTTGGCTATCTCGAAGTCGTAGGGGTCATGGGCAGGGGTGACCTTTAAGGCCCCGGTACCGAACTCCGGATCCACATAGGAGTCAGCGATCACGGGAATGCGCCTCCCCAAAACGGGCAGGATGACCCGGCGCCCCACAATCCCCCTGTACCTTTCATCGGTGGGGTTCACGGCCACTGCCGTATCCCCGAGCATCGTCTCGGGCCGCGTGGTGGCCACCACCACCTCCCCTCCCCCCTCTAGGGGATAGCGCAAGAAATAAAGCTTGCCCTCCTGCTCCCTGTGCTCGACCTCCAGGTCCGAAAGGGCCGTGCCGCAGCGGGGACACCAGTTGATGATATAGTCGCCCCGGTAAATGAGGCCCTCCTCATAAAGTCTCACGAAGACCTCCCTGACCGCCTCCGATAACCCCTCATCCATGGTGAAGCGCTCCCTCTGCCAGTCGCAGGAGGCACCGAGCCTCTTCAACTGGTGGATGATCACCCCACCGTATTTTTCCTTCCATCGCCAGACGCGCCTTATGAACTCCTCCCTGCCGAGCTGCTCACGACTGAGTCCTTCCTTCGCCAGCTCCCTCTCGACCACATGCTGGGTGGCAATGCCCGCATGGTCCGTTCCCGGCAACCAGAGGCAGTTATACCCCTGCATCCTCCGCCAGCGAACCAGGATGTCCTGCAGGGTGTTGTTCAGGGCATGGCCGATGTGAAGGGAACCGGTAACATTAGGAGGAGGAATGACTATGGAGAAAGGCTTTCTGCGGGACTCGGTATCGGCATGGAAGTAACCCTTCTCGAGCCAGAATTGATACCACTTCTCCTCGACCTCTTTGGGATCGTACGCCTTCCTCAGCTCCATTTCCCCCTATTTCTCACCCTCCCTCAGGATTTCCCTGATGGAACGCCTTATTTCATCGGATAAAGCCCTCGCTATCTCCTCTGCGAGGACCTTTATGATCCTCCTGACCGCCTCCTCCAATTCCCCCCTCTCCCCTGAAGGCCTTCCTTCGGCCCTGAGGCTGCTCCCTATGGTCTCCTCGACCTTCTCCAGCTCCTCGGCGCTCTCCCTCAACACCTCACCTATACGCCTGACCTCCTCCTCAGAGGGTTCGGGCCCCTGGGTCCCGGGTTCTTCCACCACATCGGTGAGCTCTATGACCTCCTCCCGAGGAACCGTACCCAGCTTCCTCATGACCTCCAACACCTCCGGGGCCCCAAAGGGTTTCTGAATGATGCCATCGGCCCCTGCCATCCGGGCATCCTCCTCGGAAAACTGCTCCGTGATTCCCACCGAGATCAGGAAACCCACTCCCCTGAGCCGGGGATCCTCCCTCACCTTCGAACAGAGCGCCACCCCCCCTTCAGGGGGGGCCTTCAGTCCGCAGATTACAAGCTCAGCCCCTTTCTCCCTAAGGTGCTGGAGGGCATCGGTGGTGTTGTCGAAGAAAACGGCCTCAAGCCCCTCCCTTCGCAGGATGCGTTCGAACTGCCTCCGCATCACAGGACTGCTCTCTACCACAACGACCATCCGTTGTCCCTGAAGATAAACACAAGCTCCAACCCTGTCAACTTGTCCCGATCTCCTCAAACTGGGCGGAAAAACTACCTCTTGAGGGTCTCCTTCATGAAGCACACCGAGAGGAAGGCCACCAGGGCGGCCAGCATACACAGGAAGAAAGCCCTCTGGTAGGCCTCCACCGGATAGACCCCACCGAGCCGGCCAACCTTATCCATCAGGTAGCCCATCACCGGCGGGAAGACCGCCCCGCCGGCAAAAGGAAAGATGTTGACCAGACCCGTGGAGGTCCCGGCGATCTCCTTGGGAAAGAGTTCCTTATTGGCGGTGAAGGCCACAATCACGATGGCACTGCCGAAGACCCCGATCGCGAAACTCAAAAGGTAGAGGAGCTCCACGGTGAGTCCCCCCGGCCTCAGGGCCAAGGGTACCCAGGAGAGGAAGTAAAGGAAGGCCCCTCCCACCATCACCGGCTTTCTCGCCGAAAAGACCCTGTCGGAGAGCCAGCCGAGCAGGGGACTGCCAACAATCATCCCGACGGCGATCATCATCAGTACGTTTCCAGCCTGGGGCTTACTGAGACCATATACATCCATGAGATAGGGACCTCCCCATAGCCCCCCGAAACCTATCACCGTCCCATAGGAGAAGAAAAACCAGAGGGCCAAAGGCCAAAAATGCTTACGGGAAAGGACCATCCTCACACCTTCCAGAAGCCCTATCTCCACCTGGGCCTCCTCAGCGATCTCGGCAATCCTCGGCCAACCCATCTCTTCGGGCCTGTTCCTGACAAAGGCCCAGGCGAGAAGGGATACCGCAAAGGTGATCACCCCTATCAGCACGAAGGCCATCCTCCAGCCAACCCAGGTGGTGAGAAGTGCCAAGGGGGTTGCAGCCGAAAGCCACCCTATCCCCCCTACAGCCATCAGTATCCCGGTCATGGTGGCGAACTCCCTCACCCTGAACCATTCGGCCAAGATCTTCATGGTGGGGACGAAAAGGGCCGCCACCCCGAGGCCCACCAGCACCCTGGCGAGGATGGCCACGGTTATATTGGGAGAGAGGCCGAAGAGGATCGCGCCAAAAGAGGCAATCAACAGGAAGGTGGTCACGGTCTTGCGCGGACCAAGGGAATCGGCCAAAAGACCAACCGGCAGCTGCATGCACGCATAGGGGTAGAAATAGGCTGAGGCCAAAAGACCGAGAACTGCCCCACTTATGCCGAAGGTCTCAACCAGCTCCGGGGCCACCACAGCCGAGGAGACGCGATGAAAATAAACCAACAGGTAACCGAAGGCCAAAATCCAAAAGATCAACCACCTGTATCTCAACGCCTTCCTCAACGTCATCCCCCCACCTCCTCCCCCATCGCCTCGATCTTGGCGAGGATCCCTTCAAGGGACCTGCGTTCCTGCTCGCTCAGCCCCGACAGGAAGAAACCGTTTACTTCCTCGTAAATCCCCAGGAGCTCCTCCTTCAGCGCCTTCGCCCTTTCGGTCAAATAAACCCTGAAGGCCCTGCGATCCTTGGGATCCTTCTGCCTGCGAACAAAACCATCCCTCTCCATCCTGTCCAACAAACCCGTCATGGTCGGCTTGTCCACGGCTATCTTCCTGGCCAACTCACCCACCGACAATCCCTCCCCCTCATAAAGGGCAATGAGGAGAAAAAACTGCGTGTGAGTAAGACCATGACGAGCAATCCTGAGTCGATAATACCTCGCCATCGCCCTTACCGCCTTCCCTAACCGAAAACAGAGACAATCCTCAAACCTCATTTGGTTAACACATTAATTTTAAACAACAAAACTATTTTTGTGTCAAGGGGTGTGCAGGGGGTGGTAGCACCCCCTGGTGTTTGTTTATTTTCCGCCCTTTTTCTGTTCCCTTGCCCTCTTCAGGCGCTCGCCGAGTCCGCGTTCTTTGGCGAGTCTCCTGCGTTTAGCAACCAGCACTTTGGCAACGAGGGGAAATCTGGAGGGCAATCCCCATTTTTTGCGATATTCCTTGGCGGTCAATCCGTGACTTTTGAGATGGGCATTGGTCAACTGCCGGAACTCCTGTCCGCATTCAAGGCATATCACTTTTGTCCTCTGAACGGACTTAAGGGGATCCACCAGAGGGGCAGGCTGTTGTTCCCTTTCTTCTGTCTTGCCTTCTTCCCTTTCCTTCATCTCCTTTAAACGTTGAAAGGTAACTTCAAGAAAACGATCCATCTCTTCGGGGGACATTTTTGCGTGAGATGCCTGAGCAGCAGCAATCTCCACTGCCATTTCCGTTAACGATTTGGCCATCGCCTCACCTCCTTGGATTGAGATTTTTATCACGATGAAAATAAGGATATTTCCGAAAAAGTCAAGTCTCCAATCAGTTTGTCCCTTTTCATAATCGAACAACTTCTCCTCCACATGCTCATCACTATCGTGACTTGTACTCGCCACTGAAAGGACAACTCCTCAATATTCTGCCCTAAAAATTCAAAGCGTTTACACACCAAAAAGCCTCAATGCACCCTCTCCCTTCCTTCGTTTTTCAAAAGCCACTCCCGCTTGTATGCTTGACACCTGGGGATCTTTGTGAGAACTTTAACAAACAAAGCCTTGAAGGAGGGGGATGACATGGGAAAGTGGGATAAGGTTTATGAAGATTACCAACAGAGGCGCCAGAGGATCCTAGAGATGGGTGGTCCCGAGGAGGTGGAGAAGCAGAAGAAGAGGGGCAAGCTCACCGCCCGCGAGAGGATAGAGCTGCTTTTGGATCCCGGTACCTTTGTGGAAGTGGGGATGTTTGTGAAACACCGCAGCACCGAGTTCGGGATGGACAAGCGTTTTGTTCCCGCCGAGGGTGTTGTGACCGGTTATGGGAAGGTCAATGGCAGGTGGGTGGTGGTCGCCTCCGAAGATTACACTGCAATGGCCGGGACCTTTGGCGAGTATCACGGCAAGAAGTTCGTTTGGGCTCTGGAGTTTGCCAAGGAGAAGGGGTGGCCCTTTGTGGGGATAAATGACTCGGGGGGGGCCCGGCTTCAGGAAGGTATTGACACCCTGGAGGCTTATGGGTGGTGTTTCAGGGCCCAAATTTTGGCCTCGGGCATTGTGCCCCAGATTTCGCTTCTGCTCGGTCCTTGCCTCGGGGGTCAGGCTTATCATCCCATCATGACCGACTTCCTCATCCAGAGCAAGAAGACGGGCTTCATGGGGATAGCAGGACCGGCCTTTGTCAAGACCCAGACGGGAGAGGACATCACCTTGGAGAAGCTCGCCGGATGGGAAGCCCATGCCGTGAAGGCCGGGCAGACCCATCTTGTCGGCGAGGACGATAGAGACTGCATTGAGCTCTGCAGGAGGCTCCTCAGCTACCTCCCCTCGAACAACCGCGAGAAGCCCCCTCGGGTCGAGACCGATGACGATCCCAACCGCCAGATACCCGAGCTCGATGACTTTCTGCCCGATCCGATGTTGAGGGTTCCTTATGACATGCACCAGATAATCGAGAAGGTCGTGGATAAGGGGAGTTTCCTGGAGATACTGCCCTATTTTGCCCGCAACCTGATCGTGGGCTTTGCCAGGTTCAACGGTTACGCGGTGGGGATTGTGGCCAATAACCCCATGTGGAAGGCTGGGGGGTTGGATGTGGATGCCTCCGATAAGCTCGCCAGGTTCGTCCGCTTCTGCGATCTATTCAACATCCCGGTGGTGACCTTCCAGGACTGTCCGGGATTCTGGATCGGGTCAGAGCAGGAGTGGAAGGGGATCCTCAGGCACGGTGCCAAGTGTCTCTTTGCCTGGGCCGATGCCACCGTACCCCTCATTTCCATAATAATAGGGAAATCCTATGCCGGGGCCCATTATGCGATGCTTGACAAATCCATAGGAGCGGATCTGGTCTTTGCCTGGCCCACGGCAAAGATCAATATCGTTGGGGCTGAAACCGCCGCAAGTGTGATCTTTGCCAAGGAGATAAAGGCGGCTCCGGACCCCAAGGAAAAGGCGAGGCAGCTGATAGAGGAATATCGCGTGAAGTTCGAACATCCCTATCAGGCTGCCGAAAGGGGGTATGTGGATGACGTGATAATGCCGCGGGATACGAGGCGCTATATCTGTATGGCCCTTGAGGTGTTGCAGAACAAGCAGGTGTCCCGTCCATGGCGTAAGTATTCCAACATAACCCTTTAAGGCATGGAAACAGGGAGGGGGCTTCCCCCTCCCTTTACTTTTTGGACACCTTGCAAAAAGTCTTCGGTTGTGATTGTATTATGCCTTCACTTGCCGGGAGGGAGGAATGGTTGGAAAGGAGGCCCTTAGGATCTTTGTTGTGGGGTTTTCAGGGGTATTTTTGACCTTGGCATTGCTGGCAATTGTGGTGTATGTCTTCGGTCTCGTATCCAGGTTGGTCTCCAAGAACAAATAATCCAGCAGGAGGGGAAGATGGGCGATTTCCTCAGCAAGGCCCTCTTTCAAACCGGGATATGGAACCTTCAGGTAAAGCACCTGATTATGTGGTTGATAGCCTTTGCCTACATCTATCTGGCCATAAAGAAGGAGTATGAACCTCTGCTTTTACTCCCTATAGGCTTTGCCATCCTGGCGGTGAATCTCCCCCTTACGGATTTGATGTCAAAGGAACCAAAAGGACTCCTTTACATCTTCTACCACTACGGGCTTGAGTGGGAGGTGATCCCGCCTCTCATCTTCCTCGGGCTTGGGGCGATGACCGATTTCGGTCCGCTCATTGCAAATCCGAAGACCCTTTTACTTGGGGCTGCAGCCCAGTTCGGGGTATATGTGGCCTTCTTCATCTCCCTTCTTTTGGGGTTTTCCATCCCCGAGGCCTGTTCCATAGGGATCATCGGTGGAGCGGATGGGCCCACCACCATTTACACCACCGTCCATTTGGCCCCCCATCTTTTGGGGGCGACGGCCATCTCCGCCTATTCCTATATGTCCCTTGTGCCGATCATTCAGCCTCCGGTAATAAAGGCCTTAACCAAGAGGGAAGAGCGCAAGATCGTCATGCGCCAGCTGAGGCCCGTGTCCAAGACCGAGAGGATCTTGTTTCCCATCGTGGTGACGGTGGTGGCCTGTCTGCTGGTGCCGGCTTCGGCCTCCCTTATGGTGATGTTCATGCTCGGGAACCTCTTCAGGGAATCGGGGGTGGTAAAGAGGCTCTCGGAGGCGGCTCAGAATGAGCTCATGAACATCGTGACCATCTTCCTGGGGATATCGGTGGGGGCGACAATGTCAGCGGACAGCTTCTTGAGGCCCGAGACCCTGATGATTTACGGCCTTGGACTTGTAGCCTTTATCTTCAGCACCGCCGGAGGGGTACTGTTTGCGAAGTTCATGAACCTCTTCTTGAAGGAAAAGATCAACCCCCTCATAGGCAGTGCAGGGGTTTCGGCCGTCCCCATGGCCGCGAGGGTCAGCCAAAGGCTCGCCATGGAGGAGGATCCCAAGAACTTCCTGATCATGCACGCCATGGGCCCGAATGTCGCCGGGGTCATAGGGACCCTCATGGCGGCCGGATTCTTCATCGGCATGGTCGGTGGATGACCCTCATCCTTTCCTCGAGGTCCCCTCGCAGGAAGGAACTACTTGAAAGGCTCGGCATAAGGCTGGTCATTGTGGAGCCGGGTATCCCCGAGGACAGGAAGGGGGGCGAGGGGCCTCAGGAGTGCGCCAGAAGGCTCGCCCACGAGAAAGCCCTTTACGGTGCTAACCTCTATCCCGGGTGCTGGAGCCTGGGGGCTGACACCATTGTACTTCTCGGAGACGAGATCCTGGGAAAGCCAAGGGATCGGGAAGATGCAAGGAGGATGCTCAGGCTCCTCTCGGGGAGGGTTCACAGGGTGATCACGGCCTTCTCCCTGCTCAACCTCCGGGACATGAGGGAATTCCACGGGATGGAGGAAACCCTGGTAAAGTTCCTCCCCCTGGAGGACCGGGAGATCGAATGGTACATCCGAACAGGCGAACCACTGGATAAGGCCGGGGCCTATGCCATCCAGGGGATAGGCGGGGGGTTTATCGAATGGATAAGGGGGTCTTATACTAATGTAGTTGGGCTTCCAATAGGGCAGCTGTTGGGGCCTTTGAAGGAGGTGGGCCTTTGGACTCCATAAGGGAAAATCTCAAAAGGGTGCAGGAGAGGATTGCTGAAGCGGCCCTCCGCAGCGGCAGGAGGCCTGAGGAGGTCAGGCTCGTCGGTGCCACAAAGGGGGTCCCTCCCGAGAGGATCCTGGAGGCTGTGGAAGCAGGGCTTGACACCATAGGGGAAAATTACGTGCAGGAAGCCCAGCGCAAGTACGAGATCATAGGGGGAAGGGTGAAGTGGCATATGATAGGAAGGCTCCAAACCAACAAGGCCAAACATGCCGTCAGGCTCTTTGAGGTCATCCATTCCCTGTCAAGCCTCAAGTTGGCCCTGGAATTGCAGAAGAGGGCCGAGAGGGAGGGCAGGAGAATCCGAGTGCTTGTGCAGGTGAACCTTTCCGGAGAGGAGACCAAGGCTGGGGTTAGCCCCGAAGGGTTGCCGGAGCTCATCAGGACTGTCCTCGGGATGTCGAACCTCGAGGTCTCGGGGTTAATGACGATGCCCCCTTATTCCGAGGACCCGGAGAATTCGAGGCCCTTCTTCCGCAGGCTCAGGGAGTTGAGGGATAGGCTGTCCGAGGAGGGGATAATTCTGCCAGAGCTCTCCATGGGCATGTCCAACGACTACGAAGTGGCCGTGGAAGAAGGGGCCACCATGGTGAGGATAGGGACGGCCATCTTCGGGCCAAGGAGCAGGTGATGGAGAAGCCGTGGGGAGGGAGGTTCAGGGAGAGGACCGAGAGGGTGGTCGAGGAGTTTACCGCCTCGCTTCCCTTCGACATCAGGCTCTGGAGGGAAGACATAGAGGGCAGTAAGGCTTACTGTCAGGCCCTGGTGCGAGCCGGGATCCTGAGCGAACAGGAAGGACAAAGGATCCTTGAGGGCCTTGATGAGGTCGCCGTGGAACTGGAAAGGGGGGAGGTAGAGCTTGATCCCTCCTGGGAAGACGTGCACATGCTCGTTGAAGGGCTCCTCAGGAGGGAGGTGGGCGAACTCGGGGGAAAGCTCCACACTGGAAGGAGCCGCAATGATCAGGTCGTCCTGGACCTGAGGCTCTGGCTCAAAAGGACCATAGGGGAGCAGCAGGAGTTGCTCCTTGAGCTCAGGAGGGCTCTGGTGCGGAAGGCCGAGCAGTGGTTTGGGATCCTGGCCCCGGGCTATACCCATTTGAGGAGGGCCCAGCCCGTGCTGCTTTCCCATTACCTGATGGCCTACAACGAGATGCTCAAACGCGACAGCGAAAGGCTCTCTGAATGCCAGAGGCGGGTGGACGTTATGCCCCTTGGCAGCTCGGCCCTCTCGGGCAATCCCTTTCCCATTGACAGGAACTTTTTGGCCGAACTCCTGGGGTTCTCCAGGATCAGCGAGAACAGCATCGATGCCGTCTCTGACCGCGATTTCGTCCTGGAATATCTCTCCGCTGTCTCCATCTGCATGATACACCTCAGCCGAATGGCCGAGGACCTGATCCTGTGGTCCTCGGATGAATTCGGTTTCGTGGAACTCCCGGAGGGGTTCTGTACCGGCTCAAGCATCATGCCCCAGAAGAAGAATCCCGATGTGCTTGAACTGGTGAGGGGAAAGACAGGCCGCGTAATCGGGGCCTTCGTGGCTTTGGCCACCACCCTTAAAGGCCTTCCCTTGGCTTATAACCGCGATCTTCAGGAGGACAAGGAACCGCTGTTTGAGGCCTCCGACATCTTCCAGGGGGTCCTCAGGGTAATGGTACCCCTGCTGGAGGGGCTGGGGATCAGGAAGGAGAGGCTTGAGCAGGCGGCCTCAGGGGGCTTCGCCATGGCCACGGAACTGGCCGACTACCTCGTCCATAAGGGCCTTCCCTTCAGGGAAGCCCATCGTATAGCCGGGCAGATCGTGAGGCATTGTGAGGAAGAGGGAAAGGACTTGAAGGAGATCAGCCTCAAGGAGCTTCGGGGGTTTTCGGAGCTCCTGGAGGAGGACGTCCTGCTGTGGCTTGATCCCCATCACGCCTTGAGGAGGCGGAGCCTTCCCGGGGGTACCTCTCCCGAGTGCGTCAAAGGGGCCATCCGGAAGGCCAAGGAGGAGCTCGGCCTTTGAGGGGCATCCTTTTCCTGCTGCTTTTCGCCCTTGGCTGTGGTGTCAAATCCCCTCCGAGGCCACCGGATTTGTTGTTGCCCGATCCGCCGAGAGGGGCTTCTGTTAAGGTGAGGGAGGGTAGGCCCTTCCTTGAGTGGTCCCCTCCAGAAGATAGCGAGCATCTGGCCTATTTTGTGGTCCTCATGAGGGAGGGGTGTGCAAGTTGTCCGGGGGATTTCGTCACCGTGGCCAGGATCCCCTTCAAGGGGAAGAGATATCGCTGGGAAGTAGAACCTCCAGGGGAGGGCAAGACCTTGATCTTCCGAATACGGGGTGAGAATCGCTGGGGCTATCAGGGCAAACCCTCTAGAGATCTGGTCCTCAGATGGAGGACCCCTCCGCCACCGCCGGCACAGCTGGAGGCCAGAGGTGGCGACAGGTGCATCAGGTTGTGGTGGTCGCCGGTGTCTGAAGCCGAAGGATATGCAGTTTACAGACGAAAAAAAGGGGAACCCTATCCTCCGGATCCGATCGTCCTCCTTCCCGGTGAGGAGTTTCTGGATCGGGGGCTTCGCAACGGGATCACCTTCTGTTACCTCGTAAGGGGTGTGGTGTGGAGTGAGGGGATTGTCATTGAGGGAAGGAGCTCAGAAGAGGTGTGTGCGACGCCGAGGGACCTGGTGCCCCCGCCTCCTCCTTCCGGGGTTGTTGCGATGAAGGTGAAGGATAGGGTGGAGGTCGATTGGTTTCCTGTGGAGGCAGAGCCCATCAGGGGCTATCATGTCTGGAGGGGGAGGTGTGGCAAAGGTTTGAAAAGGATCACCGATTTTCCCATCCGGGAAACCTTCTTTTACGACAGGCCCCCTGAGAGGGGCTGCTGGGTGTATGGGGTGACGGCAGTGGATGCCTCCCCCGAAGGGAATGAAAGTGAGATTTCAAGGACCGTCATGGTCTATTTTTGAAGGGAGGAAATGATGGGAGAGATCAAGAGCACTTGGGAACTGGTGATGGAGAAGCTGAAGGGGATGGAGGTCACTCAGAAGGATAGGGAGCGTTTCCAGAGGGAAGAGGAGAGGGAGAAGGCAAAGAGGCTCTTTTTTCCCTATTTTCGGGGAGACGAGAGAAACTGGGAGAATTTGAAGGAAGAGTTCAAAGGGCTTGGGGAGACGGGTCTTGAGGAGTTCTTCCGGCTCCTTTCGGAGAACGTTTCCCTAGAGGAGGGACTGACGGAGCGTTACCGAAGGGGGCTTGAGACCCTCTTCGGGAAAGGGGGTTTGGAAAGGGTGGAGGAACTACTTGAGCGGTATCGCAAAAGGCGGGAGGTGGAAGAGGAGGCCCTCAAGCAGGAACTGTTTCAGGCCCTCCAGAAAAAGGGCATAAGGGGTACAGCAGTAGACCCGAACCCCAGGCTACATCCCCGATGGAATGTGGTCATCGAGGAAGTGGAGGGGGAATTCCGAAGGGAATTGAGGAAGATGTTGGAGGAACTTCCCCTGGTCTAAATCCCCCTGAGGACCTCGCGGAGCACTTCCAGAAAGCGATCGCAGTCTGCCCGGCTCACGACCAAGGGGGGGATGATCCTCAAGACCTCCTCCCCGAGGGCGTTGAGCAGTATCCCCCGATCAAGGCATCCTCTTGCCACATCCTTTGCCCAAGGCCCCTGCAGCTCAACCCCGATCATCAGTCCCTTTCCCCTGACTTCCTTAATCCTGCCCAGGTCCGAGGCCAGGTCCTCTAACCCCTTCATGAGGTATTCCCCCATCCTCTGACAATTTTCGAGCACGCCCCCTTCGAGCAGCTCTTCAAAGACCACACAGCCTGCCCTGCAGCTTATCGGATTTCCCCCGAAGGTGGAGGCGTGATCTCCGGGGCCGAAGGCCTCGGCAACGTAATCCCTTGCCACCGTTGCCCCAAGGGGCAGCCCACCTCCCAAGGCCTTGGCCAGGGTCATTATATCGGGTTGAATGTCCCAGTGCTGGTAGGCAAAGAGTCGCCCCGTCCTGCCCATTCCCGTCTGGACCTCGTCCAGGATCAGCAGTATCCCCTTCTGGTCGCATATCTCCCTTACCCCTTTCAGGTATCCCTCCGAAGGAACCCGAACCCCTCCTTCACCCTGGATGGGCTCGAGCATAACCGCACAGGTTCTGTCATCTATTGCTTCCCAGAGGGCGTCCAGGTCATCGTAAGGGCAGTACTTGAAGCCGGGCACAAGGGGATCGAAGCCCCGGTGGAACTTCTCCTGTCCTGTGGCCGTCAGCGTTGCCAGGGTCCTGCCGTGGAAGGACCCCTTCATGGTGACGATCTTGTAACGCCCGGGACCGAGATGTTCCCTCGACCATCTCCTCGCGAGTTTGATGGCTGCCTCGTTGGCCTCTGCCCCGCTGTTGGAGAAAAAGACCTTGTCGCCAAAGCAATTCTCGCAGATCCTTCTGGCGAGCTCGATCTGGGGCAGGGTATAAAAGAGGTTGGAGACGTGAAGGAGTTTGCTGGCCTGATCCCTTATGGCCTCAAGGATCTTGGGGTGACAATGTCCGAGGTTACAGACGGCTATCCCCGACAGAAAGTCGATGTATTCCCTCCCTTCCGAATCCCAAACCCTTGTGCCCTCCCCTTTGACCAGCAGCAGGGGGTAGCGATCATAGGTGTGCATAATGTAACGATTGGCTTCCTCTATGGAGGCGATCATCGTACTATCTCCGTTCCTATCCCCCTGTCGGTGAAGATCTCAAGGAGCATCGCATGGGGTATGGTGCCGTTGACTATGTGGGCCTTCCCCACCCCCATCTCCAGGGCCTCAAGACAACACTGCACCTTGGGGATCATCCCCTCCTGTATCACCCCCTCCTGGATCAGGAGTGTGGCCTGTTGCGCGGTGAGGCTCCTCAAAAGCTTTCCCTCCCGGTCCATCACCCCCGGGACGTCCGTCAAAAGGATCAGCTTTTCCGCCTTCAGGGCCCCGGCAACCGCCCCAGCGACGATGTCGGCGTTGATGTTGTAGGCAATCCCTCCCTCTCCCACCCCAACGGGGGCAATGACGGGGACAAACCCCCCTTTCTGTAAGGCCTCTATCACCTCCACGTTCACCTGCTGGACCTCTCCTACGAGACCGAGGTTCATATCGGGCCTGGTGAGCTTTTTGGCTTTTATAAGTTCGGCGTCCTTACCGCTTAAGCCCACGGCCTTTGCCCCATGTCTATTTATGAGGGAGACGAGATCTTTGTTGATCTTCCCCAAGACCATCTCCACCACTTCCATGGTCTCGGGATCGGTCACCCGCATTCCGCCTACAAAGGTCGACTCCTTCCCCAGGCGCTTGAGCAGCTGGCCTATCTGGGGCCCACCGCCGTGGACCACCACGGGCCTTATCCCCACATACCACATGAGGACCACGTCCGTGGCCAGGGCCTCCTCAAGCCCCCCCTGGGCCATGGCTCCTCCCCCGTATTTGATCACGATGGTCCTGCCGTAAAATCGGCGGATGTAAGGGAGGGCTTCCACCAAAATCCTGGCCTTTTGGGTGAAATCTTCCTTCACAGGATATACCTCGAGAGGTCCTCGTCCTCGACGAACTCCTCCAGTTTCTCCCTCACGTACCTGGAGTCTATGATCATCTCCTGACCCTGCATATCGGGGGCATCAAAGAGGACATCCTCAAGGAGCTTCTCCATCACCGTGTAAAGCCTCCTGGCCCCTATGTCCTCGGTTCGTTCGTTGATCTTTGCCGCAATCTCAGCTATGGCCGAGATTGCATCATCTGTAAAGGTGAGCTTGACGCCTTCTGTAGCCAGAAGGGCCACGTATTGCTTGGTCAAGGCATTTTCGGGCTCCGTGAGGATCCTTATGAATTCCTCCTTCCCCAGGGGTTTGAGCTCAACCCTTATGGGAAACCGTCCCTGCAATTCTGGGATGAGGTCCGAAGGTTTGGAGACATGAAAGGCCCCTGCAGCTATGAACAGGATGTGATCGGTCTTGACCATCCCGTATTTGGTCATGACGGTCGTTCCTTCGATTATGGGCAAAAGATCCCGCTGTACCCCTTCGCGGGACACATCGGGGCCATGGGTCACATCCCGGCTTGCGATCTTGTCTATTTCGTCGATGAACACGATACCGGACTGCTCCACCCGCTCCACGGCCTTCTTGACCACGGCGTTCATGTCGATGAGTTTTTCCGCCTCCTGGCGCGTGAGGATCTCCAGGGCCTCGGATACCTTCACCCGTTTCCTGCGACTCTTCTTGGGAAAGAGACCAGAGAGCATCTCCTTCAGTTGCTCCATCTCCTCCATACCCGGGGGAGCGAAGACCTCTATCATGGGAAAGACCTTTTCCTCGACCTCGATTTCCACCTCCCTGTCGTCCAGAAGACCCCGTTTGAGCATCTCCCTCAAGCGCTCCCTCGTCCTGGGCCTCGAGTCGACCGTGGAGGAGGTGACCTGTAGCGACGGAGGAGGGGGACCAGGGGGCAACAGCAAATCCAAGACCCTCTCCTCTGCCAGCTCCCGGGCCTTTTGCATGACCTTGGCCTCTTCCTCCTCCCGCACCATCTTCACGGCGATCTCGGTCAGGTCGCGGATTATCGACTCCACATCCCTTCCGACATAACCCACTTCGGTGAACCTAGATGCCTCCACCTTTATGAAGGGGGCCTGGGCAAGTTTGGCCAAACGCCGCGATATCTCGGTCTTTCCAACCCCCGTGGGGCCGATCATGAGGATGTTCTTCGGGGCTATCTCATCACGCAACTCCTTGGGCACTTGCTGCCTGCGCCATCTGTTCCTCAGGGCTATGGCCACGGCCCTCTTTGCCTCCTCCTGGCCTATTATGTATTTGTCCAGTTCCCTGACGATCTCCCTCGGGGTGAGCATCTGCTGTTGCTGTATGGCCACAGGGAGGGCCCTCCCTTCCTCCTTCATAGCTCCTCCAAGACGATCTCCTGGTTGGTGTAAATGCACAGGGAAGCGGCAATCTTCATGGCTTCTTCGGCGATCTCCCGGGCCGAAAGGTCGGAATACTTCGCCAAGGCCCTTGCTGCCGCCTCAGCATATGGACCCCCTGAGCCGATCCCAACGATCCCATCATCGGGCTCCACCACGTCTCCCGTGCCCGATATGATGAGGGAATGCTCGCGATCGGCCACAAGCAGTAGGGCCTCAAGGCGCCTGAGCACCCTATCGGTCCTCCAATCCTTCGCCAGTTCCACGGCCGAGCGCAGGAGATTGCCGTTGTATTGCTCCAGCTTCCCCTCAAAACGCTCAAACAGGGTGAAGGCATCGGCAGTGGCCCCGGCAAATCCCGCCAAGATCCTGTCCCTGTAAAGCCTCCTGACCTTCTTGGCCCTCTGTTTTATAACCGTCTCCCCAAGGGTGACCTGGCCATCCCCTGCCATGACCACCCTTCCCCCGTGCCTCACACAGAGGATGGTCGTCCCTTTAAAGGGATTTCTTAGCCCTCGGATGGGCATGTCTGTAAACCTCCATCAGGCGAGTGGTGGTGACGTGGGTGTAGCGCTGGGTGGTCGAAAGCCTCGAATGCCCCAGCAGCTCCTGAATGGCCCTGAGGTCGGCTCCCCGGTCAAGCAGGTGTGTGGCGAAGGTGTGTCGCAACAGATGGGGGCTCACCGGCTTCAGGATCCCGCCCTTCAGGGCATAATCCTTTATCCTCCGCTGGATCCAGCGGGCACTCAAGGGCTTCCCCCAGCGGTTAAGAAAGAGGGCCTCCCCCTGAGGCCTCAGGGCCTCCCTCACCCGGAGGTACTCCCTCAGGGCCTCCCTTGCCGTCCTTCCCATGGGGACAAGCCTCTCCTTTCCGCCCTTCCCCTTAACCCTCACAAGCCCTTCCCTCAGGTCCACATCGCCCAGCCTCAACCCCACCAACTCCCCGACCCTGAGCCCACTTGAGTAAAGCAACTCCAGGATCGCCCTATCCCTGATCTCCAAGGGAGCCTCACCTTGGGGGGCCTCCACCAATCGGAAGGCCTCCTCTTCCGTCAAAAAGCGGGGAAGGGAACGGCTGTACTTCGGAGTCGTTATGACCTTGGCGGGATTTGCCCTGAGAATCCCCTCCCTCTTGAGCCATTTGAAAAAGGCCCTCAGGGCCGAGAGCTTCCTGCAGATGGAACTCTTCTTGAGCCCCCTTTTGGCCAGGGTCCCAAGATAAAGCCTTATGTGCAAATGGGTGATCTCCTGCGGATCCTCAAGCTCGTTGTCCCTGACAAAGGCCAGGAAATCCTCCAGATCCGCCCTGTAACTCCTGAGCGTCTCAGCAGACCTTCCCCTCTCATAGGACAGAAATTCCAAAAAGGATGCCAGCAGCTCCTCCAATCCCCTGCCTTCCTTTCCTGAGGTCATCCCTCGGCCTATACTATAGAAGAGGCCCCTGACCATCGTCAATTGGAGGGGGAAATGGTCTGGCTTTACTGGGCGATGGCGTTGACCCTGGTCACCTGGATAAGTGCCAAGGTTGTAAAGCGCTGGCCTCATATGGGTCTGGCCACCCTTGTGGCCTTCTACTGCCTGTACCTCGCCTTATCTCAGATCCTTGCAACGCGGATTGTGGCTTTTCCCCTCGGCTTTTATACCCTATATGCCCCTGGGGCCGTGTTCCTCTATCCCTTCGTGGCCCAGGCCATAGACATGATAAACGAAACTTATGGTTTCAAGGCCGCACAGAGGGCCATCTTCATCGCCTTCCTCACCCAAGTGCTCATGGTGCTCCTGATTCTGCTAGTGAGGACCCTTCCTCCTGCCCCCTTCTTTGAGCTTGAGGAATCATGGCAGCGGATATTCTCCCAGGGGGTGAGGATAACGGGGGCTTCCTGGGCAGCCTTCCTCATATGCCAGCTTGTGGATGCGCGCATCTTCTCGTGGCTTAAGACCAAATATCCTGAGAAGGCCTGGTTGAGGAGCATGGGAAGCGATCTGCTGAACCTGACCCTGGACAGCATCCTCTTTGTCATTTTGGCCTTCTGGGGTATCGCTCCCGTCGGGACCCTCATCCTCGGCCAGGTTTTCTCCAAAAACCTCATAGGGTTCTTGGACACCCCCTGGTTCCTCTGGTACAGGAGACTCCTGGGGAAGGAGGAGGTGGCCCTTGGTCAGGCTGAGTGAGAACGCCAGGAAGGTCCTTGAGGCCCGTTATCTGAAAAAGGACCCCAGGGGCAATCCCGTGGAGACCCCTGAGGAGATGTTCCTGAGGGTGGCCCGCCATGTGGCCAGGGCCGAGGGGATCCTGGGGGACGGGAGGCAGGAGGAATGGGCTGAGCGGTTCTTCCAGATAATGTCCGAACTTGTCTTTCTGCCCAATTCCCCCACCCTCATGAACGCCGGCAAGAGGCTCGGACAGCTGGCAGCCTGCTTCGTCCTCCCGGTTAAGGATTCGCTCGATTCCATCTTCACGGCCCTAAAGAGGGCCGCCATCATCCACCAGTCCGGAGGCGGCACGGGTTTCTCCTTCAGCAACCTCAGGCCCCGGGGCGATGTGGTCGCCTCAACCCACGGTGTGGCAAGTGGACCGGTCTCCTTCATGCGGGTCTTCAACATGGCCACCGAGGTCATAAAACAGGGGGGAACCCGTAGGGGGGCCAATATGGGGGTCTTGAGGGTCGATCATCCCGACATCAGGGAGTTCATCACCCTCAAAAGGGACCCCAGGGAGATGCAGACCTTTAACCTCTCGGTGGGGATAACCGATGCCTTTATGAAGGCCTTAAGGAACGGAAAGCCCTTTCCCCTTGTTAACCCCCGCAACGGCAGGGAGGTCCTGAAGGTCCAGGCCCGGGATATCTTCGAGTTGATGGTCCAGTGCGCTTGGGAGAACGGCGAACCGGGAGCGCTGTTCCTGGACACCATAAACCGCACAAACCCCACCCCTTCCCTGGGGAGGATTGAGGCCACCAATCCCTGCGCCGAGCAGCCGCTTTTGCCCAATGAGGCCTGTAACCTCGGATCGATAAACCTGGTGAAGGTGCTGAAGAGGTCCTCGGTGGGTTACGAAATCGATTGGGACAGACTCGCAGAGGTAGTCCACATAGCGGTGAGGTTCCTGGACGATGTCCTGGAAGTGAACCGTTATCCCTTCAGGGCCATAGAGAGGATCTGCAAGGCCAACCGCAAGATCGGCCTCGGGGTCATGGGGTTTGCCCATATGTTGATCCTTTTGGGGATCTCCTATGATTCGGAGCAGGCCGTCAGGGTTGCCGAAGAACTGATGTCCTTCATAAAGGAAGAGGCAAGGAGGGCCTCCCGGAAACTCGCCAAGGAGCGCGGCCCCTTCCCCAATTTCCCCATAAGCATATATGCCCAAAGGGGCGAACCACCCTTAAGGAATGCCACCCTCACCACCATCGCCCCAACGGGCACGATAAGCATCATCGCCAACTGCTCCTCGGGGATCGAACCCCTCTTTGCCCTTGCCTATACCAAGAGGATGCTGGGGGACCTGGAGGTCTTCAACGTTGATCCAATCTTCTCGGAGTTTCTGCAGCGGGAACGGTTCCTCCCCGAAGGGATACAGGAGGAGATCCTCAAGCGGGGATCCATTCCCCCGGATGCCCCTGTGGATGAACGTTACAAAAAGCTCTTCGTGACGGCCTTTCAGATCCCACCCAGAAGGCACGTCGAGATCCAGGCGGCCTTCCAGCGCCACACCGACAACGCCGTCTCAAAGACTATAAACTTCCCTCCGGATGCCCCTCCTGAGGCAGTGGCTGAGGCCTTCCTCCTGGCCTATGAGCTCGGCTGCAAGGGTATCACCGTTTACCGTAGCGGTTCCCGTGAAGGCCAGGTCATAACCTGTGGTCTCAACCAACTATGTTGACCGAGGGAAACTTCAGCCTGTAGGTCATAAGGATCAGCTCGGAGGCCTTCTCCCAGTCGAGGTAATCCAGGTTTATCACCACATCGTAATTGTGGGGGTCGGAAGGATCCGCACCAAAATATTTCCTTATGAACCGCCTCTGCTCCCTGTTCCACTCCTCTATGGCCTTTTCCACCTCCTCTTCCCTCACCTCATAACGCCTGATGAAGGCCTCCTTCCATCCCTCGGGTCTCCCTACGAGTCTGACCCTTAAGGCCTTATCGGGCTCTATGATGAAGTTGGCCCCCCGGCCCACTATTATGCATCCTCCGATGCGCCCCAGTGTTCTGATGAACCTCTTCAGGTAAACCACATATTCATCTTGTAGCACCTTGGCCGATCTCAAAAACACTTCAGTGTACTCCCAGAAGATCTCCCTGGATTTCTCATCCAGGAACTCCACCCTTTTGGGATTCTCCTTTGCCGCCTCGGCGATCTGAAGGATCAGCTCCTTATCGTAGGAAGGCCAGCCAAGCCTTGAGGAGAGCCTTTCGGTGACCTCCTCGGCCACCGTCCCTCGTTCCCTCGACAGCAAAATGGGCGGCTTCCATTGCTTCTGGACCTCAGGGGAGGTGAGATCGCCGAACCAGCTCTTGACCTGGGTCTCGATGATGCGTTGAACGTTGGGATTTCGCACCCGCATGGATACCTCCTTTAAGACCCTTTAAGGGCCTCGATTCTCCTCCTGATCCTCTCCCTTTCTTCCCCCCGGCTCAATTTTAGGGCCTTCTGGAAGTGGTAAAGGGCGGCCTCCCTATTGCCCTCTTTCATGAAATAGAGACCGAAGTTTTCGTGGGAGAGGACTTCGTTGCCGGCCTTCTGAAAGAGCTCCCCGAGAACCTTATAAAGGAAGGTCTCCTGGGGAACCTTCTCCACAGCTGCCCGACAGAAGGCTATCGCCTCCTCCGTCTTCCCCTCAAAAAGAAGGGCGTTGACCTTGGCGAGGACCAGATCGGGATCCCCGGGGAAAGCGCGGAGGGCACCCTCCAAGAAGCCCTTTGCGCTGTCAAACTCCTTGAGGGAGATGAGCAAAAGGGCCAGCTCCCTTTCGGCATAGGGATCCCCGGGGGAAAGCCCAAGCATCTTCTTTAAGGCCTTCATAGCCTCCCGATGGTTCCCCTTTCTTATAAGGGCCAGGGCCAAAAGGTAGAGCTCATCTGCCCCGAGGTCCTCCCTCTCGGAGAGGTCCTCAAGGACCTCCTCCGGACCCCTCTGCAACAACCTGAGCCTGGCCTTGATCCTCTTGAAAGCGAGGGTTTCGGTGGGTGGATGGGAACCGGCATGGGCTTCAAGATAAGCTATCCTTGAGGGGATCGCGGGATGGGTGCTGAGGTAAACGGGCATCTCCACCGAGATGGTCTTGCTCCAGCGGTATATCCTCCTCAGGAAGCTCACAAGACCCTGCGGGCTGTATCCGGCCTTCTGCAGGATCCTAAGGCTCAGCTGATCGGCCTCGAACTCGTGATCCCTGCTGTACTTGAGGATGAGGGAATGGGCCATTGCGGCTGTGCCGGCGGCTATTGCCCCCTGTGCCTTCGGTTCCTTGGCAAGGAGCATCCCCGCCACAAGGGCAGCAAGGCTCGCCAGGGACACCCTGCGGGCCCCTTCGAACATGCGGGACACATGCCGGAGGACCGAGTGCGAGACCTCATGGGCCAGGACCCCTGCCAGTTCGTCCTCAGAAGATACCATGTTCAGGAGGGCCGTATTCACGAAGACATAGCCCCCGGGGATGGTGAAGGCATTGGGCTGGTTCCCTTCGATGACGAAAAACCGGTAATGGAAACGCCTGTCTCCTGAGGCCTCAACGATCCTCTGTCCGACCTCCCTCACGTAAAGTCCTATCAGGGGATCGGACACGAAATGGAGTTTCTTGCTGAGCTTGCGGTAGAGCTCTTCTCCTATCCTCTTCTCATCCCTCAGGCTGAGAGGCCAACAGACCCCGCAGATGAGCAGGATGAAGGGGAGAAGGAGGGAAAAAAACTTCAGGGTTCTCTCAGACCGAAAAGGCACCTCACCATCTCCACGTACTCTTTCCCACGACCATTGGCGGCCGTATGCTTGAGGAAGTCGATCGCAGGATGAAGCAGTTTGTTCAAAATCCTGTGGCTCATCCTCTCTATTCGCTCCCTGTCCCTCTCATCAAGGTCCAGGCCCTTTAAGGCGTCCTGGAGCTCCCTTTCCCTTACCCTTTCGGCCCACTCCCTGAGTTCCCTTATAGTGGGAGCTGCCTCCAGGGACCTATACCACCTCGTGAACTTCTCCACCTCCTCCTCGACCAGCTCCCGGGCCCTTTCCGCCTCCTTGAGACGATCCCTGGCATTTTCCTGGGCGACCGCTTTCAGGTCGTCTATGTCGTAAAGATAGGCATCGGACAGTTCATTGACACCGGGGTCGATATCCCGGGGAACGGCCAGGTCTATGAAGAAGATCGGCCTTCCCTTGCGCCTCCTCAAGGCCATGGATACGTCGTCCTTAAGTATTATCGGCCTTGAAGCCCCCGTGGAACTCAGCACGATGTCCGAATCCCCGAGGAAATTCCTCAGCCCCTCAAAGGGAACGGCCTCTCCTCCCATCCTTTGGGCAAGGTCAAGGGCCCTTTGCCACGTCCTGTTGGCAACCCGCAGGGTCCTAACCCCTGCTGCCCTGAGGTGTTTTGCCGCAAGCTCACACATCTCCCCCGCCCCAACGATGAGCACACTCTTGTCCTGCAGGTCTCCGAAGATCTTCTTGGCCAGTTCCACGGCCACATAACTGACCGAAATCGCCCCATCGCCTATGGCCGTCTCCCTCCTGACCCTCTTTCCGACGAAAAAGGCCCTTTGAAAGAGCCTGTGCAGTAGGAACCCAACCGTGCCCCGCTCCACCGCCAGGGTGTAGGCCTCCTTCAACTGCCCCAGGATCTGGGGTTCGCCCACAACCATGGAATCGAGGCTTGAGGCCACCGAAAAGAGGTGCCTGGCCACTTCCTCCGCCCTCTTAAAGTAGGAAAACCCCCTGAAATCCTCCTCGGGAACCCCCCGGCATTGAGAGAGGAATTCCAGGAGCACCCCCTCCCCCTCCTCAGGCCGATCCAAGACGGCATAGACCTCCACCCTGTTGCAGGTGGAAAGGATCACCAGCTCTCTGATCTGCGGGATAAAGGAAACGGAGTCCAGGGCATCGCTTAGATCATCCGTCCCCCAGAAGGCGAGCTTTTCCCTCACCTCCAGGGGGGCGGTCTTATGGCTCAGCCCCAAAAGGGTTAACTCCTCCATCATCCCCGAAGCCCCGAAATGGCCGAGTGATGTCCACCCATGAACAGGTTGACCCCTATGAAGGTGAACATGACGGCAAAAAAGCCCAGTATCGCCAAAACGGCAGCCTTTCTGCCCCTCCAGCCCACCAGAAACCTCTGATGCACGAGGATCGCATAGGTCATCCAGGTCAGGGCGGAAAGGATCACCTTCGGATCCCCAAAGGGGAGCCCCCCAAGGCTGTAGTTGGCCCAAAGGGCACCGCTTAAAAGCCCGACGCTCAGAAGGGGAAAACCGACGACCATGGCACAGTGATTAACCCGATCCAGGGAATCGAGGGACGGCAGAAACCTCGAGGTATTTCCAAACTTTTTGGACTTTATCATCCTCTCCTGCAGTAGATAGAGGACCCCTGCGCAGAAGGCCAGGGCGAAGGCCCCCATGCCCAAAAAACACGTGATCGTATGCAAGGGGAACCAGAAGGTCTCCAGGATCTCCGGGACCCCGCTGAGCTTAATGGGAACAAAATAGGCGGCTGCCGTAAACGCCAGGGCCAAAAGGGATATGGAACAGCCGAAACCCTCAAGCCTTATGCGCCTGCTGAAAAAAAGGTGGAGCCCCACCAGCATGCACCCGAGCACCGAGAGGGTCTCCTTGAGCTCAAGAAGCGGAAACCGCTGGCGCTCAAGGGAAGAAGAAAGGAGGCTGGCAAGGTGAAAGAGAAAACCGAACATGAGGGGCCATTCCGCCTTCACCCTCCTGCGCCCAAGCAGGTTCAGCAGGTAAAGGCCGCTGGAGAGGCAGTAAAAGACAAGGGCCAGAAGGAGAAACACCCCACTCACAGTGGAATTTCATCACAGGGTCCATCGGGCGTCAACTTGTCAGGTATCTCAAAAATTGTTATAAATTTACCCACAAACCAAAAGAAGGGAAAACGATGTCCTTCAAAGTCGGTATCGGCTACAGCACCCAGAAGGAGGGGCAGAGGGCGGTTGAGGAGGCCCTGGCTCAGGCCCTGGAGGTGTCGGGGGAACCGGTTCTGACCTTCCTCTTCACCAGCGATTCCTATGACCACGAGGAAGTCCTCAGGGGGGTCCGGACGGGGGTCAAGGGTTCCAGGATTGCGGGATTCTGTTGCGGAGGACTCATCGTGGGAAGGAAGGTACTCACCCAGGCGGTGGCAGTGCTCACCCTTTCGGGGGAAGGCCTGAGGGTGGCCACCTCCCTTAAGGGGGAGCTGAGCAGGGATCCGAGGCGGACCGGTCAGCTTGTGGGGGAGGAATTGCTCGAAAGTGGGATCGATAAGGGCACGGTCTTTGTCTTCCCCGATGGATTCAGCACAAATGTGGCTGAAGCCATAAGGGGCCTCTACGAGGTGATGGGGCCGCGATTTCGCTTTGCAGGAGGTGGGGCCGGAGATAACCTGAAGTTCTTCAGGACCTATCAGTTCACCGAAAAGGGGGTTTTGAGCGATGCCATGGCGGCAGCCCTTCTGGATGGGCTCCCTATAGGGCTGGCCATCGGACACGGGTGGAAGCCCATAGGAGACATCCTGGTCATAACCCGTGCTCAGGGCAAGAGGGTCTTCGAGATAAATGGGGAGAATGCCTTCACGGCTTATTCCAGACACCTCGGGGGCATCTCCATGGAGAACTTCGCCCAGTTCGCCATGCGCCACCCCCTGGGCTTTCCCGATCTTTCGGGCAATTTCCTCATCAGGGATCCCCTACTCGCCCATCCCGATGGGAGCATCGAGTTTGTGTCCGAAGTCCCCGAGAGGGCCGTTGGTTACATCATGAGCTGCGAACCCCAGGACCTCATCCAAACGGCCAAGGTGGTGGCCGAGAGGGCCCTGGGGCAGGTTAGGGGCCCCCTGTTTGTGATGGTCTTTGATTGCATTTCCAGATACCTCCTGATGGGAGAAGCCTTCCAGCAAGAGCTTGGGGCCATCGGGCAGGTCCTCGGTGCGGGTCTTCCGATGATGGGGATCTTGACCTTCGGGGAGGTGGGGAGCTTCTTCGACGTCCCGCTTTTTCACAACAAGACGGTCCTTGTCGCTGTAGCGGGAAAAGGACACGAGGAAACCCCAGTGGGATGAGCACAAAGGAAGACCTCCTTCTGTCGGAAATCTCGGTCCTTTACGAGATAGCCTGGCTTGGCTTCTGCGAATCGGAGGAAAAGCTCCTAAATGAGGCCCTGGAGAAGGCCGTCAGGCTCTTCGGGATCCGCTGTTTTGCCGTAGCCATGGGACCCCGCGAGAGACCCTCCCCCCTTAAACTCTGGGGCGTAAAGGACTTGAAGGAGGCTCGACTCCGGCTTGCCGGCCCCAATGGTTTTTCCTTCTCGCTGGAGAGGGAGGGCAATTTCGTGCTGATCCTCATGGAGAGGGGGGTGCCCATCGGCGAGCGGGAAAGGCAGATATTGAACTATTTCTCGAGGATTCTGGCCAACAGGCTCTTTGCCCTGCGGGCTGAAGCCCAAAAGAAGGAGGCCGAGGAGCGAATACAGCGCCAGCTCAACATGCTCATGGCCCTTTACGAAGGTTCCAGGAAGCTGATGGAGAGGCTCGATGAGGAAACCGTAGCGAACCATTTCGTGCAGATGTGCGTCGAGTACCTGGGGGTCAGCCTCGCCTGGTTTGGAAAGGCGGAGCCCGATGGCCAGGTGGAGGTCCTCGCCCAGTACCCTCCCGACCACCCCTATCCGCGGCGGATAAGGGTCAGGTGGGATGAGACCCCTGAGGGGCAGGGTCCCACAGGTCGGGCCATAAGGGGAGGGGCACCGGTAATTATTGACGATATCCTGTCCGATCCGGTCTTTGTCCCCTGGCGTTCTACTGCGGAGGCCTTCGGCTTTCGTTCAAGCGCGGCCTTCCCCGTAATAGTGCAGGGACGCCCCTATGGAGCGCTGAATCTTTACAGCGAATCCCCGGGCTTCTTCGGGTCCGAATGGTTGCGGACCTTCTCGGCCCTCTCCAACCAGGCCTCAGCGGCCCTCGAAAATGCCTTTCTGCTTTCGGAGGCCAATAAGCGCTTAAAGAGGCTCCAGGCCCTCCACGACATCGACCTCGCCATAACCTCGAACCTCGATCCGAGGGTGACCCTGAAGGTGCTGCTTAATGAGGTAAGCGTGCAGCTTGAAGTGGATGCAACCTGTGTCTTTTCCTACGATCAGGGATCCACAACCTTGACATATTCGCTCGGAAGGGGATTCAGGGGCAACAGAATTGAAGTGCTCCGGTTCAAACCAGGTGAAGGGGTGGTTGGAGAGGCAGCCCTCGGACGCCATCCGGTGATGGTACGTGACACAAGAAGCTGTAAGGATCTGACCGAGGACGAAAGGGCCCTCCTCGAGGAGGAGAACTTCATAAGCTATGGGGCCCTGCCCATGGTGGCGAAGGGAGGGCTCTTGGGGGTCCTCGGGATCTTTCATCGCTCGCCCCTGGACTTTGACAAGGAATGGGTGAATTTTCTGGAATCCCTCGCGATGCTGGCCTCCATCGCCGTGGACAACGCCAGGCTGTTTTCCAACCTGGAAAGGGCCAATACCGAGCTTCGGATCGCTTACGATGCCACCATCGAGGGATGGGCCAGGGCCTTGGAGTTGAGGGACCTGGAAACGAAGGGGCATTCCCAGAGGGTCACAGACCTCACGGTGGAACTGGCCAGGAGGTTGGGAATAGGAGAAGAGGAGATCATACACGTGAGGCGCGGTGCCCTGCTGCACGATGTGGGAAAGATGGCCATTCCCGACAGCATCCTCCTGAAACCTGCAAAGCTCACCCCTCAGGAATGGGAGATCATGAAGAAACACCCCGAATATGCCTACCAGATGCTTTACCCCATCTCCTACCTGAGACCTGCCCTGGACATCCCCTACTGCCACCACGAGAGGTGGGATGGAAAGGGGTATCCGCGGGGATTGAAGGGAGAAGAAATCCCCCTGGCAGCCCGGATCTTTGCGGTTGTGGATGCCTGGGACGCCATGACCCACGATCGCCCCTATCGCCCCGCCTTATCCCGGGAAAGGGCCCTCGAAGAGATCAAAAGGGGTTCGGGAACTCAGTTCGATCCCAAAATAGTAGAAGTCTTTCTTGAATTCCTGAAGGAGAAGGGATTTGAATTATAAAGCCTTGGTAGCGGGGGCAGGATTTGAACCTGCGACCTCCGGGTTATGAGCCCGACGAGCTACCAGGCTGCTCCACCCCGCGTTCCAGTAAAAGGATACTCCCCCCCTTACAAACAGTCAAGACCTTGACTTGCGCCGTCTTTCATCCCTGTGGTAACTTCCCACAGGATGGATTTCAAGCAACTGGAGAGCCTCTGTAAGGTGGCGGAACTGGGCAGCTTTACCCTCGCCGCAGAGGCCCTCTTTTTGAGCCAGCCAACGGTAACGGCCCATATCCAGGCCCTGGAGAAGGCCTTGGGAACCAGGCTCTTCGATCGCCTGGGGCGCAGGGTCGTGCTGACCCCGGCGGGGGAAGTCCTTTATCAGTATGCGCGCAAGATGCTGGCTCTAAGGGAACAGGCCAAGGAAAGCCTCAGGAGGCTTGACGGCCTCAAGGGCGATTTACACCTTGCGGCAAGCACCCTCCCGGGCGAGTACCTCCTTCCCCGGATCCTTCCTTTCCTGCTGAGGGAAGCTCCTTCTTCAAAGATCTCACTTAAGGTATCCGATTCGCTGGAGGCAATAAGGACCGTGGAGCAGAATGAGGCGGAAGTGGGAATAGTAGGGATGAAGAAGGAAGGGGACAAGCTCCAGTTCAGGCCCCTTTTCAAGGACAGGATAATCCTTGCAGCCCCCAGATCCCACCCCTTCGCTGGCCAGCAGGTGGAATGGAAGGAACTGTGCCAGGAGGGCATTCTGACCCGCGAGGCCGGTTCGGGGACGCGTCGGGTCTTCGAGAGGGCGTTGAGGCAGAAGGGCTTCAACCCCGCGGATTTGAGAAGGACTGTGGAGCTCGGCTCCACCACAGCGGTCAAGGAGGCAATAAGGGCGGGTCTCGGCATAGGGATGATATCGGATGTGGCCTTAGGGGATGAGCTGGGAAGGACCGTACTGGAGGTCAGGCTCCGGGGTCTCGGGGAGGTCCAAAGGACCTTTTACCTTGTGACCCGCAGGGGCAGGACCCTTACTCCCCTTGCCCAAAGGTTCGTCGAGCTTGTATCTAAAGGCCAATGGACCCAAGGGGTTTGACAAGGAGTCCCCTCGCCAGGGCCATGGTTATGTCGGTGGCCCTGCACCTGGTCCTCGTCTTTTCCCTTAAGCCCTTCAAGCCGAGTATCCCCCGGGACAGGATCCTCAGGGTGAGCCTGATCGAGTTGAGGGCTCCCGTGAAGACCTCGACCTCCCGCCACAAAGCCACCCGCAGGGTAAAGAAGGCACAGGTGAAAAAGAAGGCCCCTTCCAGGAGGAAGGCGACCAAGGCCCTGACCCCCGAGGAAAGACTCGAACGGCGCTATAAGGAGGCCTTAAGAGAGATAGAAAAGAAGATCAAGGAAAAGAAGGATGTGGCCGAACCCCCAAAGGGAGGGGTATTTAACCTATATCTGGCCCAGCTGGAAAGGAGGATTAAGGCCTTCTGGGTTGTACCCCAGGGCTTTCTGGATCGGGATATATCCGCGGTGATCAGGGTAAAGATCGATCCCACAGGGAAGCTGCTTGAGGCCGAGGTTGAGAGGGCTTCCGGAAACCCGATCTTTGACCGGTCGGTGCTTCAGGCCGTATACAAAGCCGAACCCTACCCCCCACCCCCTGGGGGTAAGGCCATGGAGGTGGGCCTTGTGTTTCGGCCGTAAGTTCATTTGTATGGTCCTCCTTCTGGGCCTCTTCTTGGTGGGGAGGTCCGAGGCCATAGTCTATATAGAGATAGACTCGCCGAACCTGAGGCTTTATCGCCTGGCCTTTTTGTGTTTCTCGCAAAATCGAGCCCTGTCCGAAGAGACCGAGCGGATAATGCGCAGGTGTCTGGAGATCTCTTATCTTTTCGAGATCCTTCCCCCAGAGCAGCTCCCCC
>CAYVAU010000008.1:0-37480 GCA_964448445.1 uncultured Thermodesulfobacteriota bacterium | reverse complement strand
GGCCAAGGTGACGAGCCTCTTGCTCGCTGCCATTGCCGTCATGATGATCCGGCAGGGGATCGTGGAGATGATAGGCTTTTGCAGCTAGGGGAGGATCCTGCCGTATCTCTGAAGTTCCTTTGGTACCCACCAGCGGATGAAGTTGTAGGTTATCCCGGCCGAAGCGGGCTTTATCCCCCGGAAGCGGGCATGGATCGCCGGCAATGCATAGGGGACATAGAGGAAGGTGTAAGGCTGTTCCTCGGCCAGTATCTCCTGGAAGCGGAAATACAGCTTCTGTCTCCTCTTGAGATCGAAGGTCCTTCTGGCCTCAACCAAGATCCGGTCGACCTCGGGGTTCCGGTAGGAGATGAAGTTCAGTTCCTTGGGTCCCGTCTTTGAGGAGTGCCAGATGTCGTACTGATCGGGGTCAACCCCCGTGGACCAGCCCAGGATGACGGCCTCAAAGCGCCTTTTGTCTATGTACTCGTTGATGAAGGTGGCCCATTCCAGGACCCTTATCCTCATATCGATTCCCACCTGTCTCAGTCGCCACTGGATGAGTTCCGCGGTCTTGAGCCTCGCTGTATTGCCCCAGTTCAGAAGCACCGTGAAACGGAAAGGCCGGCCATCCTTGTCAAGGATGCCGTCTCCATCGGTATCCTCCCAGCCGGCTTCCTTCAGCAGCTTTTTCGCCTTCTCGGGGTTATAGGGATAACGCTTCACGTTGGGGTTGTAATACCATGTGCCCGGTTTGTAGGGACCCGTTGCCACCACCCCCAGGCCGAAGAGGATCACCTTTACGATCTCCTCCTTGTTTATGGCATAGCTTATCGCCTGCCTCACTCTCTTGTCGGAGAAGAAGGGATGGCGGAGGTTGTAACCTAGGTAGGTGTAAGCGAAGGGCAGGTATTTGTATTTCTTGAAGTTCCGTACGAAGTCGGGATCCGAAGTCTGACGGGCGTACTGCACCGGGGTGAGACCCATCCAGTCGATGGTGCCCGCCTTAAGCTCCATGAACATCGTCGAAGGATCGGGGATGACCCTGAAGATTACCCGATCTATGTAAGGGCGACCCTCAAAGTAATCGGGGTTGGCCTGAAGGACAATCCTCTCCCCCGTCCTCCATTCCAGGAACTTATAGGGACCCGTGCCAATGGGATGCCTCCGCAAGGGGCTACGGGTTATGTCCTTTCCCTCAAGAAGATGCCTTGGCAGCACCACCAGATTCCCCCAGCTTGCGAGCCCTGGCGCAAAGGGCTCCCTGTAAGTGACCCTGAAGGTGTAACGGTTGAGGACCTCCGCCCTCTCCACTTCCAAGAAGTCCCCTGAGTAAGGGGTGGGAGTCTTGGGGTCGGTTATGGTCTTGAAGCCGAACAGCACGTCCCACGCTGTGAACTCCACGCCATCGTGCCACTTAACACCCCTTCGCAGGTAAAAGGTTATGGTTTTCCCGTCCGGACTGATTTCCCATCCTTCAGCGAGGTCGCCCACAAGCCGCAGGTCCTTATCGTATTTGACAAGGCCGTTATAAATGAGGTCACAGACGTCATGGGAGGCGCTATCGGAGGCGAGCATGGGAATCAGCACCGATGCATCTCCAATGGAGCCGATCACAATGGCATCGCCATAAACGGGAACCTCCTCACCCCGCACAAGGGTGGCAAGGAGGAGCAGGAAGATCAGGAGGAATCCCTTCATGTCAGGTCCTTTTGGTATATGCGATATCTCTTGTAAGGCCTTCCTCCCATTGCCTCGATAGCCTTCTGCATGAGGTGATTGTCTTCAAGGATCCAGGAGAGTTCCGCTGATCTGTATCCCCTTTGCCACCCTCGCCTGAACACCTCGGTGTAGAGGAGGACGTCGATCCCCCTCAGGCGATAGGGAGGGCGTATCCCGAAAAGGGGGACCCGCAACTCGGTGATCTTCCTCTTCACCCACAGGGCCTTGAGGATTCCCCACGGGGTGAGCCTGCCGCCCATGGCCTTGAGCACCGGGTTGTAATTGGGGATGGCAAGGATGAACCCAATGGGTTCCCCTTTCTGGGTTTCGGAGAAGAGGGCCAGCTGAGGAATGATCAGGTCCTTCATGGACCTGGCCAAAAAGGCGACTTCTTCCTCTGACATGGGCACAAAGCCCCAGTTTTTGGCCCAGGCCTCATGATATATCTGCACAAAGAGCTTTATTTCATCCCTCAGGTGCTTGGCCCTCAATTCCCTGATCCTTATCCCGTGTAACCTCGTCTTCACCCTTTGGGCCAGCCTTTGCAATCTCTCGGGTGTACGGCCGTCCCCGATTATGAGGTTGGCGTAAAGATCCTTGGCCTTTTGAAACCCGATGGACTCAAGAAGCCGGGGGTAATATGGGGGATTGTGGGGCATCATTATGAATGGAGGGGTTGAGAATCCTTCTATGAGCATCCCGCACTCGTAATTGGTGGATGGATTCATGGGCCCGATGACCTTGGTCATACCAGCCCGCTTCAGTTCCCCCTCCACCACCTCAAACAGGGCCTGGGCGACGTCGAGGTCATTTACCGACTCGAAAAACCCGAAATATCCAGTGGGACTTTGGTGATAGGCGATGAAGTTCATATCCACAATGGCTGCCACCCTCCCCACGGTTTTGCCGTCCTTCAGGGCCAAAAAGCTCCTTATTTGGGCATGATTCGAAAAGGGGTGTTTTGCTGTGAGGAGGGAAGCGACGTATGACCTTAAGGGTGGAATCCACAGGGGGTCATTCTTGTAAAGGGAGAAAGGAAGATCGAGAAACCTCTTCAAATCCCCTTTGTCCTGGACCTCGACTACCTTCAGGGCCATCAGATAATTCCCAATTGCTTACCGGCTTTTTCGAAGGCCCACAGCACCCTATCTAGGTGTTCATCGGTGTGGGTTGCCATGAAGCTCGTCCTTATGAGTTCCCTTCCAGGAGGGGTTGCGGGAGGGATGGCGGGGTTGGCAAATACCCCGTACTCCTCCAGAAGTCCGCACATCCTGAAGGTCTTCATCATATCGCCTATTATGACGGGGATTATAGGGGTTGAGCTGTTTCCGGTATCGAAACCCAGGTGCTTGAACCCCTCCAGCATCCTCCAGGTGTTCCTCCAGAGACGTTCCCTGCGCTCCGGTTCCTCTATGATCACGTCTATGGCGGCACTTGCCGCTGCAGCCAAGGGAGGGGCGATGGCAGCAGAGAAGATGAGGGACCTGGCGAAGTGCTTTATGTACTCTATAACCTCCTTGGGCCCGACCACGAATCCGCCGATGGTGGCAAGGCTTTTGGAATAAGTACCCATGATGAGGTCCACCTGATCCTCGACCCCAAAGTGCTCAGCTGTACCGCGTCCGTTTTTCCCCAGTACCCCCACCCCATGGGCATCATCCACCATCACCCTTGCTCCGTATCTCTTGGAGACCTCTATTATTTCGGGAAGCGGGGCAATATCGCCCTCCATGCTGAAGACCCCATCCACTATCACCAGCTTTCCCGCATCATCGGGGATCCCCTGAAGGATCCTCTCCAGGTCCTTCACATCGTTGTGTTTGAACCTTTTGACCTGGCACATGGCCAGGCGACATGCATCGATTATGGAGGCATGATCGTATTTGTCCAGGATGGCCACATCCCTCCGTCCCAGAAGGGCAGAAATAATGCCCAGGTTGGTCTGGTAACCGGTGGCGAATACAAGGGCCGCCTCCTTTCGGAAGAACTGAGCAAGCTTCTTCTCCAATTCCTCTATGATGTCCAAGTTGCCGTTTAAGAACCTCGAGCCGGCACAGCCCGTTCCATAACGCTCAACGGCACGAATGGCGGCCTCCTTCACCCTCGGATGGCTGGTAAGTCCCAGGTAATTGTTGGATCCGGCCATCACGAGCCTTCGGCCGTTGACCACCACTTCAGGACCCTGGGCCGATTCGATCTTGCGAAAGAGAAAGTAAAGGCCGGCCCTCCTTGCTTCCTCTGCATCTTTCCAGCTGAAACACCTCTCAAAAAGATCCATCTCCGCCTCCTAAAGCCATCCTTGCTTGCGATACCAGCAGAGGGTGAGGCTGAGCCCCTCCCTTAGCCCCCACTTTGGCTCAAATCCCAAAAGCCTCCTCGCCTTCGATATGTCGCAGATCCAGGCCTCCTGGACCGCCTCCCGGAATTTGTTCAAGTTGAAGGCAGGGGGCTTCTTTCTCGCCCTTGCAAGAATTTCCGATAAAAGGGCCACCGTTTTCGCAAAGACCAAGGGGATCCTCACCTTCCTGAGGCTGACTCCGAGGATAGAAGCTACCATATCGGCAATACCTTGCAAAGGATATTGATGGCCATCCGAGATCAGGAGGACTTCCCCGGAAGGGATATCCCTCTGGGAGGCCAAAATTAGGGCCTGCACCACGTCCTGGACGTAGCAGAGGCTGAGCCACTGTTCATCCATAAGAAGGGGAAGGATTCCCCTTCTTATGAGGCGGAAGAACTCCAGCATGTACTCGTCCCTGGGACCATAGACTATGGCGGGCCTGAGGATCACAATGTGGATCTGGGAGCGGAAGGCCATCAGGGCCTCCTCCGCCATGAGCTTGCTCAATCCGTAGGGGGAGACGGGATGAGGAGGCACATCCTCTGAAAGGGGGGCTCCCCTTCTGGTCGGGCCTTGGGCAGAGAGGCTGGAGAGGAAGATGAACCTCCCTCTAACTCCTCCGTCCCTTAATATCCTCTCAAGTAAGTACTTGGTACCCAAGGTGTTGACTTCGAAAAACTGAGAGGGCTTTATGGCCCTCGTCAGGGCAGCCAGATGGAATACATGGTCAAACCCCTTGAGTTCCGGTAGTTCCCCCCGGAGGTCACCATGGATCACCTTCACCCCCTTTGGGAGCCACCGCCCTCTCCTCCTTATGAGGGCGAAGACCTCGTGCCCTTCTTCAAGGAGCCTCTCTGCGAGGTGACTCCCTATGAAGCCGGTGGCACCGGTTATGAGGACCTTTGCCATCTAACTCCTCAGGGACAGGCCCAGGAAGGACACCCCCTTTATTATCCCCATCAGCACCAGACAATCCTTTATACCCCACAGGGGCAACAATAACACCCCGGAAAGGAGGCTCCCAACGAGGCCCCCCAGCAGGTCCGAAAAATAAAGGGTCCCCCCGATCCGGGATGCCCTTCCTTCCTGGATACTGGCTGCCCTACAAAATTGCCACCCCGCAAACCCTCCCAGGATCCCGCTGAGCAAGAGGTAAACCCCTGCAGGAGGATTTGTCCCCAAGAGCAGGCCGAGGAGGGGGGCGAAGAGCGCCATAGCACCCTCTGAGATCGTGAATCCCCTCTTGATTCTCACCCTCTGTCCCCAGAAGGCCCCCAAGGCGGCCCCCAACATGAAGGCGGAAAGCAGCAGTCCGATCCAAAGATAGACATAGCCAAAGGCCGTCTGGAACATGTAGATCACGATGAGTTCCCCTGTCATCCCGTAAAAACCCGTGACCCCAATGGCGATGAGCATTCCCCTGCGTCGGGGAAGCAGGGACATGGTGGCAAAAAGGAGGGCCGAGGTAAGTATCCAGATTGTCCTTTTGTCGCAAGGCTTAAATCTCGAAAGGAACGCCTTAAGTTCGGGATCATAAAGGGCGCCTTCGAAGCTCAAGGTCCGATAGACCAAAAGAGGCCGCAGATCCCTGTTGGCGGGGCAATTGGGAGTCACCTCTCCGAGGAACCACCCCTCCCTTTCAGGGGAAAGCAGATAGTGGATCATTTGAGGGGTGAGCAGATGGGTTTGGATTTTCCTCCCTTTGAGGCGTTTCTTGAGGAGTTCCGGTGGGGTTTCCAGAGGTCTTCTGGAGGCCATAATGAGGGTCATCTCCCCAGGGATGACCTTTATGTAAGGGAGGACCCGGCGAAGAGTGCTTATGAGCGTACATAACATCCCCTTGAGTTCATCGCCAAGGTATACGGAAGACCCCTCCAGCTCCATGGACAGGATGCCCCCGTCTCGAAGCCGGTCTTTCATGATCTGGAAGGCCTCGAGGGTGAAGAGGCGGTTGGTTTGCAGATCCGAGGGAAAGCCGAGGGAGATGAGGATGACATCATAACGATCCTTCGAGGTCATGAGCCATTTTCTGCCGTCCATATTCCTCAACCGTACCCTTGGGTCGTTGAGTTCCTGGGAAGTCAAGGGGGTGGGATGGCGTCTAAAGAGGCTGATGATCTCGGGGTCGAGCTCGGCGTAATCGATCTCCTCCACCGGATGCTTTAAAAGCTCATATATCCTCCCTCCAAGCCCCGAACCGATCAGGAGTACCTCTTTGGGGTCGGGATGCACGAGCAGGGGAAGGTGCATCGGGAGTTCGATCCAGGGGTCGTAATGGGGTAGACTCACAAAGGGCTTGCCGTTGAAGAGGAAGGAGAGCTCCCCTTCCCTTTGAAGTACCGAGAGGTTACCGTAGGGGGAGTTTTTGTTCTCCAGGATGTCATATCCCGGAAAGCGCCATTTTAAAGAAAGGCGTTCAAAGGATGGGGCAAAGAGCATAGCCGAAGGACCACAGAGGCAAAACAGGATCAGATACGGCACTGCCCTTTCCCTGTCCAGGGAAGCGCATACACCCAGGTGCAGGGCACAGAGCAGGAGTACGATCTGCATGGGGTTAAGGACCCGCAGGAGGAAGAAACCGGCCGTTACAGCCCCAATGACTGTTCCCAGGGTTTCCCAGATATAAGCCCTGCCTACGCCCTCCTTCGCCCTTTGGGTCATCAGGGCGCAGCAGGCGGGAAAGAGGGCCCCGTGGAGGAAGGCCGGCAAAAAGACCGAGGGGAAGGATATGAGCAGGATTTCCGAACATCCTCCGACCCGCCAGGGGTCAAAGACTGCGGCCTTAAGATCCCTTGACAGCAACAGCCCTAAGAAGAGGGAAGCACAAAAGAGTATCTGTAGCCTTATGAAGTCCTGAAGTTCCCACTTTTTCTTCCTTCCCCACCACGAGCCCAGGGCCTCCGAGAGGATCCACTCCCCTAGCACAATGCCAAAGGTCAACTCGTTGCCGAGGAAGGATACGAAGAGTTCCCGCAACAACAGGATCTGAGCGGTCATGCCGCTCAGGCCTATGACGACGACAGAGAGGATGACACTTAGGACCATTCAGGTCGGTATATAGCCCCTCTTGAGGAGGTATTCGGCATTCAGTACCGCCGCCCCCGCTGCTCCCCTTATGGTGTTGTGGCTGAGCAGGAAGAACTTATAATCGAGGACCTTGCAGGGCCTAAGTCTCCCCACAACGCAGGCCATCCCCCCTTCCGCATCCCTGTCCTTTAAAGGCTGAGGCCGGTCCCTTTCGGGACGGTAGATAATGGGCCTTTTGGGGGCCGAAGGGAGCCCGAGGTCCTTGAGGGGGTTGAAATCCTCCCATGCCCGGATGATTTCTTGGGGGGAGGCCTTCTTTTCGAATTCCACACTTACGCTTTCCAGGTGCCCATCGCGGACGTTCACCCGCGTGCACGAAGCGCTGATGCTGAAAGTGGCCGGGACGAATTTCCCCTCACGGAGTTCCCCCATGATCTTCAGGGGTTCGCTCTCCACCTTCTCCTCTTCGCCGGAGATGAAGGGGATGACGTTGTCCAGGATATCCAAGGAAGCCACCCCCGGATATCCCGCTCCACTTAGGGCCTGAAGGGTGGTCACGATGACCCTCTTCAAACCAAAGGCCTCCTTCAGAGGGGCCAGGGCCATTACAAGGCCTATGGTCGAACAGTTGGGATTGGTGACGATAAACCCTCCCTTGGGCCACCTTTCCCTCTGCTTGGGGATGATCTCGATATGTTCTGGGTTGACCTCGGGGATCAGAAGGGGGACATCTGGGTCCATGCGATGGTTCCTGGCATTGGACACCACCACATATCCCTCCCTGGCGAATTCCTCCTCTATTGGACCCGCAACGCTTGCATCAAGGGCCGAAAACACCACCCTGCAGTCGAGATCTGGAGTGCATTGCTTGACCTTAAGCCTTGCCACCTTCTGGGGGATTTCCCCCTCCACCTTCCATCGCCCCTCCATGGCCTCCCGATAACTGACCCCGGCACTCCTCTCGGAAGCCGCCACCTCGGTTATCTCGAACCAGGGATGATTCGCCAGAAGCTGCACGAAGCGCTGACCCACCATCCCGGTGGCACCGAGGATTCCCACCTTCACCTTTTCCATTTCCTACCTCCTCAGAAGATCCTCAGCAGGTATTCTTTGTTCCTTTCAAAGACCTTGGCCTGTTCCTCCAGGAGCCTCTCCGTCTCTTCGATTCCCAACTCCTCAGTCTCCTTGGCGTAGGTGACGAACCTTCCGAGCCAGAGGGCCCGGAGGGCCCCTATTACCTGGGAATTCTTGAACCTCTTGTAAGCTGCAGCAAGGGCATAGACCAGACGGGACCAAAGATCCATGTCCAGCATCACATCTCCTCCCTTTATGGCCCCCTGCAGTTCTTGAAAGAGTTCAAGGGGGAGCAGATCCTTTATGACCCCTTGCCACTCCTCATAGACCCTGAAAAACAGCTCCTTTACCTTCTGCAGGTTGACCAGGGTTGGGGGCGGGGTGACTCCGTGATAGTGGGCCAGGCACCTGTACCTGTTCTGAGGAGACCTTTTCCTCCACACATCCTCATAATAGATCATCAACTCGAACATGGTCCTCACCACTTCATTGAACATAGGAAAGAGGAGCTTGCGGGGATCGAGGTACTTCATGGTGGATTCGTGGATCTTCACCCCGAGGAGGGCCTCCTGTACGGCGAGGTCTTCGGCCAAGGCCACCGTGGTTATGAAGATGTCTATGCCAAAATGATGGGGGAAGAGGGGATGCTCTAGGAGACGCTGGATGAGTTCGATCGACAGCCCATATTCCCCTCCTATGGGCTGCCTCACACAGGCACCATAAAGGGCCCTCGTCAGGGGATAGGCCAAATTGTTGGTGATAAGGCCGTCGTATTTGTGCCTCACATAATACGGGATGACCAGGTCCGAGATTCCGTAAAGGGGTGGCTTTGCCAGATGTTCGACCCATTCGGGGCGGACGCTCAGAAGGTCCCCATCCAGCAACACCACCACCTGGGCCCCGAGGCCCTTGGCTATCCGGAAAACGGTCTTTACACCGCTTCCCTTGCCGATCTCTCCCTCCTCTTCCACGATGAGTTTGGGGATCTGAGGGGGGAGTTCGAAAAGCTCGGCCAACTGCCGGGTCCTGTCGGTGCTGTAGCCGTCACAGACTAGGATCGCCGAACGGTAGCCGGGAAAGTACTCCAGCAGGCCGCTTGTGGCCACATTCATGACGTGGATGATCGTCAGCTCGACATCCTTGGACAGGATCCCCACCACTATGTCCCGGGGGGAAAGGGAATCCAGATGTCCCTTAAGCCTCTCTTCCACCCCTTTTGCCTTCATTTCCTTCCTTACCACAGTATCTTACCGATGCGGGTCCAGCGGACCTTTCCCAGGAGCCCCCTGCCCCTGGAATTCCAGGACCAATATATGATGAGGGCCTTTCCCAGGATGTTCTCCTTCGGCACGAAACCCCAGTACCTGCTGTCCATGCTGTTGTCGCGATTGTCCCCCAGCACGAAATAGTGACCCTCTGGAACTATCACCGGCCCGAAGTTGGGCCTCAGCACTGTCCCCTTGGCCCAAAACCCCCACGGGTCCTCAATTGGCTTCCCATTCACATACACTTTGCGATCGATCACCTGTATCCTCTCACCGGGGAGTCCCATCACCCGCTTTATGAAATCCTTCTTCGGGTTCCTGGGGTAAACGAAGACGATGATATCCCCCCTTTTGGGGTGAGAAAATTCAAGGAGATACCTGCCCACAAGGGGGATCCTGAAGCCATAGGCACACTTGAGCACCAGGAGGTGATCCCCGACAAGTAGTGTCGGTTCCATGGAACTGGAGGGGATCTTGTAGGCCTGCACGAAAAAGGCCCTTATGAAAAGGGCCAAGAGGATGGCTACGGCTGTCCCCTCGATGTTCTCCCTTAGTTTCCCCTTTTTTGATCTCAATTCATTCACCCTCCAGGATCCTAATGCCCTTAAACCCCTCCTTCTCCAGCACCTCTTTCAGCCTCTTTGCCTCTTCGGAATCCCTTGCCTTCACCAGCACCCTATGCCACTTGGCACCCTTGACCTTAACAGCACAAACCTCAACCGTCATCCCCTTGGAGCGCAGCCTTTTGGAAAGCCTCAGGGCATTGTCCCTTTGCCTGAAGGATGCAACCTGGAGGAGATAAGTTTTCTTGGGGGCTTCTTGCATCACCTTCTCGGGAACGGACCCTGAGGGTTCCTCCAGGCGTTCATAAAAGGTGAGATCAAGTTCGGGTTCCCGGCTCTGGTTGGCCGAGCTGATATCCGCCTGAGCGATCTGCTGGCGTTCGACGCCCCCACCCCCGATCTTTACCCCGAGGACCATTCCCAGCAGCATACCCCCGAAGAAGGTTCCCAAGAAGGCGACGATCAAGAGGAGCCTTTGCTGCTGGAGTTTCCTCTCCCTTTGCAACCTCATGAGGGCCTCATCTTCCATCACATCTCCTCCGGTGCTTCCACCCCGAGGATTTCCAAGCCATTCCTTATGACCTCCTTGATGGCCCAGGCCAAAAGGAGTCGAGCCTCCGTTAGCCCCCTCTCTTCGCCAAGGACACGGTGTTTATTATAGTAGCTGTGGAAGGACCTGGCCAAGGAGATGAGGTAGGTGGAGATCGGATGGGGTTCGAAATTGGAGGAAGCATCCAGTACCAGCTCGGGGAAGGTCCCCACAGCCCTCGCCAGGGACCTCTCCTCGGGAAGGGAAAGTGGGCTCAGGTCCACCTGCTCGGGGTCGGGGAGCCCTATCCCCCGCTCCCTGGCTTTTTTGAAGATGCTGGATATCCTCGCGTGGGCATATTGCACGTAATAGACGGGATTCTCCTCACCCTTGACCTTGGCCACCTCCAGGTCGAAATCCAGGGGGCTTTCCGCCCTGCGCAAAAGGAGAAAGAACCTTGAGGCATCCACCCCCACCTCCCCTATCACATCCCTTAAGGCGGCGAACTCACCTGCCCTGGTTGACATGGAGACGCGTTTGCCGTGCCTAAGGAGGTTTACAAGCTGAACCAGGATCACCTTAAGTCTTTCTTTGGGATGGCCCAGGGCCTGGATGGCCGCCTGGAGGCGTTTGACATAGCCGTGGTGGTCGGCTCCCCAGATGTTCACCAGGAGGTCGTAACCGCGGGAAAGCTTGTCCAGATGGTAGGCGATGTCGGAGGCGAAATAGGTCTTGGCCCCTGTGGCCCTCACCACAACCCTGTCCTTTTCGTCGCCGAAAGACGAACTGCTGAACCATATGGCCCCTTCCTCCTTGTAAAGGAGCCCCCTTGATCCGAGTTCCTCAAGGACCCTGTCCACCTTCCCGTTTTCGTAAAGGGAGGCCTCGCTGAAGAAACGGTCGAAGTGCACGCGGAAAAGCGACAGTTCCTCCCGTATCCAGTTGAGGATGATATCCCTGGCCTCCTTTGAGGCGATCCCCACGGCCTCCTCTTCGGGCAACTCGAGTAATCGCCTTCCGTATCTCTTCAGGATCTCCTTGGCCACATCGATTATGTATTCACCGCGATAGCCATCCTCGGGAAATTCCGCCTCAAACCCCAAAAGTTCCCTGTAGCGGGCCAGGACCGACCGCCCCAGCACCTCCATCTGCGTCCCGACGTCATTGATGTAGTATTCCCTCTCCACCTGCCATCCGGCCCATTCAAGGAGCCTCGAAAGGGCATCCCCAAAGGCGGCAATTCTCCCATGGCCTATGTGGAGGGGGCCGGTGGGATTGGCGCTTACAAATTCCACAAGGACCCGCCTCCCTGTCCTCTCACAGCGACCGTACGACCTCCCCATCAAGCAGGCCTTCCTCAACTCCTCGAACCAGAGGCTGTCCTTGATGAAGAAGTTGAGGAACCCGGGACCGGCCACCTCGACCCGTTCAATGGAAGGCTCATCCGGCATGCTTTCGAGGATTCTTTGCGCCACATCACGGGGCCTCATCTTCAGGGAGGAGGCCAAAACCAGGGCGATGTTGCTTGCGTAGTCCCCTAAGGATTCATCCGGGGGGTACTCCACGGTGAAGGCGGGGAGCTTACCCTCGGGAAGGGTGCCAGAGGCCACGGCCCTCCTGTAGGCCTCCTGTAACACCTCAGAGATCCTCTCCCTCATGAGGAGAGTCCTCTGTAAAGATCGGGCCTTCTGTCCTTGAAAAGGCACCATTTGGTCCTGATCCTTCGCACCTCCTCGGGCCTCACTTCACCCAGCAGGATCCCTTCCTCGAGCCCGGCGGGTTCCAGGATCAACTCCCCCTCCGGATCCAACAAGAAGCTCATCCCATAAAAGTGCTGGTGAGGTTCCTCTCCCACCCTGTTGACCCTGACCACGAAGAGGCCGTTGGAGATGGCATGTCCCGCCAGCAACTTCAGCCACCTTTGCTGGGTCCTGAAGGCGCAGGCTGTGGGGACGAAGAGCACCTCGGCCCCTTTGAGGGCCAGGATCCTCGGACCTTCGGGGAAGAGGCTGTCCCAGGACATCTGTATCCCGATGTTTACACCGTTTAGGGCGAAGACGGGAAAATCGTTCCCGGGGCTGAAGTAAAACCTCTCCTCCCAAAGGGGGATCTCAGGCAGGTGGACCTTGCGGTAGAGGCCGATCAGTTCTCCGCCGGATATCACCGCCGCCGAGTTGTAATAGCTCTCCTCCTCCCTCTCGAAGAAGGGGACGATCAGGCTGACCCCTCTCCTCTTCGAGAAGTCACAGAACTCACTGATTAGGGGGCCATCTGCGGGTTCGGCGAGGGAAAAGGCCTGCTCCTGGACCTTGCAGGGAAACCAAGGGTAGGGAAAGAGTTCGGGAAAGCACAGGATTTCCGCCCCCCTCTGGACTGCTGCCTCGGCGAACCTAAGGGCCTTCTCGAGGTTTCGGTCTTTATCCGGGGAGCTTGCCAGCTGAATGGCCGCAACCTTCATGACGATGGCTTTTATATCCAAAAGCCGAAAAGGTCAACAGGGTGTTGTTGAAAAAGCCCCTTTGAGGCCTATATATTGGTCCATGATGATAATGGGGATCGGCGTGGATATGGTGGCGGTGGCAAGGGTTGAAGGGGCCATGAGGAGATGGGGGGAGAGGTTCCTAAGAAGGGTCTTCACCCCGCGGGAGAGGACACAAGTCACAAACTCCCCCTTCCCCATGGAGGGCCTCGCTGCAAGGTTTGCGGCCAAGGAGGCCTTCCTCAAGGCATTAGGGAGGGGGCTCTTTCAAATCCCCTTCCTCGATATAGAGGTGGTAAGAGAAAAGGGGGGCAGGCCCATCCTCGTGTTACATGGCCGCGCCAGGGAAGCGGTCCCTTCGGGAATGCGCATCCATCTTTCCCTTTCCCACGATGCTGGGATGGCCATAGCCTTTGTGGTCTTGGAGGGAAGCGATGAAGCTTGTGACCGCCGAGCAGATGAGGGAGCTTGACAGAAGGACCATAAATGAGGTGGGCATCCCGGGAGTGGTCCTTATGGAGAATGCCGGAAGGGGGGCTGCCGAGATCATCAAGGGGAAGTTTGGCCCCGGGCCCAAAAAGGTGGCTGTGCTTTGCGGCAGGGGGAACAACGGTGGGGACGGCTTCGTCGTTGCCAGGTACCTCAAGAACTGGGGTTGGCCCGTTAAGGCTTACCTTCTGGCCCCACGGGAGAGGGTCACTGGTGATGCCAGGGTGAACCTGGACGTCTGGCTCCGGATCGGGGGGGAACTCAGAGAGATCCACGACGAGGAAGACCTTAGGGCCGCAAGGGAGGAGGTAGCCTGTTGCGACATCGTTGTGGACGCCCTGTTGGGGACTGGTTTGAAGGATGAGGTGAAGGGGCTCTTCAGGGAGGCCATCCAGCTGATAAATTCTCTAAAGAAAACCATTGTGGCCATAGACATCCCATCGGGTATCGATTCCACCACGGGAAGGGTGCTGGGGGTTGCCGTACGTGCGGATCTGACCGTAACCTTTGGCCTTCCCAAGGTGGGTCAGGTGATTCACCCGGGGCTGGATCACGTGGGGGAACTGCACACGGTGGACATCTCCATACCTCCTTCTCTTGTAAAGGAAGCAGACCCGAAGTGCGCCTTGCTTGATCCCGGTGAGCTTGATCTCAACCCTCTTGGTCCAAGGCCCAAGGACAGCCACAAGGGGACCTATGGGCACCTTTTGGTCATTGCGGGCTCGGTGGGGAAGACAGGGGCAGCGGCTATGGCGGGGGAGGCGGCCTTGAGGATGGGCGCAGGGCTTGTCACGGTGGCGGTCCCCGGAAGCCTCAACCCCATCTTGGAGGTGAAGCTCACAGAGGTGATGACCGAGCCCCTGCCTGATAGAGACGGGGCCTTCTGCGGGGAGGCCTTGAAGAAGGCGATGGACCTCCTTCAGGGCAAAAGCGCCCTTGCCATAGGCCCTGGGATCGGGACAGGTGAGGGGAGCAGGACCTTGGTGCTCAACCTGATAAGGGAGTCGCGGGTCCCGATGGTCGTGGATGCCGACGGTATAAACTGCCTCGTGGGTTCCCTCGAGGTGTTGGAGCAGAAGGGGGCACCTTTGATCCTTACACCCCATCCAGGGGAGATGGCGCGTCTGCTCGGAGGGACCACCAGGGAGGTGCAGGGGGACAGGATCGGTGTCTCCAAAAGGTTTGCACAGCAATACGGCGTGGTCCTTGTGCTCAAGGGCTCAAGGACGGTGATAGCCGATCCCTCCGGCAGGGTTTTCATAAACCCCACCGGGAACCCGGGAATGGCCTCCGGGGGAACGGGCGACATCCTCACCGGGATGATAGGAGGGCTTTTGGCCCAAGGGGTTGAGCCCCTTGAGGCGGCAAAGCTCGGCGTTTACCTGCACGGGCTCTGCGGGGATCTGGCCGAAAGGGAAATGGGTCAGGTGTGCCTCCTGGCTACTGATCTCCTCAAACAACTCCCAAGGGCGATAAAGGAGGTTTTGGGGTGCAGTTGCGCCTGTTGAGCCGTTCCCCCTCTGAGACCGAGGCCCTGGGGGAGGAGCTGGGGAGGATCCTTGAGGGGGGCGAGATCTTGGCCCTTTGTGGGGAATTGGGTTCCGGTAAGACCACCTTCGTCCGGGGCCTGGCCAGAGGGCTTGGGGTGAACGAGGAAATCGTCATGAGCCCCAGTTTCACCCTCCTTAACGAATACCCAGGCAGGGTGAACCTCTATCACTTCGACTTTTACCGCCTTGGGGGTCTTGAGGAGCTGGAATCCATCGGTTTTTGGGATTACTTGGGAGAGGGCATTGTCACGGTTGAGTGGGCCGACAGGATCCCGGAGGCCATACCCGAGGACGCCCTGTGGATCACCTTCCTCATCGTCGATGATGACCGCAGGGAGATAGACCTTAAAGGGGAGAGGGGAAAGGGAAGGGGGTTAGTTGAAGGCCTTATGGCTAAAGGTTACAATCTCGGCTGCTGAGGGAGCGTTCGATGGCCCTTATCGTGCAGAAATATGGTGGGACCTCTGTGGCAGACCTTGAAAGGTTGAGGAACGTGGCAAGGAGGGTGATCCAGACGCGCCAGCAGGGCCACGATGTCGTGGTCGTCGTCTCGGCCATGGCGGGCCACACGGATCACTTGCTTGAGCTTACTAGGGAGGCCTCTGCAAGGCCCTGCGAGAGGGAGGTGGATGTGATCCTTGCCACCGGGGAGCAGATAACATCGGGTCTTTTGGCGATTATCCTTCAGGACATGGGTTTTAAGGCCCGCAGTTATCTGGGGCATCAGGTGAGGATCCTCACCGACAGCCTCTTTGGCAGGGCGAGGATAAAGACCGTGGATTCCTGGCGTTTGGTAAAGGACCTGAGGGAGGGGATCATCCCCGTTGTGGCCGGATTCCAGGGTGTGGATGAGGAAGGCAACATAACGACGCTGGGACGGGGGGGGTCGGATACGACTGCCGTGGCCCTTGCTGTGGCCTTGCGGGCTGACATGTGCGAGATTTACACCGATGTGGACGGAGTTTATACCACTGACCCCAACGTTTGCGAGAAGGCGCGAAAGCTCAACCGCATCAGCTATGAGGAGATGCTGGAGATGGCCAGCCTTGGGGCTAAGGTCCTGCAGATAAGGTCGGTGGAGTTCGCCGCCAAGTACAAGGTGCCCATCCACGTGCGGTCTTCCTTCAGCGATCAAGAGGGCACCATCGTCTGCGAGGAGGTTGAAGACATGGAGAAGGCAGTGGTTTCGGGTGTCACCTACGACAGGAATCAATCCCGCATAGAACTGGTGAAGATCCCCGACAGACCAGGGGTTGCGGCGAGGCTCTTTGAGGCCCTAAGTGATGCCTCCATACCGGTGGACATGATCATCCAGACCTCAAGCGCCGAGGGTCCATATGCCAATTTGGCCTTCACGGTATCGAAGGCGGATTTCCCGAGGGCCTTAGAGATTACAAAGGGGATCGCCGGTGAACTGGGAGCTTCCGATGTCCTCTACGAAGAGGATGTGGCGAAGGTTTCGGTGGTCGGCTTGGGGATGAGGAGCCAGCCGGGGGTGGCCTTCAAGATGTTCAAGACCCTTGCCAACGAGGGGATAAACATAAAGATGATCTCCACCTCGGAGATCAAGATCTCCTGCGTCATCGACCCCAAATATACCGAGCTTGCCGTCAGGGCCCTGCACGATGCCTTCGGCCTTGACAGGGAGCAGGATTGAAAGATGGAGGTGAGGCTATACGATACCACCTTGAGGGATGGGTCCCAGGCCGAAGATGTTTCCTTCTCCCTGGAGGATAAGCTCCGCATAACCCAGAAGCTGGACGAACTGGGTATCCATTACATCGAAGGGGGCTGGCCTGCCTCAAACCCCAAGGACCTGAATTACTTCAAGGAGGTGAGGGGGCTCCCGCTCAAGAGGTCCAAGGTGGTGGCCTTTGGTTCCACCTGCAGGAAAGGTTACCATCCCTCCCGCGACAGAAACATCAGAGGGCTGCTGGAGGCAGGGACCGATGTGGTGACCATCTTCGGAAAGTCATGGGATGTTCATCCCCTTGTGGCCCTTGAGGTATCCCTGGAGGACAACCTCGAGCTGATAAGGAAATCGGTCGGTTACCTGAAGAAGAAGGGCAAGGAGGTCATATATGATGCCGAGCACTTCTTCGACGGCTTCAAGTCCAACCGTGATTACGCCCTCGCCACCGTAAAGGCCGCCGAGGAGGCAGGGGCCGACACCATTGTGCTTTGCGATACCAATGGAGGCACCCTCCCCCAGGAACTGCTTGAGATAATCAGGGAAGTCAAGAAGGTCATAAAGAGCCCCCTCGGGATCCACTGCCATAACGACTCAGGGGTGGCTGTGGCCAATACCCTTTTGGCTGTAGCGGAAGGGGTCGTGCACGTTCAGGGGACCATCAACGGTTACGGCGAGAGGTGTGGCAATGCCGATCTCTGCACGATCATCCCCAACCTCGAGCTGAAGATGGGGGTTAGGTGCCTTCCTGATGGCAGCCTGAGGAAATTGAGGGAGGTCTCGAGATTCGTCAGCGAACTGGCCAACCTCTCCCCCGATAAACGACAGCCTTATGTGGGAGAAAGTGCCTTTGCGCACAAGGCAGGGGTTCATGTCAGTGCCGTCCTTAAGTCCCCTCACACTTATGAGCACATAGATCCCTCTCTGGTCGGTAATGCCAGGAGGGTGCTGATCTCGGACCTCTCGGGCGAAAGCAACGTCCTGGCCAAGGCCAGGGAACTGGGGATCGACCTGAGGAAGGGGGACCCGAGGACGAGGAAGATTCTGCAGCGGCTCAAGCGCTTGGAATTTGAGGGCTATCAATTTGAGGCCGCTGAGGGCAGCTTCGAACTCCTGATCAAAAAGGAGCTTGGCCTTCACAAGCGCTTTTTCGAGCTTTTGGGGTTCAGGGTGATAGTCTCCAAGGAGAGCGAGGGAGAGGAGCCCCTTTCGGAGGCCACCATAAGGGTGAGGGTGGGGGATAGGGTGGAACATACGGCCGCCTTGGGCAATGGTCCCGTTAATGCCCTCGACAATGCCCTGAGGAAGGCCTTAGAGAAATTTTATCCGGAACTCGGGGAGGTGGAGCTGCTGGATTACAAGGTGAGGGTGCTTGAGGCCACCAAGGGCACTGCTGCCACAACCAGGGTCCTCATCGAGTCCTCGGATGGGACCTCCAAATGGGGGACCGTGGGGGTTTCGGAGAACATTATTGAGGCAAGCTGGCAGGCCCTTGTGGACAGCATCGACTATAAGCTCCTCAAGGAGGAGGAAAGGGGGAGGAGATGATGCGTTCCCAAAGGATGACCAAGGGCAGGGAGAGGGCCCCCCATAGGGCCCTTTTCAAGGCAATGGGTTATACCGATGAGGAGCTCTCCAGGCCCATAATCGGCATCGCAAATTCGTGGAACGAGCTCATTCCCGGTCACATCCATCTCAGGGAGATCGCCCGTGCCGTCAAGGAGGGTGTGAGGATGGCCGGGGGGACCCCGATGGAGTTTTCCACCATCGGGGTCTGCGATGGGATCGCCATGGGCCATGAAGGGATGAAGTATTCCCTCCCCTCCCGGGAGCTCATAGCCGATAGCATCGAACTTATGGCCATGGCCTATGCCTTTGACGGCCTCGTGCTCATCCCCAACTGCGACAAGATCATCCCGGGTATGATGATGGCCATGGCACGGCTCGACATCCCCGCGATCATCGTAAGCGGCGGCCCCATGCTCGCGGGAAGGCACAGGGGAAGGAAGGTGGATCTCATATCGGTCTTTGAGGCCGTTGGCCAGGTGGCCCGGGGGGCGATGGAAGAAGGGGAACTGCTGGAACTTGAAGGATGTGCCTGCCCCGGAGCGGGTTGCTGTGCGGGGATGTTCACTGCCAACTCCATGAACTGCCTGAGCGAGGCCCTGGGTATTGCCCTGCCCGGAAACGGGACGATCCCGGCGGTCGATGCCAGGAGGATAAGGCTGGCGAAGCTCTCGGGGATCAGGATCGTCGAGATGGTAAGGGAGGACCTAAGGCCCTCAAAGATCCTGACCCGTGAGGCCTTCGAAAATGCCATAGCCGTGGACATGGCCTTTGGAGGATCCACCAACACGGTGCTTCACCTCCCTGCAATAGCCAGGGAGGCAGGAATCGAGCTCTCCCTTGATCTCTTCAACCGCATAAGCGATAGGACCCCCCACATCTGCAATCTCAGGCCCGGAGGTCCCCATCACCTGGAGGACCTGGACAGGGCAGGAGGTGTCCCTGCCATAATGGCGGTTCTGCGGGAGGGGAAACTCCTGCACCTTGAGGCCTTGACCGCAAGCGGTAAGACCCTTGGGGAGGTCCTGGAAGGGGTTGAGGTGAGGGATCCCGAGGTCATAAGGTCCCTGGATAACCCCTATCACCCCACGGGGGGGCTATGTGTGCTTTTTGGCAATCTTGCCCCAGAAGGGGCTGTGGTTAAGGCCTCGGCCGTGGCCCCCGAGATGCTGAGGCATGAAGGACCCGCAAGGGTCTTTGAGTCCGAGGAGGAGGCCCTTCGGGCAATTCTTTCAAGGCGCATCCGGAAGGGAGAGGTGATAGTGATCCGCTACGAGGGCCCCAAAGGGGGACCCGGGATGAGGGAGATGCTTGCCCCCACATCGGCGATTGTGGGCATCGGGATGGATCGTGAGGTGTCCCTCATAACTGACGGGAGGTTCTCGGGGGGGACGAGGGGGGCGGCCATAGGGCACGTTTCCCCTGAGGCTGCGGAAGGTGGGCCCATTGCCGCGCTCAGGGACGGCGATCTCATACGCATCGACATACCCGAGCGGAGGCTCGAGGTCCTCTTGCCCGAGGAGGAACTCAAAGAAAGGCTATCGGAGTGGAGACCTCCCGCAAGCAAGGCCAAAAAGGGGTACCTCAGGCGTTATTCCTCTATAGTCAGTTCCGCCTCAAAGGGGGCGACTTTTAGGGAGTAGATGAAGACCCTTCCAGATTGCCTCCCCTGCCAGCTCACAGCGGCCTTAAGGACCTTGAGGAAGGCCACAGACGATGAGGCCGTGGTTTCAAGGGTGATGATTGAGGTTCTCCACATACTTTCGGATTTCGGCTTTGAAGCTTCCCCCCCGCGGGTCTTCCGCGAGGTGATGCGGAGGATAAAGGCCGAAACGGGGAATCCGGACCCCTATCGCAAAGACAAAGAAGAACAGAACAAGAGGGCCCTTTCCCTCTACGGGGATCTCAAGGCGAAGATAAAAAGGGCAGAGGACCCCCTCCATGAAGCCCTTTTGATATCAAGCGGAGGGAACCTGATCGATGTGGTAATGGAGGGCAGGAGCGACCTTAGGCCCTCGGGGGGTTTTCTGATCGATGACTACCGGGATCTCGCGACAGCCCTCCGCAAGGCTTCAAGGCTCCTCATCATAGCGGATAACGCCGGGGAAGTGGTCATGGACCGTTTGATGATCGAACAGATCAGGCAGCAGTGGGAAGGGGAGGTAGTTTATGCCGTCAGGGGGGCTCCCACCTTAAACGACGTCACCCTTGGAGACCTCCAAGGGGTGGGTTTGGAGGAACTCTGCTTTGTCCTCTCCACCGGGGATGAGACCCCAGGGGTGGTCCTTGAACTTTGTTCGGAGGAGTTCAGGAGGGTCTTTGAGGCAGCCGATGTGATCATTGCCAAGGGGCAGGGAAATTTCGAGACCCTCGAGGAGCTCAAGGATCCCAGGATCTTCTTCCTCCTTTGGGCCAAATGTGAGCCCATAGTCCGCTATCTGGGGCTTAATGGGAGTGGTCCTGTGCTTTTGCGATCCCGTCCGTGAGGAAGATAGTCGTAAAGGGGGCGAGGGAGCACAACCTAAAGGGCATAGACCTCGAATTGCCTCAGGGGGCCTTTATATGCTTTGTAGGCCCCTCGGGCTCGGGTAAATCGACCCTTGTGTTCGATGTGATAGGCCGGGAGGCCGAAAGGCGTTTGCTTGAGGCCCTCTCCCCCTCCATAAGGCAGATCCTCGGACCGGTGCGGAAACCCGAGGTCGAGCGGATCGAGGGGCTCTGTCCCCCGGTGATCATAACGAGGGCCCAAAGGCAATATGGTCCAAGGTCCACGGTCGGGACGGCCACAGAGATCTACGATTACCTGAGGGTCCTCTTTGCCCGAGCCGGTCAGCCCTTCTGCCCTCGTTGCGAAAGGCCCATAAGGGCCCTGCCCCGGGAGAGGATGGTCGATGAACTTCTTTCTCTCGATGGCAAAAGGGTCTATATCCTCATCCCCATAAAAGGGGGATCTCCCGAGAGGTACCTGAGGGAGGGATTTACCAGGGCGGTGGTAGATGGGGAGCTGGTGGAGCTGGAAGAGCTCACCGAAGGGATGACCTTCGACCTCCTGGTGGATCGCCTGATCGTGAGGCCAGAGGAACGGAACCGCATGAGGGAATCCCTGGAGCTCGCCCTGCGGTATTCCTCTGTGGTTAAGGTCCTTGTCGATGATCGCGAGGTCTTCCTCTGCCCCGATCCCTACTGCCCCTTCTGCGATTTCAGGTTCCCTTCCCTCACCCCTTCGCTTTTTTCCTTCAATGCCCCCGAGGGGGCATGCCCCCGATGTAATGGCCTTGGGGAACTGAACGGGGAGAGGTGTCCCAAATGTGGGGGAAGGAGACTGAGGGAGGAGGCCCTCTGGGTGAGGATAGGGCAGTGGGATATAGCGACACTGGGAGACCTCCCCATAAGGGAGCTCCTGGTGGTCGTGGACCACCTTCGGGTTCCCCCGTATCTCAAGGAGGTCCTTGAGGCGATCTGCGAGAGGCTCGACCTCCTCCGGAGGGTGGGCCTCGGCTACCTCAGCCTATCCCGTCCCATGGACAGCCTCTCTGAGGGAGAAATACAAAGGGTGAGGCTCTCCAACGAGCTGGCCATGGGGCTAAGCGGTGTGATGTACCTTGTGGACGAACCCACCGTTGCCCTCCATCCCAGGGACCAGCAGAAGGTGTTGGGAATCCTCAAGGATTTGAGGGACCAGGGGAATACGGTCCTTGTGGTGGAGCACGATCCGGAAACGATCCTTGAGGCCGATTGGGTTGTGGAACTCGGTCCTGGGGGAGGGGAGGAGGGAGGAAGGGTTGTCTTTACGGGAACCCCAAGAGAGCTTCTCTCCTCCGATACCCTTACATCTGGATATCTCAGGAGGAGGAGCCCTGTGAGGATCAGGCCGAGGAGATCGCCCCAGGGCTGGATCACCGTGAAGGGGGCAAGGAGGAACAACCTGAAGGGGATTTCGGTGGCCTTTCCCTTGGGGACATTGTGTGCGATTGGCGGAGTCTCGGGTTCGGGGAAGAGCACCCTGGTGAGCATTCTCGCAGAGGGTCTAAGGGGGATGAAGAGGGGATCGCTCCCTTATGGAGTCGATGGGTTGGAGGTAAAGGGGGATGTCCAGAAGGTGGTGGTTGTCGATCAAAGTCCACCGGGAAGGGATCCCAGGTCAAACCCGGCCACCTACACGGGTGCCTTCAGGTTCATAAGGGAGATTTTCTCCCGCACCCCCTCCGCTCGTGTGAAGGGATGGGGACCTGAGCGTTTCAGCTTCAACATCCGCGGAGGACGCTGTGAGGTATGCAAGGGCCAGGGAAGGGTCAGGGTGGAGCTTGGATTTCTGCCCGAGGTCTTTGTCACCTGCGAACACTGTGAGGGGACCCGTTATGAGAGGGAAGTGTTGGAGGTCAAATACAGGGGATTGAATATCGCCGAAGTTCTGAACATGACCGTGAACGAGGCCATAGGGTTCTTCCACAGCGTACCCCCCGTAAGGGAGAGGCTTGAACCCCTCAGGTGGGTGGGGCTTGGATACCTCAAGCTGGGCCAGCCCCTCTCCACCCTGTCGGGGGGTGAAGCCCAGAGGCTCAAGATGGCCAGAGAGCTCGTATCTGGCCCCAAGGGCACCCTTTACATACTGGATGAGCCCACCACCGGCCTCCACCCAACTGAGGTGCAGAAGCTGATCGGGCTCCTGGACAGGCTGCTGGATGAAGGGGCATCCATTGTGGTGATAGAACACAACATCGATTTCCTCCTTCAGGCAGATTACATAATTGAGCTCGGACCAGGAGGGGGCGATGAGGGAGGCGAGGTTGTGCTCGAAGGCCCCCCAGAGGAGGTGTTGAGGGACCCGAGGTCCTCCCTCTCGGGGTATCTGTGGAGGTTGAAAGGGGGATCGTAAAGGATCTATCTTTTTCGGGGAATGGTCAACGAGAAGGGAAGGCAACTCAGCAGGGCAATCCTTCGGGCTGCGGCTGAGCTTTCGCGGGAGTTGGAGGCCGCGGGGGTCCTGCTTTACGCCGAATTTGTGGAGAATCCGAAGGAAATTTCCGAGTGGTTTCCGGACCACAACCTCATCATAGCCTTGAGGGACGGGGAAGTTCAGGAGGAACTCCTGCACCTTTCCAAGGGCGTTTTAACTATACCCCCCTTCGATTTCGGCCGAAGCACCATGACAAAATTGGCCCTCCTTTTGGGGCTTTCCAAAGGCATCATCCGACCCGAGGATCGCCTCATCTGCGTTTCGGGATCCCTCAAGTACAGGATCCTTGACAGCATTATCGTGGTTGATGTCAGCAAGGAGCTGGAGATCTTTTCCTCGGCCCAATTGGGTCTGCTGGAGGACATCGCAAGGCCCGAGGTCTTCGAGGCTGTGCTGGGGATAGCGCTGGAGCTGGCCCGAGAGGGGAGGGATGGCAAACCCGTTGGGGCGATCTTTGTGCTGGGCGACCACGAAAGGGTCCTTCAGTTTTCGCGGCAGATGATCATAAATCCCTTCTCGGGGGTGCCGGAGGAGGAGAGGAATATAGTGGATCCGAAGCTGAAGGAGAGCATCAAGGAATTTGCGGCCATAGACGGGGCCTTTGTCATAAGGGACGACGGGGTGGTCCTCTGTGCTGGGAGACACCTGGATGCCGCAGGGGAGAACCTCCAGCTTCCCAAGGGATGGGGTAGCCGTCATATGGCGGCCGCCGGCATCACCAACGTTACCAAGGCCATAGCGATAGTGGTCTCGGAGTCCACTGGGGCTGTAAGGATCTTCAGTCGGGGCCGGCCCTTCATGGAGATAGAGAAGGAGGTGTGAAGGTTCCAGCGGCCCTCCCCGTTGCAAGGCGGACCGCAAGCCTTATGGCCTCGATCATGCTGCGGGGATTGGCCAGTCCCTTTCCGGCTATATCGTAGGCTGTCCCGTGATCGGGAGAGGTCCTGACGAAGGGAAGACCAAGGGTGAGATTGACCCCTTCGTGGAAGTGCAGCAGTTTGAAGGGGATAAGTCCCTGGTCATGATAAAGGGCCAGGACCGCGTCCCACTTTCCCTGGGCAGCCCAGAAGAAAAGGCTGTCAGGGGGAAAGGGGCCCTCGAGCGATAACCCCTTCCTTTTGGCCTCCCCGATTGCAGGATCGAGGATTTCGGCTTCTTCCCTTCCCATCCTGCCCCCTTCCCCTCCGTGGGGATTGAGCGAACACAGGGCGATCCTCGGATTCCCTATGCCGAAAAGGTCCTTTAAGGCCCTCTCGGTGAGGGAGGCCTTGCTGAGGATCCCCTCGATGCTCAGGGCAGCCGGTACATCGCTGAGCCGGATGTGGGTCGTTACAAGGCATACCTTCAGCTTCGGGCCCACAAGCATCATCGCAAATTCCCTTGTCCCCGAAAGCTCTGCCAGAAGTTCCGTGTGCCCCGAAAAGGGATATCCGGAAAGGGAGATGACCTCCTTATTGACCGGGGCCGTAACGAGGGCATCAGCCCGTCCCTCAAGGATGAGCTCGGTCGATGAGACGATGTAATCGTAGGCGGCCTTTCCGCCTTCGGCTGAAGGCTTGCCCGGGCCGATCCTGCCGGAGAGGTCCGACAGGGAAAGGACCTGTATGGTCCCCGTATGAGGGCCTGCCTCCTCGGGTGATCCTATCTGTTTTACCCTTACAGGAAGGCCCAGGGTCTTGGCCGTCTTCTCAAGTATCCCTTTGTCCCCCACCACAATCGGCAAAGCTACACCCCCTATCTCTCCCGAGACCAGGGCCTTTAGAACAACTTCGGGCCCCACCCCCGCCGGATCACCCATGGTTATGAGGATCAAGGGCCTCTTCACAGCAACTCCTTCACCCCGTAACGGCGCTTAGCTTCTCTTAACCATTGTTTATATCTCCTTTGGAGCTCTTCGCCAAAATAGTCTGCCAGCACCTTGTCCTTTACCTCCTCAAAGGGCAAGGGCTTTGTCCCCTCCTTACCCGTGAGGAGCAAAATATGGAACCCCTTTGAGGATCTTATCACCGGGCTTATTTCGCCCACCTCGAGGTCCTTTATCTCCTCCCAGAGCCGCGGATCTAACTCATCGGCCCTCAGATAACCCAGGTCGCCCCCTTCAGGGGCAGAGGGGTCTTCCGAATAAGCCCTGGCGACCTCCTCGAAGGGCCTCCCCCTTTCGAGTTCATCAAGCACCTTCTCCAGTTTTTCCTCCGCCCCCTTTAGGCCCTTCCCCGCAAAGGGAATAAAGATTTGTGAAAGCCTTACCCTTTCGGGGACCGCATATCGATCTTTATGGGCTTCATAATAGGCCATAAGATCGGCTTCCGAGGGCGAGATCTTCGGCCTTATCAAAAGGTCGAGTATCCTCGATTTCTCCATTTGGGCCTTGAGATAACGGCGATACCCCTTGAGGGTGAACCCTTGGGCGCGAAGTTCCTCGGCCAGTTGTTCCTCACTTAAGCCGTGACGCCTTCTCAGCCTCTGCAGGGCCCTGTCTATCTCATCCTGTTTCGGTTCAACCCCCAGGCGCCTTGCCTCCCGGTCCAGGATCTCCCGTTCAAGCAGCCTCCTCCATACCTCCCTATAAAAGACCTTCCTTTCCAGCTCCTGCTGCAAGGGGTTTCCCCCTTCTTTGGGCCTCAACCCAAAATCCGATGCCGCCTTCTCCAGGTCCATGAGGGTGTAGACCTTATCCCCTATGACGCCAACGACCCTCTCGAGGACCTTTGCAGACACCCCCTGGATCCAGAGGGCGAAAAGGAGCACAAAAAGGCCAAAGGTCCTGAAAGCCATCCTTATCCCCCAAGGAGTTTTTCATTTATCACAATTTTGTACCTTGCCTTTACCCTTTCGATGTATTCCCGCAGTGCGCGTTGTCGTTTTTCCTCCCTTAACCTTTGGCGTATTTCGTCCTTGACCTCTTCGAAGGAGAGTTGCCGCGGAGGCTTGCGATCCTCAAGGCGTATTATGTGATAGCCAAAGGTGGTCTTCACTATATCGCTTATCTCCCCGGGACGCTTAAGCGAAAAGGCAGCCTCCTCAAACTCCCTTCCCACCTGTCCCCGCTGGATGTACCCGAGATCCCCTCCCCGCTTGGCCGAAGGGCTGATGGAGTAGCGCCTGGCGAGTTCGGCGAAGTCCTCCCCCTCTTGGAGCCGTTTCTTTATCCGGAGGGCTTCTTCCAAGGTCTTGACCACGATGTGTCTCACCCTGATCCTTTCCTTCAGATAGAACTCCTCCTTGTGCTCGTCGTAATATCTGCGCACCTCCTCTTCGGATACCTCGTCCTTCCCCGAAAGTATCTCCGAAAGGAAGGCCTCAAGGATGACGCCCTTTTGACACTCCCTGATCTTCCGCCTGACATCCTCCCTCTTGTCGATCCCTGCCCTTTTGGCCTCAAGGAGCAATACCTCCCGGTCTATGATCTTTTCGAGGAATTTCCTCTTCGCCTCAGGTTCTATGAGCATGGGTTTGTAAAACTCGGGGAGGGATTCCATCTCCTTTTCAAACTCCTTGAGGGTTATGATCCTCGGACCAACACGGGCCAAGACCTTTCCCCCTTCCTCCTTCCCGCAACCGAGGAAGATCAAAGGTAGGATCAAAAGAAACACGACAGTTCTCATCTTTTTCCTCCCTCGCTCAACAGGGAACGCACCTTTTTGAAGGCCTCTCTCCAGTCCCCTTGAACCCTGACCACGAGCTCCATGGCCGGGGTGAGTTTAATGCCCCTGGGATCCTCCATTATCCTTGAGACGAGTTCCTCCGGCTGCACCCCCTCGGTGAGCTTTGCCCGAAGTTCCCCCTCCCCCACCTCCAGCCGCTCTATGCCGAACTCTTGCAGTTCCAATTTTAGGGAGATGACCTCCAGGAGCCCTTCAACCTCAGGGGGCAAAGGACCATAGCGGTCAAGGAGTTCCTCCCTCAGGGCTTCGAGTTCTTTTGGATCCTCGACCTCGGAGAGCCTGCGATAAAAGAGGAGCCTTTGGGAATCCTCCTGGATATAACCCTGGGGAATGTGGGCCTCAATGGGGACCCGTATCTCGGGGGTGATCCGCCGCTTTATCCTCTCCCCCTTCAATTCCCTTATGGCCTCCTCCAGCATCTGATTGTAAAGCTCAAGCCCCACATCGGCAATGTGTCCCGACTGCCTGTGGCCGAAGATGGTCCCCGCACCCCTTATCTCCAGGTCCCTCATGGCCAACCTGAAGCCGGATCCGAGTTCGCTCAATTCCTCCAGGGCCCTTAGCCTCTTTTTGGCATCCTTGGAGATATCCCCCGGCGAGGGGACGATGAGGTATGCATATGCCTTCCTCCAGGACCTGCCCACCCTCCCCCTGAGCTGATAGAGGTCGGAGAGGCCAAAGGTATGGGCCTCATCGATGATGATGGTGTTGGCGTTGGGGATGTCCAGGCCGAGTTCTACAATGCTGGTCGAAACCAGTACATCAATTTCCCCCCTGACAAAGTACATCATTATCCTTTCCAGTTCCCGGGGGTTCATCTGGCCATGGGCTACGGCGATCCTGGCCTCGGGGACGATCCTTTCAAGGCGTCTTGCCACCTGAAAGATTGTGGCTATGCGGTTGTGGATGTAAAAGACCTGCCCTCCCCGTCCCAGTTCCTCCATGATGGCTTTCCTTATGAGCTTTTCGTCAAAGGGGATGATCCTCGTCTTTATGGATTGCCTTCCAGCAGGGGGGGTGGTTATGAGGCTCATCTCCTTCAGGCCCACCAGTGCCATCTGGAGGGTTCTGGGGATAGGAGTGGCCGTAAGGGTCAGGCAATCCACGGTCTTTTTGAGCTCCTTCAAGCGTTCCTTATGGGCCACGCCAAAGCGCTGTTCATCATCTATGATCAAAAGCCCCAGATCCCGGAAGGCGACATCCTTGCTCAGCAGCCTGTGGGTGCCGATGATTATGTCGATCCTGCCCCGCCGAAGGTCCTCCAGGATCCGCTTTTGTTCCGAAGGACTCCTGAAGCGACTGAGGGTCTCCACCACCACAGGGTAGCGGTCGAGGCGCTCGCGGAAGGTCCGGTAGTGCTGTTCGGCCAGGACCGTCGTCGGTACCAGCACCGCCACCTGTTTGCCATCCATCACGGCCTTGAAGGCTGCCCTTATGGCCACCTCCGTCTTTCCGAAGCCCACATCCCCGCAGATCAGCCGATCCATGGGGGTCGGGGAACACATGTCCCTGATCACCGCCTCTATGGCCTCCAGTTGATCGGGGGTCTCCTCATAGGGGAAGGTTGCCTCGAACTCCCGAAAGAGGGCATCTGGAGGGCTGAAGGCATGCCCCGGTAGGGCCTTCCTCGCGGCATAAAGCTCCACAAGCTCCCTGGCCACCTCCTGCACGGCCCTCCTCACCCTCCTTTTGGCCCTCCGCCACTGGGGTCCGCCAAGCCTGGATAACCTGGGCGGTTGTTCGGAAGGACCCACCCAACGGTGGACCAGGTTCATCCTGTCAACGGGCACATAGAGCCTATCGCCCCCCTCGTACTCGATGAGGATGAAGTCTTTGGACCCCTCTAGGTCCAGCTTCTTCAGCCCCCTAAATATCCCTATCCCGTAATCCACATGGACCACATAATCGCCGGGCTTAAGCTCATCAAAATCAAGGGGTTTGATCCTTCTGGGCCTGGGGCTTGGTTTTGGCCTCCTGCCGAAGATCTCCGTCTCCGTCAGGTAGACGATGCCCTCCTTCTTCAGCACGAACCCCCGGGAGAGGCTTCCCACCAGAAGGCCCACTGCCATACCCCTTTTTGGGCCGACATTGGAGCTCTTTAAGCCATAAGCCTCCAAGATCTCCATGAACCTTGTGGCCTGTTGTCCCGCGGAGGTCACGATATTCACCTCATGGCCCCGGGAGAACCAGTCCCTGATGCGGAAGGCCAGGACCTTTAAGCCCTTTGCCCTGACCTCCTCCCTCAATCCCTGGTGTCCCTGGACCTCAACCCTGATCCCCTCCGGTTCCGCCAACAGGCCATCAAGGAGGACCTTCGGGGAATCCCTGAGAAGCCCCTCTATCTCCCCGTAGGCGCAAAAGAGGGGGTTGGGTTCGAAGTCCTTCAGCCTTTCGAAGACCTCCTCGGGCTCAACCACTATCAGAAGATCCGCAAATTCCCTCGCAAGGGGGTTTGGGCCCTCGAGCTTTGCGGGCCACAGGACCACATGCTCGAGTTTGGCCGTGGACCTCTGAGTATGGGGGTCGAAGGTCCTGATGGACTCAATGGTGTTGTCGAAGAACTCGATCCTCAGGGGATCGGTCCGCTCGGGAGGGAACAGGTCGAGGATCGCCCCCCTCACGCTCATCTCCCCCGGGGTTTCGACCATGGGCACCCTCTCATAGCCCAGTTCGACGAGCCTCTCTATAAGCCAGTTCCTGTCGATGGTCTCGGTGACCCGGAGGCTCAGCTTAAGTGCCTGAAGGGCCTCCCTTGATGGCACCTTCAAGAGCAATCCCTCGGGGGTGGTGACTATGGCCGCCTTCTCCCCCTGGAGGAATCTCAACAGCGCCTTTAGGGCTTCCCTTTCGGGTTCCTGAAGGCCATAGGGGTCAACGGCCATGGGTATGGCCCTTTCACTCCCCGAGAAGAAGCCGATGTCATCGACCAAGTGATCCAGCTCTTCCTCTGTGGGAACGACCACAATCGCCCTTCCCCATCTGTCGAGGACCCGCGAGATGAACAGTCCCCTGGATCCTCCCAGGAGCCCCTGCACCCTGACCTCCCGTCCCTCCCGGAGGGAATCCACACAAAGTTCTGCTGCTTCAAACAGTCCTTTGGTTTCCATTCTTTTGCCGATATAAACACTCTTCGGGGAACAGACAACGGTCACAGCGCGGATTGCGGGCGCGGCAGATCTCGCGACCGTAACGGATGAGCAAAAGGTGTAAATCCCTGCCCTTGCCCTCTGGGACCATGGGCCCGAGGATCCTGTGGGCCTCCTCAGATCCGGCCCTTTCCGGGAGCAGTCCCAGGCGCTTGGTGATCCTCAAGATGTGGGTGTCCACGGGGAAAAGGTCCTGGCCACACCCGAAGGCCAGCACACAATAGGCCGTCTTGAGGCCGACCCCGGGGAGGTTCAGGAGCCACTCCAGGGCCCGATCCCTGGGCAAAAGGCACAGTCCCTCCAATTCCCCTTCCCCAAAATCCTTCCTCGCCTTCCGGAGGATTTCCCTTATGCGTTTTGACCGCTGGCGGCTCAAACCTGCAGGATGTAAGCATCGCTCCAGTTCCCCGAGGGGAGCCGAGAGAACGGATTCCCAGTCGGGAAAGTTCCTCCTGAGGGCTTCATAGGCGAGATCGCGGTTCCGATCATTGGTGTTCTGGGACAATACCGTCCTGATCAGGACCTCAAGAGGGGAGCCCTCAGGCTTCGGGGGAGGGCCATAGGCCCTGTAGAGGGCCTGGTAGATCTTGGAGAGCCTTTCCCGTGACACGAGAAATCTTACCAAAAACAGGGCCATCTTGACACTTAGTGCCCGTTCTTGATATTTGAGCCAGCGTGAAATATACCATTTGGATCTTCAAAAAAGACCTGAAGGTTTTACGTTTTTCCCTGAAGCGTCCCCTTTTCATCCTAGTGGTGAGTGTGATTGTGGTTGCGTTGTTTTCCCTCTTTGCCTTTCCCTTTCTAGCTTGGGATTACCTGAAGAAATACAGGGAACTTAAGGCGGTTAAGGCGGAACTCGAGCATCGGACCCAGGCATATGGCCAAAGGATCGAGCAGCTGTCAAAGCAACTTGCTGCCTTAAGGGAGTTCGAGAGGCGACTGAGGATTATGGCCAACCTGAATCCCCCAAAGGAGACGGAAAAGGTGGCTGCCGTTGGAGGAGGCGGGGGTGAGGGCGGTTTGGGGATGGAGCTTTTAGACGAAAGGGTGATCGAGGTGCTGATGCGTGATGTGAGGATTCGCCTTGAGGGTTTCCGGGAGATCCAGGAGGCCCTGAAGAAGAAACTTGACCGCCTGAGGCATACCCCTTCCATTTGGCCCGCTCGCGGCTGGGTTTCTTGTGGCTATGGTCCAAGGATCAACCCCTTTACGGGGAGGAGGGAGTTTCACACCGGTATAGACATATCCAACTATCCGGGCACGCCCATTGTCGCACCGGCGGATGGTCGTATCAAGAGGATATGGCGCGATCGCCTCTTGGGGCTTGCATTGAAGATAGACCATGGATATGGGATCGAGACCATTTACGGCCATCTTAAGAAGGTCTTGGTCAGGGTCGGGCAGCGGGTAAAAAGGGGAGACAAGATCGCCCTGATGGGCAATACAGGTCGTTCCACCGGCCCCCACCTCCATTACGAAGTCCGCGTAAGGGGTAAGCCCCAGGACCCGATGAACTACATCATGGATTGAACCCTCCAGGGGATGATGAAAAGCCAAAATCCGGGGTGTATACTAACACCCGGGAGGCCTCAAGATGGTGGGAAATTTGCTCAAGAGGATCTTCGGCACCAAAAATGAGCGCGAATTGAAGCGCCTCATACCCATTGTGGAGAGGATAAACGCCCTTGAGCCCCAGATGATGGAGCTTCCGGATCATCGCCTCAAGGCCAAAACGGGGGAGTTCAAGGAACGCATCCAGAGGGGGGAGGATCTCGATAGTCTTTTGCCAGAGGCCTATGCGGTGGTGAGGGAGGTGGCCCGCAGGACCCTTGGCGAAAGGCCCTTTGATGTGCAGCTGATGGGGGCGATAGTACTGCACGAGGGGAAGATAGCGGAGATGGCCACCGGAGAGGGCAAGACCCTGGTGGCCACCATGCCGGCTTATCTAAATGCCCTTCTTGGCAGGGGGGTCCATATAGTTACGGTAAACGATTACCTTGCCCGTCGCGATGCGGAGTGGATGGGTGTTATATATCGCTTCCTGGGGCTTGAGGTGGGCGTTATAACCCATGATATGGAGGACAGCGAGAGGAAGAAGGCTTACCAGGCCGATATCACCTATGGGACCAACAACGAGTTTGGCTTCGATTATCTGAGGGATAATCTGAAATTTTCGCTTGAGGATTGCGTCCAGAGGGAGCATTTTTACGCCATAGTCGATGAGGTCGACTCCATCCTGATCGATGAGGCCCGAACACCTCTTATCATTTCGGGTCCTGCTGAGGAATCCACCGAGAAGTACTACCACATAAACCGGATAATCCCCCATCTGAAGAAGGACATCCACTTCACCATCGATGAGAAGACCAGGACGGTGGCCTTAACGGAAGAGGGGGTTTCCAAGGTCGAGGAATTGTTGGGTGTAGAAAACCTCTATGACCCTAGGCACATAGACCTGATTCATCACGTCCATCAGGCTTTAAAGGCCCATCATCTGTTTAAGCGCGATAGGGACTATGTGGTGAAGGACGGAAAGGTCATCATTGTGGACGAGTTTACCGGGAGGCTCATGCCTGGGAGGCGCTGGTCCGATGGCCTTCATCAGGCCATAGAGGCCAAGGAGGGCGTCCCGATCGAGAGGGAAAACCAGACCCTTGCCACCATCACCTTCCAGAATTATTTCCGCATGTACAAAAAGCTGGCGGGGATGACCGGGACAGCCGACACTGAGGCCGTCGAGTTCAAGAAGATCTATAACCTCGATGTAGTGGTCATCCCCACCAACAGGCCTTTGATAAGGACCAATTACCCTGACGTGATTTTTAAGACCGAGAGGGAGAAATTCGAGGCCGTGGTCAAGGAGATCGAGCAATTGCACGGGATAGGGCGTCCGGTCCTTGTGGGTACCACTTCTATAGAGAAATCGGAACGTTTGAGCCAGATGCTGAAGCGGAGGGGTATCCCCCACCATGTGCTCAACGCAAAACACCACGAGAGGGAGGCCGAGATCATAGCCCAGGCGGGCAGATTCGGTGCCGTCACCATATCCACCAACATGGCTGGCAGGGGTACCGATATACTGCTTGGGGGCAATCCCAAGTTTTTGGCCAAAAGGATGGTCGGGGAAGGAGCCGATGAAAAGGCCTACCAGGAGGCATACAAAAAGGCCTTGGAGATAACGCAGCAGGAGAAGGAGAAGGTGGTCGCTCTGGGGGGGCTTCATGTGATAGGGACCGAGAGGCACGAAAGCCGCAGGATCGACAACCAGCTTCGGGGAAGGGCGGGAAGGCAAGGAGATCCGGGTTCCTCGCGGTTTTACCTCTCTTTGGAGGATGATCTGCTCAGGATCTTCGGGGGAGAGAGGCTCAAGAAGTTGATGGATCGCTTGGGGGTTAGGGACGGCGAGCCCATAGAGCATCCCCTGATAACCAAGGCTATAGAGAATGCCCAAAAGAGGGTGGAGGCCCATAATTTCGAGATTCGCAAGCACCTCCTCGAGTACGACAACGTCATGAACCAGCAACGGGAAGTCGTCTATTCAATGCGCCGCCGGATAATGAAGGGCGAAAACCTGAAGGAAATGGTGATGGAGATGATCGATGAACTGGTGGAGATCATTGTGGACACTTACACGGATCCCAAGCTCCCTCCCAATCAGTGGGATTGGGAGGGACTGAAAGAGGCCTTCAGGCGGCAGTTCTTCTTCCCCCTGCAGGTCGACCTCATCCCGACCCAGAAAAGGGAGGACTTGGTGGAGCTACTTTCCTCTCAGGCCAAGGACTATTATGAGGAGAAGGAGAGGCTTTTGGGTTCGGATTTGATGAGGGATGTGGAGAAATTTCTGCTCCTTCACACCCTGGACAGTCATTGGAAGGATCATCTTCTGAGCCTCGACCACTTGAAGGAAGGGATAGGTCTTTGGGGTTACGCCCAAAAGGATCCTCTGGTGGAATATAAACGCGAAGGTTATCAGATGTTTCTGGAGATGCTGGATCGGTTCAAGGAGGGTGCCGTAAGGAAGCTCTTCGCTGTACAGATAACACAAAAGGAAGACGTGCCTTCCTTTGAGCAGCCCCGGAGGCAACCCCTGCGCATGGGCCATGGTCCCCTTCTCCAACGTGCTCCAGAGCCCCCGCGCCCTGGCCCTCGGACCACCGTGAGGCGCAAGGGGCCAAAAATCGGTCGCAACGACCCCTGCCCCTGTGGCAGCGGTAAGAAATACAAGTACTGCTGTGGACGATGAGGGTTCCCGAAGGTTTTAAGGCATCCGGGGTATCAAGTGGGATCAAACCCCATGGGCTCGATCTCGCCCTCATCGTTTCGGATCTTCCCTGCAAGGCCGTGGGCCTCTTCACCTCCAACAGGGTGAAGGCTGCCCCGGTGCTTTACAGCAAAAGGGTCCTCAGACGGGGAGAGGCCAGGGCCATTGTGGCCAACAGCGGCTGTGCCAATGCCTGTACGGGTCCCGAAGGACTGGCTGATGCAGAGCTTATGGCCCGTCTCACCGAGAGGACCCTGGGGCTCAAGAGGGGTGAGGTGCTTGTGGCCTCAACTGGCGTCATCGGCCGCAGGCTCCCTTTGGAGAAGGTCCGCGAGGCCATGCCCCGTTTGGTGGATGGGCTGTCACCGGAAGGCTTCACGAAGGCAGCCGAAGCCATAATGACCACCGATACCGTCCCCAAGATCTCATGGGCTGAGATCAAGACCGCCCGCATAACGGGCACAGTTTTGGGGATCGCGAAGGGGGCGGGCATGATAAGGCCGGACCTTTCCACCATGCTCTGCTTTCTGGTGACGGATGTGGGGATGGAGCGCGAAAGGCTTATAGCTTGTCTGAGGGAGGCCGTTTCGACCTCTTTCAATGCCATAACCGTGGATGGAGAGCAGAGCACCAATGATACGGTCTTTTTGCTGGCCAATGGAGCAAAGGGTGAACTGCTGAAGGAGGAGGTTTCTTCCTTCAGGGAGGCTTTATCGAGGGTCACCGAGGAACTTTCCAAAAAGATCGTTTCGGACGCCGAGGGGGCAACCACCTTGGCGGAGGTGAGGGTCAGGGGCGCAAAGGACGACGCTCAGGCGAAGAGGGCCGCAATGAGGGTGGCCAATTCGCCGCTGGTCAAGACGGCCCTTTTTGGAAGGGACCCGAACTGGGGAAGGATAATGGCGGCTTTAGGCGATGCGGGGATAAGGCTTGACCCTTCCAGGATCTCGATATGGATAAACGGCCTGAAGGTGGTGGCAAACGGAAGGGGGAGCGGGGTCCCAGAAGGGATGATGCGCAGGGCCATGGCCTCCGGTGAGGTGAGGATGGAGATAGAACTGGGGCTGGGAGAGGGGAAGGCCCGTGTTTTGACCTCTGACCTTTCTTACGAATACGTGAGGATAAATTCCGAGTACACCACTTAACTTCCCCTTAGAATCCTGTCATCGCCCACGCGTATCGTCACCCTGATCTGGTCGAAGTACTCGGCCAGGGGAACGGCGAACTTGCGCGAAACCCCGGTGAGGGCCTTGAAGTCCTGGATGGAGATGCGCCCCTTTTCCCTTAAGTAGTTCACCAGCCGTTCCTTTAAGTCCTCAAGGACACGGCTGTGAAAGTAAAGCTCCTCCTTTACCCTCACAATGATGCCCCTTCGGGCCAAAAGGGCCATGATCTCCTTCACGCGGGACACCTCGATCCCCTTAAGTTGGGCAATCTCCCGAAGGGTCGGGGGCTTAAGGCCCGCCCGAAGGAGGATTTCCTCGATTTCCCCGAGTTCATCCTCTTCCACGGGTACCCTGTGACCCTTCAGCCGCAAGAGCTCCCCTTCGGGTTCGATCTCGCCTCCCTCCAGCAGTTCCTGTACCGCCTTCTCAAAGAGCCTCTCGTCTGCCCCCACCTTTCCCCTCAGTTCTTCGGGAGAAGCCCCTGGGCGCAGAGGATTCTGACGGTGGAAATCCGAAAGGGCCTCGATCAGCCCCCCTTTAACCCTTTCAAGGTCCTCCCTCAAGAACAGGGAGCCCTCAAGCAACACCGCTTTCCCCTTTTGCTGCAGCGCCCTTACGGCTTCCTCCAGGATGCGCCTCCTTAAGCCCGTGTGGGCCATAAGCTTAATCTCGTCCATCCCCTTGGGACTGTGTTTCCAGAGGTGGTAAAGGAGGACAGTCTCGGGATCTGCCTCAAGGATCTGCGAAAGCCCTTGAATTACTTCTGGTCGGAAACGCTTATGCCTTCCCGGGTGGGCGTCAAGAACTATACCCCCTCCCCAGGTCTGTATGATCCCGGATCCTCTGAGGACGAACCGGTCAAAGGGCACGACCACCACAGGCCTTTCAAGCCGCAGCTGGGCGAACCCCCTTTCCCCTGGCTCGAGGGCATCCCTTCCAAGTAGAATGACCTTTGCCGGCACATGTGACGTCCCTATGTGGAGTTGTAAGGTCATGCCATTGCGCAAGGGCACCGGGGCATCGGGGAGGTGCTGGATATGTACGTCGAGACACGAAGTCGCTTCAAGGGTCCCGCTGTGCACCAGGACATCCCCCCGCTGGATCGCCTCCCTGTCTATCCCCAGAAGGTTTATCGCCGTCCTCTGCCCCGCCAGGGCCTTTTGGACCTTCTCCTTGTGTACCTGCAGCCCCCTGACCTTTCCCCTAATCCCCTGCGGCAAAACCTGGATCTCATCCCCTATTGACACCTCCCCGGAAATGAGGGTTCCGGTTACCACTGTCCCGAAGCCCTTGATGGTGAAAACGCGATCTATGGGAAGGCGGAAGAGACCATCTGAAGGCCTCTCTTGCACCTCATCCACAAGCCTGTCGATGAGCTCCACAAGTTCCTCCAGCCCCTCACCGGTTACCGAGGAAACCTCCACAATCGGTGCACCTTCAAGGAAGGTCCCCTTCAGGAAATCGCTTACTTCCTCCCTGACAAGCTCAATGAATTCCCTCTCCACTAGGTCTATCTTCGTTATGACCACAAGGCCCTTCTTCACACCCAACAGTTGACATATCTGAAGGTGCTCCCTGGTCTGGGGCATCACCCCTTCGTCTGCGGCAACGATCATGGCCACAAGATCCATGCCCTGAGCCCCAGCCACCATGTGCCTCACGAATCGCTCATGGCCCGGTACGTCAACGATGCCGATCCTCCTCCCACTGGGCAGGTCCAGATAGGCAAAGCCGAGCTCTATGGTCATCTCGCGCTGCTTTTCCTCTTTGAGCCTATCGGTATCGATCCCGGTCAGGGCTCGAATGAGGGTGGTCTTTCCGTGATCGACGTGACCCGCCGTCCCCAATATCACCTGCTTCATCATCCTTGAGGATAACACCGGGAGGCTTGAATCGACAAGGATCCCCTGAGGAGTTTGGTTTGTCGATCCCAAGGTACTTGAGCCCTACGGAACCTCAAGGATGAGGTGGGCAGCCTCTGCCCTCCCCAACCCTCCTTCCCCAGGGT
>CAYVAU010000007.1:0-38256 GCA_964448445.1 uncultured Thermodesulfobacteriota bacterium | reverse complement strand
CCCTCCCCAACCCTCCTTCCCCAGGGTGGTACCGATCTCCATACCCATGCACCGATACCCCCTTGACATGACCCCTTCTGTTGTAGGAAATCCAAACCAATTAAGGATCTGGGAGGGAAGTGATGAAGCGGTTGTTTTTGGCAATGGGGGTTTTGTTCTTGCTTTGCCTAGGGAAGGCTTTCGCCGGTGGCAAGATACACATCAAGTTCAGCACATGGCATCCACCGGCAAGTCGCGAGGTCAAAACCGTATGGATTCCCATGCTCGAGGAGTTAAAGAGGCGCAGCAATGGTCGGATTACCTATACCCTTTATGCCGGTGGGGCCCTGGGCAAAGGGCCTGAGCATTATGACATAGTCAAGGATGGCCTTTCCGACATGGGTTATTTCACCGCTACCTGGACCCCGGGTCGCTTCCCCTTGACCGATGTACTGTCGCTTCCGGCATGGGTAGATGGCAAGGACCTCGCTGCCGACATCGGCAATGCCGTGTATGAGCGAATCCTTTATAGGGAATTTCCCGATGTGAAGGTGTTGGAGCTTAACGGATGCATCCAGGCCTTTTTCTGGACGAGGAAGCCCATAAGGAAGCTGGAGGATTTGAGGGGATTGAGGATAAGGACCCCGGGGGGGATGCAGACCAGGGCCATTAGGGCCTTGGGTGCCGAGCCCGTCTTCATGCCCTTAGGGGACGTCTATTTGGCCATGGAGACCGGGGCCATCGACGGGCTTGTGACCTGTCCGCCGCTTGTTCTGGCCTTCAAGCTTTACGAGGTTGCAAAGTACGGACTTATCCTCACCATGGGCTGTGTGTCCGAGGGTGTCATTATGAACCTGAAGAGCTGGCAGAGGACGCCCCCCGACCTCAGGGAGATCATCATGCAGGTCTGTCACAACCCCTATCGCACCACGGGGGGACTTACCCGCGAGGTTTACAAACAGATGATCAGGGAGATCGCCGAGAAAGGCGTCAAGCTTTACAGGTTGTCCGATCAGGAGACCAAGCGCTGCTATGCCAGATTCCGCCAGATGACCAGGCAGTGGGTTGCGGAACTTGAGGCCAAGGGCCTGCCCGCCAAGGAAGCGGTAAGGGCCTTTGCAGAGGAGTGTGCAAAGCGCGGTGTAGAGTGCGTGGCCTGCCCTCCGGAGTGGAAATGAAGATAAGCGATAGGCTTCTCCGTCGCACGACCTGCCTTATGGGAACGGGAGGGATGTTCCTGCTCATCCCCATGATGGTGTTGACCACCTGCGATGTCATCGCCCGCGCCTTCTGGCACAAGCCCATCATGGGGACAATGGAGCTCTCCAGTTACATGCTGGTGTTGTTTGTCTTCTCGGGCCTGGCCTACACCCAGCAGGTCAAGGGACACGTCAGGGTGACCTTTCTGCTGTCCAGGTTGAGCAAACGGTGGCGTTGCCTGTTGGAGGTCATAGCTTACCTTCTCTGCCTTTTCATCACGGCCATGTTGGTGTGGCAGGGATGGGTCGTGGGTGTGCAGGAGAGGGCGGTCTCTGACATGTTGCGCATACCCCAGAGGCCCTTCAGGCTGTTCCTGCCCTTGGCGGCCCTTCTGCTTGCGACCGAATTCCTCCTTGATCTGATAGGGGCCCTTCGGGGGTTGAGGGGGAGGGAATGAGCCCTGTTGTTGTGGGAATAGTGGGGACGCTGTTGGTGTTCCTCTTGCTCTTCCTGGGGATGCCCATCGCCTTTGCCTTGATGTTGGTCGGATTTTTGGGGCTGAGCCATCTCTCTTCCCTGGAGGCAGCCCTGCCTGTTCTGGCACGGACCTTTTATGAGGTGGCAGCCCATTATCCTTACACCGTGATACCCCTTTTTATTGTCATGGGTGGATTCGCCGCTTCGGCAGGACTCACCCATGAACTTTACAACGCCTTCGATAAATGGTTCCGGAGACTCCCCGGAGGCCTCGGGGTGGCAACCATCGCCGCCTGTGCCGGCTTTGCCGCGGTATCCGGATCATCGGTTGCCACAGCCGCCACTATGGCCACCGTGGCCCTTCCGGAGATGAGGCGTTTCGGCTATTCCCCGCGGCTTGCCACAGGGTGTATTGCCGCAGGCGGTACCCTCGGCTTCCTGATACCCCCGAGCATCGGCTTTGTCGTTTACGGAATGCTGACTGAACAGTCGGTGGGGAAATTGCTGATAGCGGGAGTGGTTCCCGGATTGATCCTGGCCCTGGCCTATGTCGGAATAGTCATCTTTAAGGTGAGGCTTCGCCCCGAGCTTGCTCCTTCGAGCACCGAGCCGGTGAGCCTGAGGGAACGGATAAGGGCGCTTTGGGGGATCTGGGAGACCCTCATCGTGTTCACGGTGGTGATGGGAGGGGTCTACAAGGGGATCTTCACCCCCACGGAGGCAGGAGCGGTGGGGGCGACCATGCTCCTTTTGGCTGCAATGCTTAAGGGGAAGCTCAATAAAACGGTGCTCTTTGAGGCCCTGAGGGAGGCCATGAGGGTGTCGGTGATGGTCCTGACGCTTGTTGCCGGGGCCAACATCTTCAGTTACTTTCTGGCACTCACCACCATTCCCACCCAGGTCGCTGCTTGGGCAACAGGACTCGAGGTCTCAAGATACGTAATCCTCGGGTTCATCCTCCTCATTTACCTCTTCTTGGGCTGTTTCCTTGATGCCATATCGATGATGGTGCTGACCCTGCCGGTGATCTTCCCGATGGTACTGGATCTGGGGTTTGACCCCGTTTGGTTCGGGGTGATAGCGGTACTTATGATGGAAGCAGGCCTCATCACCCCTCCCATGGGGCTCAACATCTTCACGGTGGCAGGTGTGGCCACCGATACCCCCGTTGAGGAGATCTTCAAGGGGGCTGCCCCCTTCCTTCTGGCCATATTCGCCGTTGTGATCCTGATAACCATCTTTCCCCAACTGGCCCTCTTTCTCCCCAGCAAGATGTGAGACTTTATCACCCGAAGAACCTCCTGTCCTCAGACAAAGAGCATAAAGGGGACCTCGGTCAGGACCCCCACCACCGTTGCCAGGGCGGCCCCTGAGGCGAGACCGAAGAGGCTTGTAGCCACGGCGATGGCCACCTCGAAGTGGTTGCTGCCGGCGATGATGGCCGAAGGGGCGGCGTCTTCATACCCAAGTCCGAAGGCCTTCGCCAGCAGATAGGCGATGGCAAAGACCATGAGGATGTTGCAGAAGATGCCCCAGAGATGATGCCTACAATGGCCGGAAGCCTCACGATCTTTTCGCCCTAATAGGCGAAGCCGACCGGGACAACCCCAAAACCTGCATCAGCTCGCAAACGCAGATTTCCCTCTCCTCAGGTAACTTCAAGATCCTCAGCCTGGTTTCATCCGAAAGGGCCTTGAAGATCTCCTGAAGGTTCTTTTATGTCCTTTTCAGGTGGAAGTGGTATAAAAAATTTTTGTGGGAATTCAGCAGGAGTGGCGTCCCCAGGGGGATTTGAACCCCCGCCGCCGGCGTGAAAGGCCGGTATCCTAGGCCTGGCTAGACGATGGGGACGCTTCGTGAGCAAGTTTAGGCGCTTTTTGGGTGCGAGTCAAGCAAGTGGAGGGGATAAGGCTTTACAACGTCAGGCAGAACAACCTCAAGGGTTTTGATCTGGAGATACCCTTAAAGAGGCTCACCGTGATCACGGGGGTGTCAGGGGCAGGCAAGTCGTCTTTGGCCTTTGAGACCCTTTATGCTGAGGGTCAGAGGAGGTATGTGGAGACCTTTTCCCCTTATGCCAGGCAGTTCATGGAGCGGATGGATCCCCCAAAGGTCGATCGTGTGGAGAACATCCCCCCTGCCATTGCCATAGAGCAGGGGGATCCCGTTAAGACCTCCCGTTCCACTGTGGGGACGATGACAGAGATCACCGATTACATGAAGCTGTTATTCCCGAGGCTTGCCACCCTTCACTGTCGGGGATGTGGGAGGCCCGTAAGGCGGGAGGGTCCTGAGACAGCCTTAGAGGCCATTAGGGATCGCCTCCACAACGGTACCCAGGTAGTGGTCACCTTCCCCTACGAAGGGGAGAGGGGCAGGCTCATCGCCATGGGCTTCTACAGGGCCTGGTATGGGGGGAAGGTTGTGGGCCTTGAGGAGGCTGCCCAAGGGCCCCTTGAGGTGGTCGTTGACAGATTGAGCTTTGATCCCGCCGAGGAGTCCCGCCTCCTCGAATCCCTTGAGATGGCCGAGAGGTTCGGGAAGGGGAGGTTCTGTGTCCATTTGGATGGGGAGGAATACAGGTTCAGCAGTGAGCTTGAATGTCCCTATTGTAGCATCCGCTACAGGGATCCAAGCCCCAACCTCTTCAGCTTCAATTCCCCCGTTGGGGCTTGTCCGACTTGCCGGGGGTTCGGGAGGATCATCGATATAGACATGGACCTTGTGGTTCCTGATCCCAACAAGTCCATTATTGAAGGGGCGATAAGGCCCTGGACCGGGGTGGCCCGGGAGGAGTTCGAGGATCTCCTGGACTTCTGCAAGAGGAGGGGGATACCGGTAGATAAGCCGTGGAGGGATCTGGATCCCGAGCACAAGCGTCTCATCATCGAAGGCGACGGGACCTTTTACGGGATAAGGGGATTTTTCGAATGGCTTGAGACGAAGAAGTACAAGGTCCATGTGCGGGTCTTCCTCTCCCGGTACAGGGGGTATGTGCCCTGTCCATCATGTGGTGGCACCAGGTTCAAGCCCGAGGCCCTCCTCTGGCGTCTGAGGGGCAAAAACATCGCAGAAATTTATGCAATGAAGGTCGAGGAGGCCTACCGCTACTTCGAAGAACTGGAGCAGGAGAGGCTGGATGAGGCGTCAAGACTCCTGGTGGACGAGATAAAGCGGAGACTTCACTACCTCTTGGAGGTAGGCCTTGGTTACCTCACCCTTGATCGCCAATCCAGGACCCTGTCCGGTGGAGAGGTTCAGAGGATAAGCCTCACCAAAGCCTTGAGTTCTTCCTTGGTCAATACCCTTTATGTGCTCGATGAGCCCACCGTCGGTCTTCATCCCCGCGACAGCAGGAAGCTCCTCGAGCTTTTGCGTTCCTTAAGGGATCAGGGGAACACGGTCGTTGTGGTCGAACACGACCCAGAGATAATCCAAGGGGCGGATTTTATCGTGGACCTCGGTCCGGGAGCGGGTGAGAGGGGAGGGGAGCTGATATATGCGGGGCCTCCCGAGGGGCTGCTGAGGGAATCGAGATCACTCACGGCCAGCTATTTGAGGGGAGAGCTCCGCATCCCCTTGCCCCGGGTTCGGAGGGAACCCAAGGGGTATCTTGTGGTCCGGGGTGTGAGGGAACACAACCTGAAGGGGATCGACGTGAGGATCCCCCTCGGGGTCATGGTGACGGTTACAGGGGTTTCGGGTTCGGGGAAATCGACCTTGGTGGTCGATGTGCTCTACCGGGGGCTAAAGAGGCTCAAGGGGGAGCCCGAGGAGCGCCCGGGGGCCTTTGATGCCATTGAAGGTGCGGAGCAAATAGAGGATGTGGTCCTGGTGGATCAAAGACCCCCTTCGCGGACCCCGAGGGCTACTCCGGTGACCTATCTCAAGGCCTATGACCCGATAAGGAAGCTCTTTGCTTCCCAGCCCTTGGCCAGGCAGAGGGGATTTACTCCCTCTCACTTTTCCTACAATTCTCCGGAGGGAAGGTGCCCTTCGTGTCTGGGTGAGGGATTTCAGCGGGTGGAGATGCAATTCCTCTCGGATGTGTTGCTGCGGTGTCCGGAATGTAACGGCAGGAGGTTTAAGGAGGATGTGCTCGATATCACCTACAAGGGGAAGAACATCTCGGATGTCCTTGAGATGACGGCATCGGAAGCCATCGAGTTCTTCGGTCGAAAAGACATAGCGAAGGCCCTTGAGCCCCTCCTCCAGGTGGGGTTGGGGTATCTCAAGCTGGGTCAACCCCTTTCCACCCTTTCAGGAGGCGAGGCCCAGAGGTTGAAGCTCGCCATGCATTTGAAGGAGAGGAGGGGAAAGACCCTTTTCATCTTCGATGAACCCACCATCGGCCTTCACCCTGCCGATGTGAAGAAACTCCTAGAAGCCTTCGATCAATTGGTCCAGCAAGGGCACACAGTCCTTGTGGTCGAGCATAATCCCGAGGTCATGAAGGTTTCCGACTGGATCATAGATCTGGGTCCCGAGGGAGGGGATCAGGGAGGATGGGTTGTGGCGGAGGGGAGACCCGAGGAGGTGGCGATATCGGACACCCATACAGGGAGGGTCCTAAGGGAATATCTCCAGAGGGAGGGGGTTCCCCTTTCGCGGGGGGAGGTCCCGACAAGGAGGGCCTCCACCGATGGGTTCATACGCATCAGGGGTGCAAGGGAGCACAACCTGAAAGGGCTCGATGTGGAGATCCCCCGCGAGAGGATTGTGGCCATAACGGGGGTTTCGGGTTCGGGGAAATCGACCCTGGCCTTTGACATCCTCTTTTCCGAGGGACAGAGGCGTTACCTTGAGTGTCTCCCCAATTACATCCGCCAATACCTCAAGATCATGGATCGACCCGATGTGGACTCGATAGAGGGCATTCCTCCTACAGTAGCCATAGAGCAGAGGATGAGCCAGGCGGGAAGGCGTTCGACCGTCGCCACCCTGACCGAGATTTACCATTACCTCCGACTCCTCTGGAGCAAACTGGGAATTCAGCACTGTCCGGGTTGCGGACAGCCCATAAGGTCGGAGACCCCCCAGGGGATCCTTGAAGAAGTCCTTAGGCGTTTCAGGGGGAAGAGGGTGAAGGTAGTTGCCCCTTTGGTCTTGGGGAGGAAGGGCTTCCATAGGGAGTTGTTGCAAAGGCTTAAAAGGAACGGCATCAACGAGGTCCTAGTAGACGATCAATTGCTGCCCCTTGATCCGCTCCCCCGTCTTGAGCGGTTCAAGGAACACACCATTGAGGCGGTAGTGGGTGAGGTGGAGGTATCCCCGGAGATGATAGAGATGCTGGAGAGGGGGCTCAGATGGGGAAAGGGATGGGTGAGGATAATGGACCCTTTGGGGGAAAGCGAGCTCTTCAGCACTAAACTGTACTGCCCCCGCTGTCACAGGGGTTTTGAACCCCTTGATCCCCGCCTTTTTTCCTTCAACAGCCCCAAAGGGGCTTGTCCGCAGTGTCAGGGGTTGGGGAGCTTTACCGATTTTTCGGTCGAACTGGTGGTTCCAGACGAAGGGTTGCCCTTGAAGGAGGCCTTCGCCCCCTTTGAACACCCTCACCTGCGGAGGGAGAAGGGTCGGCTGCTACGGGAGATGGAATCCAAACTCGGCCTCAATCTCCAAAGGCCCTTTTCCTCCCTCAGTGACCGTGAAAAGTCCCAGGTCCTTTACGGAGGCAAGGGCTTCAGGGGGGTGATCCCCACGCTGCGACAGCTTTACGACTACTTGGAGGAAGAGGTCGGGGATGTGCTTCTGGAATTCATGGGTTCGAGACCCTGTCCCCGTTGCAGGGGCAAGAGGCTCAGGGAGGAGGCCCTTTGGGTTAAGGTCAAGGGGTGGAGCATAGGCGATTTCACCTCCCTGAGCGTCCAGGAGGCCCTCGAGGTCCTTTCCGGCTGGAAGTTCACGCCCCGGGAATGGGCCATCGCCGAAGGGATAATGAAGGAGGTCAAACAGCGGCTTCAGTTTCTAAAGGAAGTGGGGCTCGGCTACCTCACCCTTGACAGAAGCGGTGAAACTCTCTCGGGAGGTGAAGCCCAGAGGGTCAGACTTTCTGCCCAGCTTGGCTCCAACCTCAGCGGTGTGTGCTATATCCTCGATGAGCCCACCATCGGCCTTCACCCGAGGGACAACGAACTCCTCCTTCGGGCCTTAGAGCGTCTGAAGGAGAAGGGGAACACGGTCGTTGTGGTCGAACACGACCCAGAGACCATAAAGAGGGCGGATTACATCATCGATCTGGGTCCGGGCGCTGGTCCCAAGGGCGGAGAGGTCGTTGCCGAAGGGACCCTGGAGGACATCAGGCGTTCCCCCCTTTCCATCACCGGGAAGTGGCTCAGGGAGGGGGAGAGGAAGATCACCTCCAGGCTCAGGGTACCCAAGGCCTGGCTCGAGATCATAGGGGCGAGCAAATTCAACCTGAAGGGGATCGATGTAAGAATACCCCTTGGGACCCTCGTCTGCGTTACGGGGGTTTCCGGCTCGGGGAAATCGAGTCTAGTAAGGGAGGTGCTTTACAGGGGGCTAAAGAACCTTCTGCGGGGCCATGGTGTTCTAAGGGATGGCTTTAGGGAAATCCGGGGATGGGAGAGGTTGAAGAGGGTGGTGGAAGTGGATCATTCGCCCATAGGCAGAACACCCCGCTCGACCCCCGCGACCTATGTGGGGGTATTTGACGAGGTGCGGCGTCTCTTCAGCCAGGTCCCCGAAGCCAGACAGAAGGGCTTCTCCCCGGGAAGGTTCTCCTTCAACCTCAGAGGTGGTCGGTGTGAGGCATGTGGTGGTCAGGGGCGAATAAAGGTGGAGATGGAGTTCCTCCCCGATGTGTATGTGACCTGTGAAGAATGTGATGGCAAGAGGTATAACGAGGAAACCCTTTCAGTCCGTTACAAGGGCAAGACCATCCATGATGTGCTCCAGATGACCTTCGCCGAAGGCCTCCAGTTTTTCGGCGCAATTCCTGCAATTCGGAGGATCCTGGAGCTTCTGGTCGAGATAGGTCTGGGTTACCTCACCTTCGGCCAGCCGAGCCCGGGTCTTTCGGGGGGAGAGGCGCAGAGGATAAAGCTGGTTAAGGAACTCTCCAGCCCCTCGGTGGGGACCCTGTATGTGCTCGATGAGCCGACCACAGGTTTGCATATGGCCGATGTGCAGAGGCTCTTAGGGATCCTTCAACGCCTTGTCTCCAGGGGAGACACAGTGGTGATCATCGAGCATAACCTCGAAGTGATAAAGGAGGCCGATTGGATAATAGACCTCGGGCCGGAGGGCGGAAAAGAAGGGGGTTACCTCCTTTTTGAAGGCCCCCCCACGGATCTGCTCAAGTGTGAACGATCCTACACAGCCCAGGCCCTCAGGCGTTATCTTCGAGGAGATTAGAGCCTATCTCCAAAAGCTGCACCTCAAAAATCAGGTCCTCACCTGCAAGGGGATGGTTGGCATCAAGGGTGACGGTGTTATCGGTCAGCTCAGTGACCGTCACCCTGAAGGCCTGTCCATTGGGATCGCGCAAAAGCAGCTGCTGGCCTACTTCGAGCTCCATATCCTGAGGGAGACGATCCCTCTCTATTTCCAAGACCAGTTCCTCTCTGTAAGGCCCAAAGGCCTCCTCTGCCGGTATCTCAAAGGTCTTGGATTCCCCAGGGCTCATTCCAATAATGGCCTCTTCAAAGGCGGGGATGAGCTGACCCAGACCGAGGGTGAATTCCAGAGGTTCGCTGCCCACCGATGTGTCAAAGATCGTCCCATCCCTCAACCTTCCCGTATAATGAACCTTCACCACATCACCTACTCTCGCCTTCAACATCTTCCTAAACTCCTTTCTCCCCAAAGGGAAAAAATTTTAACTATTATGACACAAATTGGACCTATGTCAAAGGAAGATCTGTCCCATTTTGGACACGAACTTCTTGAAGATGTCCCAGACAGGTGTCCTTCAACTTGCATACATCGCACGCTATCCCACAGGCTGCTATGGCCATCTCTCCTCCTTTTCTTCAAATCTTACTATCCGGGACGGGAGGGGGCAAGGGTTTAAGCCGATGGCAGGCGCAGATATTGGGCCAAATGGGACCGCAGGGCGGTCTGTATTTCCTCGGGCAGGTCCAGGAGTCCACAGGCCAGTTTCAGGGCGGCCATGTAAATGACAATTTCGTCCTCCCGCTCATGCAAACCGCGGAGTTCTAAGGCATGCCGCTCAAAGATCCGGGTGCATATGTTTCCAAGCTCGGAATCGCTGAGGTTCAGATACTTCTGCAGTTCATTTTCCACCCGCCTCCTTTCCTCTTCATCGAGGATCCCTTTGAGCCCTTCGAAGATCTCCATGAGGCCCTGTTTTATCAGCCTTCCGATCAGCCTGTCACTGGCCATGGGGGTGCAACCTAACGTTCTGGATATCGTTGTAAAGGCGCTTAAGCAGCTTCTCATAATCCTCCTGGGCCTGTTCCACCTGGTCCATTAGTCCCTCAAGTTCCCTGGTGAACTCCTCCGACAGGAAGGCATGGACTTCCCTCTGGTTTTTCAGATAGTGGTAAACATCTTTGCCGAGCCTTGTGGGGATGAGGAATCCATTGCGGTCGATAACATAACCCCTTTCCAGGAGTTTCTCCACAATGGCGGCATAAGTGGAAGGCCTTCCAATTCCCCTGTTTTTCATTTCCTGAACCAACTCGCCATGGGTATAAAGGTATGCCCTGGGTTGGGTCCTCAACTCCTTGTTGTTTTTCACATAGATCTTACCCTCAAGCCTTGGGTTCAATTCCACATAAAGGACCCGATTCCATCCCTCTTGGAGGATGTCCCAGCAAAGGGTCATTTTCCTCTCCATTCCCTTGGCCTTTATGAGGACATCGGCTTCCTTGACGATTATCGGCCTCATTTGGCTGGCTATAAAGTGCCGAAAGATGAGGTCATAAAGGAGGAGATGCTGTTTCGTCAGACCTTCCACCTGGCCGCTCAGCATCAGCGAACCCAACTCCTCTGGATCCATCGGTTTTGTGGGCCGAATGCATTCGTGAGCTCCTCCCTCCCCCCAGCTCCTTGGGGTGAAGAATTGCTCCCCAAATTCCTCTGCGATGTAGTCCCTCGCAAGGCCTATCCCGGCTTCGGATACCCGAATGGAGTCGGTGCGGTGGTAGGTTATGTAGCCCAACTCGAAGAGACCCTGAGCAAGGCCCATGGTCGTAGGCAGGGAGAAGCGGTATCTGTCGCTGGCCTCCTTAAGGAGGGTGTCGGTCCTCAGGGGAGGCGGGGGACTGCGGCTTCCTTCCTTCAAGGAAAGGACCTCGATTTCGATTTCCTCGAGTTCATCGAAGAACCTTTTCGCAGCGTCTCTTTCATCGAAGGCGAACTCGATCCTCAACCTCCTGGAATCCGCGGTCAGATTCAGTATGACCTTATAGATCCTTTTGCGGTATTCGGCTTCCCTATCTATTATCCAGCCAAGCACCGGAGTTTGGACCCTTCCTGCTGATAGGACATTACGGCCGAAGGCCTGCCAAAGCAGTTGTGAGAACTCAAAACCCACCCAGCGATCGGCAACCCGTCGCACAATTTGGGCCTTTACCAGGTTTTCGTTGAAATCCCTCGGTTCCTTCAGGGCCTTCAGGATGGCCTTTCTGGTGACCTCGTGGAATTCCATGCGCCTTATATCCCTGACGAAGGGCCGCAGAAGCTCCTTTATGTCCCAGCCTATCTTTTCCCCCTCGGTGTCGGGATCGGTGGCCACAAGGACTTGGGAACTCTCCTGGGCCATCTTCTTGAGGCTTTCGATGATCCTTTGTTTTCCCTCAATGGGCTCGTAAACGGGGGTTATATGATCGTTGACCTTAACACCATGGAAACCATCGCTTTCGGTGGAAAGGTCGAGGATGTGACCCAGGGAGGCCGTGATCATGAGGTAGCGATCCTCGACGGAGGTCTCCAGCAATTCGTGTTCCCCAATCCTTCTGCGAATGGCCTTGCCGAAGAAATTAGCGATCGTGCGGGCCTTATTGGGGGATTCGACCACGATGAGGACCGGCCTGAGCAATTCCCTTGCCTGGACCCGAATCCTCCCCTTGCGGATCTCCCTCATCCTCTCGCGGTCAAGGTCTATCTGGCGGAGGACCTCCTTGAGGTCGACCCTGTCGATGGGGGTAAACCTTATGTCATCGCCAAACCAGCGGACCTTTTTCTGGAGGTGGTTGAAGGCCCTTGGGTCATCCACAAACACAATGCTCAGCCCCCTGCTTATCCCCCCCGCATACATCCTGGAAGTCCTTCCGCTTGCCTGAAGGTATCCCGTGGCATCCGAGACCACCATGTAATAACCGTCCTCGCCCTTCCTTAGGATTATCTCCTCGGATTCCTCGAGCATCTTCAACACCTCGGGAGAGGTCAGGTACCGGCTGAGCTCTTCTCTAAGGGAACTTATCCTCTCGGCCAAAGCGGGCCTCTCGGAGACATATCCTTCGGTTAGATACTGATAACGCCTCAATTGCCCGATCCACCTGTCCAACCTCCCCACGTCTTGGGGCAACCGTTTCGCTACATAAGGCCTTATGGAAGTTAAGGCCCAGAGGAGGTGGGAGAGGTTGGTCTCGAATTTGAGGGAGATCACGATCTTTGGAACGCCGTAAAAGATCGCGTACCTTACCACATGGGGCATGTCAAAACCGCGGGCCAGGGGATTTCTGTAAGAGGCAATGCCCACAATGACATCGATCCTTCCCTCCTCGTAGTCCTTCAGGACTTCTTCGCCGAGTTCCTCATAGGAAACGGCCTTAATCCCCGATGCCCTGAGATCGGTGACTACCTCGGATACGGCTTCCTTCCCCCAATCAGATGGCAGAAAGACTAGTCCCCCCTTGCCGAGCTTTCGGATCCAACGATCGATCCCTTCCTGCATGTCACAATAGGTGTCCAGGATGTTCCTCAGGTAAAAGATGGGGGTTCCAACCTCAAATCCCAGGAGTTCCCTGAAGAGTTTTACACGGCTTGATCTCGGGTTGGAAGTCGCCGAGGAGACCACCAGTACCCCTTTGGCCTTTTGGGCGCATTCCTTAACCGATTCGCCGAGTTCCCTTATCCTCTGCCAATCCCATTCGGACTTGTTGGGCCTTTCCTTCAACCTGATCAGGGTCATGGCCCTTTCTATGTCCCCTTCGGAGAAGCCCATAAGCAGAAGGGCCTTATCTATGTTTTTTGCCGTCTTGAGGAAGGAGTCCACATCGTCCACAAATATGAAGGAAAAGTCCTTGGGGATGATGTCGTAGTTTTTGTAAAGGAACATGGAGGTGGTGATCAGTACCGAGAAATCTCCCCTCTGTAACCGCTCTTTCCTTTCCCTCTTTTGGCGATCGTCCTCGCCGAAGGCCAAAAGCTCCTCCTCCTTCAGGCCAAAGCCGATGAGCCTTTCCTTGACCTGTTCCACCAAGAGGCGGGTGGGGACTATGATGTATGTCCTTTCCTTCTCCTTGGTGAAGAAGCTGGCCATGGAGATCCCGAAGGAGGTCTTCCCCACCCCCGTCGGGGCTAAGAGGGCGAAGGATCTGCCGAGCAGGACCCTTTTGGCCCAGGCAACCTGTAGCCCCCAAGGGCGTGCTCCCATATGCCTTTCGAAGTGTTCGATCCATGCCCTTTCTCGTTCTTCAAGCCGCTGAAAAAGGGTTAGTTCTCCCTCCTTCAGGAGGGGGCCTTTTGGGTCCGGCAGGCAGAGCTCACAGGGCAGACCGGCCTCCAGCCGCTCCGTGCTGATGTCCCCTCCACAGTTGGGACACAACCCCTTGAAAACCCCTGAAACCATCCCTTCTCCCAGAAGGTCTTGGCTTACCTTATACTACTTTTCCCTTTCTGAAAACCTCTTTGCTCAGGGATAAGGCATGATGTGTCTCCACCTCCTGTGCCACCACCACCACTGCTCCGGCAGACGGCGAACATATTGTTCGATGATCCCATTTAGGGCCGCAAGGTCTGCCGCAGGGTCCCCAGAGGGTTCAAAAGGGGGAAGGATTTCCACCCTGTGTCTGCCAGGGCCCTCGGAAAAAGTAAAGGCCGGCAGAAGCCGAGCACCCGTTCTCTTAGACAACACGAGGGGGCTTCGGTAGGTGGGGGTGGGAATGCCGAAGAAGGGTGCCAAGATCCCTTCGGAGCGGGGATTCTGGTCCAGCATGACCAAAAGGAGCCCTCCCTCCCGCAGGAACCTCAAGGCCCTGAGGCTCGCCTCGCGACGGCTGCTGCCATCTATAAGGGTCAGCCCCCATCGCCTGGCCCGATCGTCAATGACCTTGCTGATGAAGGGATCCTTGGGATATTTCAGCACAGCCCCCACCCTCCACCCCTCCGCAGAAAGCCTGAAGCACAAAAGGGGAAAATTCCCCAGGTGGCAGCTCACCAGGATGGCCCCTTTCCCTTGAAGCCCCTTAAGGTGTCCTCCTCCAAGCAATCTGACCCTCTTCAGCATTTCCTCTTTTGACGCGGCCGAAAACTTTGTAGCCTCAACGATATACCGTATGAGGTTTTCCATAGCGCTTTTAAGGATCCTTCGGGATTCCTCAGGCCCGTAGAGGAGCTGGAGGTTGATCCTGGCTATGCGTTTTCTGCGCGAGGGAAGGATCCACCAGAAGGAGGCCAATACCTTCGCCAGAAGGGCCAAGGTCTCAAAGGGCAGGATCCTCAAAAGGCACAAAAAGGGATAAAGGAAGGGGGTTACAAGGAAAAGGAAGGATTCGAGCCTCCTCCTGTGGGCCTTCTTAAGGCGAAACATCCTTATAAGGGATTACCTCCACGGTCCCGAGGCCTTCAAAGTACTTGAGGAAGGCTTCGCTCCTTCCCACGATCACCACCTTCATGTCGTCCAGTCGGAGGTGATCGCTCGCCAACTCCCTGATCTCTTCGAGTCCAACGCGGCCGAGCCTTTCGGGAAACTCCAGCAATTCCCCCAAATCTAGGCCATAAAGTTCCAGCTGCAGGATCTCCCTTGCAAGCTGTGAGGGAGTTTCAAGCCTCAAGGGGAAGTTGCCCTTGAAGAAGCCCTTGGCCTCCTGGAGCTCCTTTGGGCTTGGGCCCTCCTTGGCGAAGCCCTCAAGCGTGGAGAGGATTTCCTCAAAGGCAGCATAGGTAGTTTCGGTGGGCGTAAAGGTCGAAATGATCAAGGGTCCCGGGATCCTAAGGGCATGAAAACTGCTCCTTATCCCGTAGGTGTAGCCCTTCTGCGACCTCACCCTCTCCATGAGCCGCGAGGAGAATCCTCCTCCGCCGAGGATGTAGTTCATCAATTTGAAGGCGAGATAGCGTCTATTTTGCCTGGCGACACCCGGCAGGGCGACCCTTATTTCGCTCTGGGTGAGGTCTGGACGGTCCAGGATCAGTATTTTCTTTCCCTTGCGCGGGGAGGCTAAAGGAGGGTCCTGCCCCGCTTCCCCCGCAGGCCACCCCTGCAGGGCCTTCTTGGATTCCTCCAGGAGCCTCCGGGGGTGGGTCTTGCCTATAACGAGGAGGGTCGCCCGCTGTGGGATATAGGTTTCCTTGTAGAATCGGATGATGTCCTCTCGGGCAAGCCCCGGGATGGAATTCAGGGTGCCGCCTATCGGATGGGAATAAGGGGTCCCATCCATGGCGAGATTCCAGATGGTTCTGTCGGCGATCTTTGGGGCGTTGTCCTTGAGCTCCATCAACTTAGCCATACGGCGTTCCTTGGCCTTGGACAGCTCATCTCCCGGGAAACTCGGTTCAAACAGGACTTCCCGAAGGATCCGGAGTAGGTCTCCCGAGTATTCCAGCGGCCCGGAGAGGCTCAGCAGGGAGGAGTCCCAGTGGGAAGTGGCCTCAAGGGAGGCCCCGAGCCCTTCTATTTCGCGGTTCAGCTCTTGGGGACCCTTCAGGCGCGTCCCAAGGGTTAAGGATTCGGCAACGAGATCCGAGAGGCCTTCCTTCCCGAGGGGGTCCCTCTCGGCACCCGCCTTGATCATCAAAGTGGCATAAAAGAGGGGAACCTTGCCACAGGAAAGGGCTATCACCCTGACCCCAGAATCGAGGTCAAAGACGAGGAAATCCTCGGGAGAAAAGAGGGACAGTTTCATTCCAGAAGCCCGAGCCTTTCGTGATCTTCCAGGGATACCGGTTTGACCAGCACGCAGGTGCGATTGTCCCCTTCCAGATACCTTCGAGCCACCGATCTTATCCTCTCCTCATCGATGGCCTCATAGCCCTCAAGGACCCTCCAGCAGCCTTCAAAGCCCCCCGTCTTGATCTCGTAAATTCCCCCGAGCAGGGCCCTGAAGAAAAGGTTTTCCAGTCCCCTCAGGAAGGCACTTTTCAACCCGTTCCTCGCCTTCTTCACCTCAAACTCATCAGGTCCCTTTTCCTTCAGCCTCTCTATCTCCTCCTCCACCTCCTTTTGGATCAGATCGGAATTCCTTCCCGGTGGTAGGACTCCGTAAATTATAAGGAGGGCTGGATCCTTCGGCCAGAAGGGGGGAGGATCTACTACGGCCCGAAGTTCGGTGACCTTACCGGTGCGCACAAAGCCCTGCCAGAACCTCGAAGACCTGCCCGAGGACAGGATGTGGCAGAGGGCCATCAAGGGGTAGATGTCCTCGGACTCGATCCCCGGGACATGATAGGCCCAAAAGAATGCCTCAAGTTCCACCGCCTTTTTGAACACGGCCCTCCTCTCCCCCCTCTGGGGAGGTTCGGGCTCAACGGGATCATCGGGGATCTCCTGAGGGGGGATATCCCCATAGTGTTTCTCGATCAAGGCGAGGGTCTTTTGGGGGTCTATGTCGCCAGCGACCACAACCACTGCGTTATTGGGGGCATAATGGAGGCGGAAGTACCGGAGGCATTCGTCCAGGGTGAGCCTCTTCAGGTCGTGATCCCACCCGATGATCGGCCAGCGGTAAGGGTGCCTGAGGTAGGCCAGCGCATAGAGTTCTTCTACTGCAGCCCCATAGGGGGTGGTGGCAATTCGCATCTTTCGCTCGCTCCGTACCACTTCCCTCTCTGTACGGAGGCTTTCTTCCGTTATCCTCAATTCCTTGAGCCTATGGGCCTCAAGCTCGACCACGAGCTCCAGTTCCTCCGAGGGGATGTTCTCCCAGTAAGTGGTGTGGTCTTGGGTGGTGAAGGCATTGACGACCCCTCCCCGTGCCTGGATGATCTTGGAGAATTCCTCAGGCTGAAGGCGTGTGGTTCCCCGAAACATCATGTGTTCGAAAAGGTGAGAGATGCCCGTTATCCCGGGCCTCTCGTTCCTGGAACCCGCCTGGAAATGGACCTGGTAGGATACGATGGGGAGGGTGTGGTCCTCGAGCAGCAGAACCCTCAGTCCGTTTTGGAGCCTGTAACGTTTGAAGTCCAGAAGGTCCTTCATAGGGTTCCCAAGGATAACAGCAAGGCCTCCCTGAGTCAAAGTTTCGAGTTGCCCTATCAGATCCTTGGAGTTATGTTGGATACATCCATGAATGGAAGGAGGTAGGTGATGGGTGGCAGGAGACGCTACTGGGTGCTCGGGGTCCTTCTCGTCCTTTGCCTCATGGCCTTTCCGGCCCTCTGCCAGAGGGGATCGGCTTCAGGGATTTTGTTGCCATCGCTTGCCGATCTGGTGGAGGAGCTGAAGCCCGTGGTGGTGAACATCAGCACGACCAAGGTAGTGCGCAGCCCCCTTGAGGACTTTTTCAAGGATTTCAGGCGATTCTTCGGCGATGAGTTTGAGCGGTTCTTTCCCCCCATCCCCGAATTCAGGACCAGAAGCCTCGGGTCCGGTTTCATCATCGACAGTGAGGGCTATATCCTTACCAACAATCACGTAATCGAGGGCGCGGAGGATATAAAGGTGAAGCTTTACAACGGCAAGGTGTTCGATGCCAGGGTAGTTGGTAGGGATCCCAAAAGCGACATAGCCCTCCTCAAGATCGATCCCAGGGGTGAGAGGCTGCCCGTGGCAAGGCTCGGGGATTCGGACAGGATCAGGGTGGGTGATTGGGTGATAGCCATTGGGAACCCCTTTGGCCTGGAGCATACGGTAACGGTCGGGGTGATAAGCGCCAAGGGGAGGGTTATAGGGATGGGCCCCTATGATGACTTCCTGCAGACTGACGCCTCCATAAACCCGGGCAACAGCGGCGGCCCCCTCTTCAACCTCCAGGGAGAGGTGGTGGGGATCAACACGGCCATTGTGGCCGGTGGCCAAGGAATAGGCTTTGCCATTCCCATCAACATGGCCAAGGGGCTTTTGCCTCAGCTGAAAAAGGGCAAGGTGGTTCACGGCTTCCTAGGGGTGTATATCCAGGACCTCACCCCCGAACTGGCCAAGCGCTTTGGTCTCGAAAGGCCGAAAGGGGCCCTCGTGACCGAGGTGATGCCCAATTCCCCGGCCGAGAAGGCGGGCTTGAGAAAGGGCGACGTAATAGTGGGATTCAACGGCAAGGAGGTCCAGGATAGCTTCACTTTGAGGCGCCTCGTCGGTTCCACCCCGCCCGGAAAGAAGGTAAAGCTTGAGGTCGTAAGAAGGGGGAAGACCCTCACCCTCTGGGTCACGGTGGGGGAGTCCGAGGTCGAAAGGCAAGCCATGTTGAGCGAGCAATGGGGCTTTAGGATTCAGGAGATCACCCCCGAGATAGCAGGCCACATAGGTGTTAAGGAAGGGGTGTTGATTGCAGAGGTTAGGGCGGGTTCCCCTGCGGCCAAGGCGGGTCTCAGGGCAGGGGATGTGGTGGTGGAGATAGAGTATGAGCCTGTCAGGAATCTGCGGGACTTTGAGAGGTTGATGGAGAAGTATGGAGGAAGGAAAAGCCTCCTTATGGCCGTGAGGATCCAGAGGGAGAATTACAGGACCGTTTTCGTCGTCCTTCAGCGTTAAAGGACCTTGTTCAAGGGATACTCTATGATGCCCACAGCTCCTGCTTCAAGGAGCCGGGGGATCAGTTCCCTCACTTCCTTTTCCGAGATCACCGACTCCACTGCCACCCATTCCTTGTCATATAGGTCCGAAACGGTGGGGGCGGTGATACTGGGAAGGATTGCCATCACCTTCTCCAGGTCCCTTCTCTTCACGTTCATCTTCAGCCCCACCATCCCCACGGCCTGCAGGGCCCCTTTAAGGAGCCTGGCTATGGCCTGGATCTTGGAACGCTTCCAGGGGTCCTCCCATGCCTTCTGGTTGGCGATGAGCTGGGGGTAAGTGACCAGGAGCTCATCGACAATCCTCAGGCCATTGGCCCTTAAGGTTGCCCCCGTCTCGGTCACGTCCACTACTGCATCGGCAAGCCCTTCAAGGACCTTTGCCTCAGTGGCCCCCCAGGAAAACTCCACCTGAACATTTATCCCCTTCTGGGAGAAATAGCGCCTGGTGAAGTTTACAAGCTCGGTGAAGACCTTCTTTCCCTCCAGATCCTCGGGCCTCTTTACGGGAGAGCCTTCCGGGACCACGAGGACCCAACGGGCGGGCTGATGGGTGGCTTTGGAATAGACAAGGTCTTCCACCACTACCACCTTCGAATCGTTCTCCAGGATCCAGTCCCTGCCCGTTATTCCCGCATCCAGGGTCCCCATTTCCACAAAACGCGACATCTCCTGAGGCCTCGCCAAGGAGCATCGAATCTCGCTGTCGTCTATCTGGGGGAAGTAGCTGCGCGAGCTGACGGTTATGTTCCAGCCGGCCTTGCGGAAGAGCTCTATGGTGGCCTTCTCCAGACTTCCCTTGGGTATCCCCAGCTTCAAATACCTCATTTCTCCACCTCCCTGACCTTTTGGCCCACTACCTCGAGCTCGCCGTCCTTAAGCCTCCTGTAAAAACAGCTCCTGTAGCCCGTATGGCAGGCACAGCCTCCGTGCTGCACCACCTTCAGAAGCACCGTGTCGTTGTCGCAGTCCACATATATCTCCTTCACCTCTTGGTAGTTCCCCGATGTAGCCCCCTTTACCCAGAGCTCTCCCCGCGAACGGCTCCAGTAAGTGGCCATGCCCGTCTCAAGGGTCTTCTGCCAGGCCTCCTCGTTCATGAAGGCCACCATGAGGACCTCGCCGGTTTGATAATCCTGGACCACAGCCGGTATCAATCCACCGAGCTTTTCGAAATCGAGCTTTACCGCCATCCGAGCCCCTCCATAACTATGGTTACTTCCCCCTTCAGGGATCTTTCCTTGATCTCCTCTATGATCTCGGGGAGTTCCCCCGAGAGGAATTCTTCGTGGAGTTTGGTAAGTTCACGGGCTATCACAATGCGACGATTTCCACAGTATTGGAAAAGGTCCTTGAGCGTTTCGGATAACCTCCTGGGCGATTCGAAGAGGATCACCGTGGACCTGGATCTGGCTATCTCCTGTAGCCGCCTCTTCCTCTTGGAGCCCTTGGGGGGAAGGAAGCCGAAGAAAGAAAAGCTATCCGTGGGGAGCCCTGAGGCACTCAAGGCCGCTATCACGGCCGATGGGCCGGGGATCGGCACAACCCTTATCCCCTCCTGGCGGGCGGCCCTAACGAGCCTGTATCCGGGATCGGAAATGGTAGGTGTACCGGCATCACACAGAAGGGCGACATCCTTGCCCTTGCCAAGGAGTTCGAGGATCTCCTCGGTGCGCCTACTCTCGTTTCCCTCGAAGAAGCTCAGGGTGGGCCTTTCGATACCGTAGTGCCGGAGCAATATCTTGGTCCTTCTGGTGTCCTCGGCTGCTATCACATCGACCTCCTTCAGCACCTTTAGGGCCCTCAGGGTTACATCCTCCAGGTTCCCTATGGGGGTGGAGACCAAGTAAAGGGTCCCCTTACCTTCCCTTTGCTTCATTCCAAAGTCTGTCCATTTCTTGGAGGGAGGCCTCCTCGGGGCTCTTTCCCTCCTCCTTCAACCGCCTCTCTACGTAGGAGAAGCGCTCCATGAAACGGTCACAGGTCCGATGGAGGGCCTCCTCGGCATCGACCCCCAGGAGGCGGGCGAAGTTGACGATGCTGAAGAGCAAGTCGCCAATTTCGTCCCCGAGATCCTCTCCCCTCTGAAAGGCTTCTTCCATTTCCCCCAATTCCTCCTTGATCTTTTCGAAGGCCCCCTCCGGTCCCTCCCAGTCGAAACCCACCCTCTGGGCCCTTCGGCCCAGCTTCTGGGCCCGAAGCAGGGCCGGAAGGGCCTTGGGAATCCCGTCAAGGATCGACCCCTTCTCCCGTTCCTTTATCCTGTACCAATTGGCCTCCACTTCTTCGGGACTGGAAACCTTTAAGTGCTGAAAGACGTGGGGATGCCGCCTTATGATCTTTCCGGCAACCCCTTCCATCACCCCTTCCAGGTCAAAGATCCCCCTCTCCTGGGCTATGTGGGCCAGAAAGACGATCAAAAAGAGGAGATCGCCAAGCTCCTCCTTCAGCCCCTCCCAATCTCCCTTGTCGATGGCCTCGGCCGCTTCGTAGGCCTCCTCTATGAGGAAGGGCTTGAGGCTCTCAAAGGTCTGCTTCCTGTCCCAAGGGCATCCCCCTTCCCCTCGCAGGCGGGCCATTATCTCCTTTAGGGCGTCGATGCCTCGCCTTTCCATAGGTGGAACATTATAACAAAGTTGAAGCCCTTTGAGATCCGTGGTATCTTTGCCACCGATTACCGAAAGGAGGAGGGGATGCTTCAGGATATCGCCTTTGCCATGGCTCCCCAAGGAGAAGGAGGGGGAGGGGGGTTTGCCGCCCTGATACCCCTTATCCTCATCTTTGTGATCTTTTACTTTCTCCTCATCCGTCCCCAACAGCGGAGGGTTAAGGAACACAGGAGGCTCTTGGAGAGCCTCAAGAGGGGTGATAGGGTCCTTACGGCCGGAGGGCTTTACGGGACCATCATCAACATAGAGGGCAATGTCGTTACCCTCGAGCTGGCCGATAAGGTCAGGGTCAAGGTTAACAAGAATTACATAGCGGGTCTGGCGAGGGAGTAGCCTCCTTGCCCTGATCGATTCAGGGCCGCAGAGTCCATAAGGAGGTGAAAGGATGCTGAGGGATTATGAATCGATGGTACTGGTGACACCGGATCTCGACCCCGAGGGTGCAAAAGGGGTCATCGAGGAGATCAGGGAACTCGTGGGTTCAGCCGGGGGCGAAGTGGTGAGGGTTGAGGAGTGGGGTCTCAGGGATCTGGCCTATCCCATAAGGAAGAAGACCCGGGCCCATTATTTCGTCCTTTACTTCCGCGCCCCGGGGGATTTTATCAAGGAATATGAACGGGTCCTTGAGCTCAAGGAGCCCGTCCTCAGGTACCTGACCATAAGGCTTGAGAAGGGGATCCCCAAACCCCAGGGAGAGGAGACTTGTTCTACCTCAACCGGGTAATGCTTGCCGGGAGGGTCCTTTCGTCTCCGGAGGTCAGGTATACGCGGCAGGGAAAGGCGGTAGTCATGTTCTCGGTGAGGGTCCCGGTGGATCTTCCCTTTCCCCTGGAGGGTTTTCAGGGTGAGGTGGAGGTGAGGGTGGTTGCTTTTGGTCCACAGGGGGAAAGGTGGGCCGAGGGTGTGAGGTCCGGGGATAATGTCTTTATCGAAGGGGATCTCTCCCAGAGGGTCTGGGAGGGGGAGGCATTCCTTAAGCGGGAGGTGATCGTTGTGGCCAGGAGGATTACCTTTATAAGAGGAGGTCGGGATGGCGGATCAGAAAAAGGCCTTTAGGTATTATCCGCCCAGGAAGAAGTATTGTGTGTTCTGTGCGGATCCCTCATTGGTTATAGATTACAAAAATCCAGAGGTCCTTAAGCGCTTCATAAACGAGAGGGCCAAGATCCTTCCCCGGAGGCAGACCGGAACCTGTGCCAAGCACCAGCGACAGCTTTCCAGGGCCATAAAGAGGGCGAGACATGTGGCCCTTTTGCCCTTCGTGACCATTCCTGAGTAAGGAGGCCGAGGATGGAGATCATCCTCCTTCGGGATGTTCCGTCTCTGGGGAGGGCGGGGGAAATTGTTCGGGTCAAGGATGGTTATGCCAGAAATTACCTCATTCCCAAGGGTTTTGCCGAGCCCGCCACCGCTGAAAACATAAGGGTCCTCCAGGAGCGCAAAAGGCACATGGAACGAAAACTCAAGCGGGAACTGGAGAAGGCGAGGTCCCTTGCCGAGAGGTTATCCCAGATCAAATGTGTGCTGAGGCGTCCGGCGGGTTCCGAGGGGAAGCTCTTCGGCGCTGTGACCTCGGCCGACATAGAGGAGGCCCTGAGGGCCCTTGGGTTTGAGATAGACAGGAAGCGGATAGAGATCGATGAGCCCATAAAGACCCTCGGTTCCCATACCGTTTCACTAAGGCTTCACCCCGAAGTCAAGGTGGAGTTGGAGGTCTGGATAGAGAAAGAGGAATAGCGTATGGCGGGGGAGGTCCCCCTTCATAAGGTTCCCCCTCAGAGTCTCGAGTCCGAGCAATCGGTCTTAGGCGGCATAATCATCGATAATGAGGCCTTCCACAAGGTGGCCGAATTCCTGCGGCCGGAGGACTTTTACAAGGAGGCTCATCAGAAGATCTACGAAGCGATGCTATCCCTCTATGAGCGGGGAGAGCCCCTCGACCTTATAACGATCGTCAACGAGCTGAAGAAGAACAAGGTCCTGGAGAAGGTCGGAGGGGCCTCTTATCTGGCCCAACTGGCCGAGGTGGTCCCCACAGCGGCCAACATCCTCCACTATGCCCGCATCGTCAAGGAAAAGGCCCTCCTCAGGCAGCTCATTTCGGCGGCAACCGAGATCGTTACCGAATGCTACAGGGAAGAGGAGGACATAGAGGAGTTGCTTGATCGCGCCGAGAGACTGATCTTCAGCATATCCGAGTTCCGCATCAGGCCTTCCTTTTATCCGATGAAGGAGGTCCTGAAGGATACTTTCAAGGTCATAGAGCGACTTTATGAGCGCAAGGAGCTCGTCACGGGGGTGCCTTCGGGATTCAAGGACCTTGACCGACTGACGGCGGGTTTTCAGCCCTCGGACCTGATAATTGTCGCTGGACGGCCTTCCATGGGAAAGACGGCCTTCTGCCTCAACATCGCCCAATATGCTGCGATACGTGCGAAGATCCCGACGGCCATCTTCTCCATGGAGATGTCCAAGGAACAGGTGGCAATGAGGATGCTCTGCTCCGAGGCCAGGGTGAGTGCCTCAAAGGTCCGAAGCGGCTTCATAACCGAGGCGGATCTGCAGAGGCTCACCATGGCGGCCAGCACCCTCAGCGATGCCCCCATTGTGGTGGACGATACCCCGGCTCTTTCGGTCCTTGAACTTCGGGCCAAGGCAAGGAGGCTCAAAGGGGAGATGGCCTTGGGGCTCATAATCATCGACTACCTCCAACTCATGAGGGGCAGAAGTGCGGCCGAAAGGCGCGAGCAGGAGATATCCGAGATCTCCCGGTCGCTGAAGGCCCTTGCCAAGGAGCTCCAGATACCCGTGATCGCCATAAGCCAGCTTTCCCGACGGGCCGAAGACAGGCCAGGCCGCAGGCCCCAACTTGCCGACCTGCGGGAATCCGGGGCCATAGAGCAGGATGCCGATTTGATCATCTTTATCTACCGCGACGAGGTGTACAACCCCAATACCTCCAAGAAGGGCATCGCCGAGATCATCATAGGCAAACAGAGGAACGGACCGACGGGGGTGGTCGAATTGTCCTACATCCCGGAGCTCACCACCTTCAAGGACCTCTGGAGGGGGGAGGCGGTCCAATGAACCTCCCCAACCTCCTCACCCTCTTTCGGGTGACGGCTGTGCCCGTCTTTGTGGGGCTTGTACTTTCGGAAAAAAGGGAGGCGGCCTTTTTTCTCTTTCTGGCCGCAGGGATAACGGATGCCTTGGATGGCCTATTGGCTAGGTTGTTGGCCCAAAGGACCCAATTTGGGAGCTACATGGATCCGGTGGCCGATAAGTTTCTCGTGGGGCTCTCCTTTTTGGTCCTCACGGCAAAGGGAGGGATTCCCCTCTGGCTCTCGGTGATAGTTTTGGGGAGGGATTTCGTCGTGGTCACGGGGTTCATACTTCTCAGGGTGACCTCCTTTGATCCAGAGGTCGAGCCCAGCAGGTTGGGTAAGGCCGCAGTCGCCTGTCAGGTCCTGCTGGTCCTTTCGGTCCTTTCCCGCGAAACCCTTCCCCTCCTGTGGACCTTAAGGAGCCCGTTGATGGGCCTGGTGGTAATCTTTACCTGTGCCTCTGGGGTCCAGTATGTCCTCAGGGGAGCAAAGATCTTGGAGAAAGGAGGTCAGGGATGTCAACGATAGTGGAAGTAGTCGCCCGCGAGATCATCGATTCAAGGGGTAATCCCACCGTGGAGGTCGATGTGTGGCTGGAAGGGGGCATAATGGGGAGGGCTTCCGTCCCCTCCGGAGCATCAACTGGTGGATTTGAGGCGGTGGAGTTGCGGGACGGGGAGCCTGGGAGATATCTTGGGAAGGGCGTGAGGAAGGCGGTGGAGAACGTAAACAAGAGGATCGCCCCCAACATCGTCGGCCTGGACGCCCTCGATCAGCTCCTGATAGACCGAACCCTCATAGACCTTGACGGCACCCCCGACAAATCCAATCTCGGAGCCAATGCCATCCTGGGCGTATCCCTTGCCTGTGCCAAAGCTGCGGCCGAGTTCCTGGGGATACCCCTGTGGAAATACCTCGGAGGGCCCTTTGCCCACCAGATGCCAGTTCCCCTCATGAACTTCATAAACGGAGGGAAACACGCCGACAACAACCTCGATGTGCAGGAATTCATGATCGTGCCCTGGGGAGGAAAGCGATTTTCGGAAGCCCTGAGGATGGGGATCGAGATCTTCCACCATCTGAAGGCCACCCTCAAGCAAAGGGGGCTCAGCACCGCGGTGGGGGATGAAGGGGGCTTTGCTCCCGATCTCTCTTCAACCGAGGAGGCATTGAGCCTGCTGCTTGAGGCCATTGGCCGCGCAGGATATGAACCGGGAGAGGATGTGGCTATCGCCTTGGATGTCGCCGCCTCAGAGCTCTACAAGGACGGCAGGTACATCCTGGAAGGGAGGGAATTGACCTCGGAGGATCTCATCGATTTTTACGAAGGGCTCCTTGAGCGCTACCCCATTTGCTCCATTGAGGACGGCCTGGCGGAGGAGGATTGGGAGGGCTGGAAGAGGCTCACCGAGAGGCTCTCCGGCAGGGTCCAGCTTGTGGGGGATGACCTGTTTGTGACCAATACCACAAGGCTCAGGCGGGGAATAGACCTCGGGGTGGCAAATGCCATCCTCATTAAGCCCAACCAGATCGGGACCCTCAGCGAGACCATGGCCACTGTGGAGGTGGCCAAGAGGGCGGGCTACAGGACCGTGATCTCCCATCGCTCCGGTGAAACCGAGGACACCACCATCGCCGACCTTTCGGTGGCCTTAAACACCGGCCAGATAAAGACGGGATCTGCCTCACGGACTGACCGCATCGCCAAATACAACCAGCTGCTGAGGATCGAAGAGGAGCTCGGTGAAGTTGCGGTCTTTCCGGGGAAGGCGGCCTTTGGGAGAGCGACTTGAGGATCCCTTTGAGTGAAATAAGGATCAGGGATCGCTACAGCCCCTCCTTCCTCCCCGATCTCGATCCCCTTGTGGCATCCCTCAGGGAGGTCGGTCAAATTTGCGATGTCCTTCTGAGAGAAGGGGAGGAGGGGCTCGAGGTGGTGTCTGGTTTGAAACGCCTGCTGGCCCTTGAGGCGATGGGGGAGGAGGGGATCAGGGCGAGGATCGTGAAGGGGAAAGAGTTTTCCCCTTCAAGGGCTGTGAGGGTTGCCATAGCCCATAACATCCCCTCGGGCCTGAACCTCGTGGAGAAGGCAAGAAGTGTTGAGAAGCTCGAGAGGGAGGGAGTGCCCAGGGAGGAGATAATCAAGCGATGGCTCCCCTTGATGGGGTTCGGTCCTAGGATGGAACTTTTCGTTAGACTCAGGGCCATCTCGGGGTTTCCCGATGGGATAAAGACCTATATAGTGCAGAGGGGCCTTACCCTTTCAGGGGTGAGCCCCCTTTTGACCTTCCAGCGACAGGAACTTGAGGCCCTCACTCCCCTGCTTTTTGCCCTCAAACCCGGGGAGAACAAGCTCAGAGAGATCCTCCTCTCCCTGAGGGACCTGAGCTTAAGGGAAGGGGTGGAGGTCGAGGAGATAGTGTCGGAGGTCAGGCGGGTGGTACAGGATCCGGAGAGGCCCCCGGGGGAACGCCTTGAGACCCTGAGGCAATGGTTCAAAAGGAGGCTCCATCCTCATCTGGATCAGGTGGAGAAGCGGTTGGATGAGTTGCGCAGGGAACTGGACCTGCCCAAGGGGTCCCTCCTCCCTCCCCCCGGTTTTGAAGGGGAGCATTATCGCCTGACCTTTTCCTTCACCGATAAAGGAGACTTTCTCCGCTGGGCCAAGAGGATATGGAAGGCGGCCCAGAAGCTTGAGAGGGAAGGGAAGGACCCCTTCAGGGAGCTTCTGGGGCTCGGTTAGTCCATTCTATGTAAGCGTAGGCGTTGTGGTTGTGGATGGATTCGTAATTTTCCGCCTCCACCGAAAACCAGGTTATGTTGGGATCGGCCTTGAGCTTTAAGGCCACCTCCCTCACCACATCCTCGACGAACATGGGGTTTTCATAAGCCTTCTCGGTCACGTACTTTTCATCGGGTCTTTTGAGGATGGTGTAGAGATCGGCGCTCACCGATTCCTCCACAAGCCTTATCAAGTCCTCAATCCAGATGAACTTCTTGAACCTCACCCTCAGCTTCACAACCCCCCGCTGGTTGTGGGCACCATGCTCACTTATCGCCTTGGAACAGGGACAAACGGTGCTAATGGGCACATTGACCTCAACGCAGAGGTCGATCTTTGAATGGTTGCTTGAGGCATAGAAACGGCAGAGATATTCCATGAAACCCCGCGAACCGGTCACCGGGGCCATCTTTTCGATGAAATAGGGGAACTCGATCTCCACATACGCACTTTTGGCCCTGAGCCTTCGCTTCATCTCCTGCAGGATCGATCGCAGCTCCTTGAGCCCTATCTGGCCCCGGTATTTGTTGAGGATCTCCACGAAGCGGCTCATATGGGTGCCTTTAAAATGGTGGGGGAGGTCCACGTACATGTTAACGGTGGCCACCGTGTGCTGATACCCCTGCTCCTTGTCCAAAACCGTGATGGGGTACCTTACCCCCCTTACCCCCACCTTCTGGATCTCCTGGTTACGGTGATCCCTTTCGTTCTGGACGTCCTTCATGGCTCAGCCAGGAAACTTGAGGCCGTATCTTCGGACTCCCACACCGTCACCTTGAAAACCCTGAGGCCGGGTGGAAGGCGCCTCTGGACCTCTTCTGAAATCCACCGCGCTATGTTCTCACAGGAAGGCTCCTGGACATCAAAGGGTGACACTTCATTGAGATACCTGTGATCGAGACACCCCAGGACCTCCCTGAGGATGGCCTTGAGATCCCCGAAGTCCATGAGCATACCCCCAGCTCCCAGCTCCTTGCCGCGTACAGCCACCTCCACCCGGTAATTGTGCCCGTGAAGGGCCTCACATTTGCCACGGTGCTGCCTGAGGTTATGAGCCGCCGAAAACCAGGCCCTCACCCAGAGCTCATACACCCACTGCCTCCTTCAGCAGTTCGGCGAGATCCTTGGCCTCAAAGCGCTCCTCAAGTCCCTTCTCCTTGATGGCGTCACTCAACATGGTCAGACAGAAGGGACAGGAGGTGATCACCATCCTTGCTCCGGTTCTCTCCACATCCGCCATCCTCTCGTGATTGATCCTCCGGCCGAGGTGCTCTTCCATCCAGAACCTGCCACCGCCTGCACCACAGCAGAAACTGCGGGACCTTGATCGCTCCATTTCCTTCACGGCCTTTGGCCTTAGGGCCCTTATGATCCTCCTCGGCTCTTCATAGAGGCCATTGTACCTTCCCAGATAGCAGCTGTCATGGTAGGTGACCTCAAGCTGCAAGGCCTTGGAAGGCCTGAGCCTCCCTTGGGCGAGGAGCTCCGAGAGCAGTTCCACATAATGGTAGACCTCAAAGTCGCCTCCGAACTGGGGGTATTCGTTCTTCAGGGTATTGTAGCAGTGGGGACACATGGTCACTATCTTTTTGACCCCGTATTTTTTCATGGTCTCGATGTTCTGCTGGACCATGATTTGATAGAGGTACTCGTTACCCAGACGCCTGGCCGAATCACCACAGCATCCTTCCTCCACCCCCAGGATCCCGAACTTTATCCCCGCTGCCTCAAGGAGTCTGGAGACTGCCAGAGCGACCTTTTTGTTCCTGTCATCAAAGGAGCCGGCACAACCTACATAAAACAGAAACTCCACATCGCTGTTCTCCGAAAGCGTCTTTATCCCCGCTTCCTTGGCCCAGTCGCCCCTCATGTGCATCCCGATGCCCCAGGGGTTGGAGTTGTTCTCCATGTTCCTGAAAGCGGTCTGGAGTTCCTGGGGGAAGCGACTTTCCATCAGCGTCAGATAACGCCTCATCTCCATGAGTTTGGGAAATTGCTCCACGAAGACCGGACACTGCTCGATACACGCGGCGCAGGTCGTACACGACCAGATGGCATCCTCTGAGATCCTCTCCCCTATGATGGGCCTTTCCTCACCATCTCCTTGCTGATCCTCGCTTCCCCAGCTCCTCAGCCTCTGCAGGAAGGGCCGGGAGGTCTCAAGGAAGGCGGCCTTGAGGTTCTGGATCACGTCCTTGGGATTCAAGGGTTTGTCGGTGAGGAAAGCGGGACAGTTTTCCTGACACCTCCCACAACGGATGCAGGCGTCAAGTTGCAAGAGATCCACCCAGGTGAATTCCTCGATCCTGTTCACCCCAAAGGTCTCGGCCTCCTCTAGGTTCTCTATGGGCTTTAAGGCCTGGGGTTTGAGGTTCCGGAAATAGGTGCTTAGGATCGCGCTGATGATGTGCAGAAGCTTCGTGTTGACGATAACAGCCACAAAGAGGAAGGACAAAAGGAGGTGGATCCACCACAAGGCCTTATGCCAGCCAAGGCTTCCGCCCGGTTCGAAAAACCACCTTGCTGCGGTCCACCCCACAAAGGACCACCTTTCCCAAGGGGCCTCCTTAGCTTGCACAGCGATCCTTGCTCCCTCCACCAAAAAGCCCGTAATCAGGACCCCTATTATTAGCAACAACACAAAAGCATCCTCAGGTTTGTTGTCGAGGGCCCGGGGCCTGATCACATAACGCCTCACCAGGGCCAGAACTGCCCCCACAAGGGCCATGAGTCCGGCCAGATCCGTGACGAATGAGAAACCCAGATAGACCTTCCCTTTCAGAAAATGGAGGCCACTGTAATGGTCAAGGGCATCAAGGGCCGCCCCCACCATGAGGACTAAAAATCCCCAAAAGAGGAGGCCGTGCATGAGCCCCGGATATGTCTCCCGTAAGACCCTGAGCTGGCCAACCACATTGGTTATCACTCCCCATAGCCTTTCTCCCGCTCTATCACAGCGCCTCTCGGGTCCTCCCCTCCGCCACATCATGATGCGCTCATAGAGGGCATAGATGAAAATGAGGACGGCAATGCCCATGATCAGGTATGCAAGGTTCCCCGTCCGACCTATATTCCAGAAGAGCTCCCTTGCGACCTCCACCTTCCTCCCTCCTTTTGTTTGATCGAAAAGGGCCCGGTGTGAACCCGGGCCCTTGTAGGTGCTAACCTTGGGCCTTGAGCTTCTTTATCTCCTCGATGAGGGCCGGCACCACCTTGAAGAGGTCATCGACGACCCCGTAGTCGGCCTTCTTGAAGATGGGGGCCTCGGGGTCCTTGTTGATCGCGACGATGATCTTGGAGGTGCCCATCCCGGCCAAGTGCTGGATGGCCCCGGAGATGCCACAGGCGATGTAAAGGTTGGGACTCACCACCTTACCGCTTTGGCCCACCTGATCCGACTGAGGCCTCCAGCCGGCATCTACAGCAGCCCTTGAGGCTCCTACCGCACCTCCCAGCAGATCCGCCAGCTCCTCCAGCATCTTGAAGTTCTCCGCCCCCTTCATACCGCGCCCACCCGATACGATGATCTCGGCCTCGGTGAGGTCGATCTTGCCACCGCCGACCTGCTCAAAACCAACCACCTGATACCCCATCTCCTCGGGACTCACGCTCATCTCGACCTTTTCCACCTCCGCCTTGCGGGAGGGATCGGCTTCGGGCACCCCAAGGGCATTGGGACGCACTGAGGCCATCTGGGGCTTGCGGTCGGAAAAGACCACCTCGGCATAGACCTTGCCTGCAAACATCGGTCTCTTCACCTTGAGGTTGCCCTGATCATCGAGCCCGATCTCCGTACAATCGGTGGCCAACCCCACCCCGAGCCTTCCGGCCACTCGTGCTGAGAGGTCCTTGCCGTTGATGGTGGCCCCAAAGAGGATTATGGAAGGTTGATGTTGCTTTACCAGTTCGCAGACCGCCTTGGTGTAGGCCCCGGTGGTGTAGCGCTCAAAGGCATCCCCCTCTACCACGAAAACCCTCTCGGCCCCATAGGCACCAAGTTCAGGGGCCAGTGATGAGATGTCCTTTCCTATCATCACGGCACAAAGAGGTTCCCCCTTCTTTTGGGCCATGGCCTTGGCGGCCCCCAGCATCTCATAGGTCACCTTTTTCACCTTCCCACCCTTTACCTCAGCGTAAACCCATACTCCCGCCATTTTCCACCTCCTCCTAAATTACCTTTGCCTCTTCCCTCAGGAGTTTGACCAACTTGGCTGCCTTCTCCTCGGGCGTTTCCCCATCCACGATCTTTCCAGCCTGCCTCATGGGCGGCAAAGAATACTTGACCACCTTTATCAGGGCCCCTTTGGAACCCACCTGATCCTCGCTCAGGCCGAGATCTGACAGCGAAAGGGTCTTAAGGGGCTTCTTTTTCGCCTTCATAATGCCAGGCAGGGAGGGATAGCGGGGTTCGTTCAGGCCTTTGGTGGCGGTGAAGATGGCAGGGAGCTGAAGCTCTATCACATCCAGCCCACCTTCCACCTGCCTGTGAACCCTTACCTTTTTGTCCCCTGCCATCTCAAACTTCTGAACATTCGTAACGGTGGGAATCCCCAGCATCTCCCCCAAGATGCTCGGTACCTGGGCCAGATCGTCATCGATGGCCTGCTTCCCGCAAAAGATCACATCATAAGCCATGCCCTCAATGGCCTTGGCCAGGGCGAGGGCAGTCGTGTAGGCATCGCCCTCCAGAAGGGCTGGATCATTAAGGTGAACGGCCTCATCGGCCCCCATGGCCAGAGCCGTCCTTATTGCCTCCACCGCCCTGTCAGGCCCAAGACAGACTATGGTGACCTTCCCACCCGCCTTTTCCTTAAGCCTTAAGGCCTCCTCCACCGCATATTCATCGTAGACGTTCACGATGAACTTCACCCCTGCGTAATCTATGGCCGCCATATCCGAAGTGGGCCTTATGTCCGCCTCAGTATCTGGCACCTGTTTGAGACACACCAAAATCTCCATTTCATCACCTCCTATCTCAATTTGTGAAGAATATCTCAAAGACCCTTTTACCATATGAGATCCGAGGCAGTCAACCGCTGTATTGGTCCATGGGGTGCATGGGTATGGACATAGGTACCACCCTGGGGAAGGAGGGTTAGGGAGGACAGAGGCTGCCCACCTCATCCTTGGAAGGAAGCTCAGTGGACCTTGCGCTCAAGTCCTTTCCAGTATCTTTCCCTCAACTCCCTTTTGGCAATCTTGCCTGAGCCGGTTTTGGGAAGGGCGTCGACGAAGTCCACCGATTTAGGAGCTTTATAATGAGCGAGCCTCTCCTTACAAAACTCAATGATTTCCTCTTCGCTGGCTTTCATCCCTGGCTTCAAAACCACAACGGCTTTTACCGCCTCGCCCCACTTCTCATCAGGTACCCCGATAACGGCCACCTCCAGCACCGCTGGGTGCATGTAGATGACATTTTCTACCTCCGTGGAATAAACGTTCTCGCCGCCCGTGACGATCATATCCTTTTTTCTATCCACGATGGTGACATATCCTTCTTTATCTATTACCGCCAGATCCCCTGTGTAAAGCCATCCATTCTTAAAGGCCCTTTTGGTCTCTTCGGGGAGTTTCCAGTAACCAGGGGTAACGATGTCTCCTTTTACGATGATTTCCCCCACTTCCCTTTCATCCTTTGCCACTTCAGTGCCATCCTCCCTTACTACTTTTAATTGAACGGCGATGAACTCCCTCCCCGTTTTCGATTTGAACTTCAGTTGCTCTTCATAAGGAAGTTTCTTTAAGTGCTCTTTCAAAATGGAGAGGGTTAGGTAAGGGCTTGTTTCGGTCATTCCATAAGTCTGGATGTAATCGCATCCGAAGGTCTCCACAATCCTCTTCACCAACTCTGGTGCAATGGGGGCACCTCCACTCAGAAGGACCCTCAGGCTCGAATAATCGCGGCTTTTTGCATCGGGATGATTTACTAAGATGTTCAACATTGTGGGAATCATGTTGGTTATAGTAGCCCTCTCACGCTCCATTAGCTCCAAAACCTTTCCTGGATCGAAGTGCCTCACAAAGATGTGAGTTCCCCCGACCCATGTTATAGCCCAGGTGGCCCAAGCATCGGCCAGGTGGAACATGGGAGCCACATGTATCCAGCGATCGCTATCGGTCAAATGAAGCTCAGCGATAGCTCCCAAGGCGTGGGTGCAAACGTTTTTGTGAGTAAGTATCACACCTTTCGGTCTCCCAGTGGTCCCGCTGGTGTAATAGATCTGCGCAATGGCTTCTTCCTCGATATCCACTTCAGGCAATTCCCCATCGAGATGGCCTTTTACAATCTCTTCATAATCGAAGGTTTCCAAATCCAACATCGGCGTATCTCCACTTCCTGTCCAAAGAACTGCCTTCATTCCTTTGCCACCTTCCCTGAGAGTGGAAGCCACCAAAGAACCAAACTCCCTGTCGGCAATCAGAAAGATACTTTCTGAGTCATCCAAGATGAAGGCGAGCTCCCTTGGGGAAAGCCTGTAATTCAGTGGCACAGCAATTGCTCCCAAGCATGCCAAAGCATAATAGGCTTCCATGAAATAGTGACAATTAGGATGAAGAATGGCCACCTTTCCTTCTTTTCTGATTCCTTTGCAATGGAGGAAATGAGACAATGCCTTTACCCTTCGGTAAAACTTTCCATAGGTATATCGTTTATCTTTGCAAATAATAGCCTCTTTTCCTTCAAAGAACTTTACCGCTTTTTTCAATGTTTCAGGAATTACCATGGTCTTGCCTCCTCTTACATTGCTATTTTTCTTTTTAACATGTGGCAAAAAGGCAAAAGATAGCAAGATGAATCCCATAATACTCGTCCATAAGTAAGGCAAAAAGAGCCCGCAGGCTGCTATTGTTCACGATAAGTTTTAAGATACTGCTCACGGTAGCGATGATTATATCAACCAAATAGCTGTTCAGAAGCAAAGGTCTGTATGCCATAAGTATCGGGATGATGTAAAGACCAACGGCGGCTTTACAACTGGCGAATCCCGTTTTCATAGGGTCCGATCCACGACACCTGCACCAGCAAAGTCTGCAAGGGCTACAGGTGGGGGTGACGTTTGCAGTTTGATTATACCAAAAGACGAGCATATGGACTGTTAGCATCGCCATACCCAGTTCCATCAGAGCTGGTCCCGCTAGAATCACCAGGACGATGTAAGAAGCCGTAACCGGCAGTCTCATTCCGAGGAACAGGGCAGCGAAGCCAACAAGCAAAATGGTTTTCATGGGCCACCTCCAGGGCCTGCTCCAAGGGGAAATACCTTCCCAGCTCCAGCCAGGCCGAGGCTTTTCAGGGCCCGCTCCATTTGGGCTTGAGAGGAGCCATTTGAGGGCATGGCACCCAATACTCCTCGTAGTCCCTGTCGATCCTCTTCCAGGGGGAGGGAGGATGGAGGGACGGAAGGGGAGGTGCGGTGGTAGAAGCCGTTTCATGGGCTCGTTGAGGAGTTCTTCCAAGAGGTAGGCCAGGGATTGGGATTCTCCCCGTTCCTTCTTGCCCTTGATCTCATCCAGGATACGATCCAGCCAATCGGGCTCTTGTTGCTTCTTTGCCTTCCTCATCCTCTTAACCTCTTATACACAATTTTTCCTGGTACCCCTCAGGGAAGCTCCTCCTTCCCTCATCCTCAAGGCCCTTCGACTCCTCGTCCCACTACTTCAAGGCCGGCTTTAATTTCCTACAAGCACCTAACCTCAGGAACACATGCCCCGTTCTTTTTCCTACTTTCCCAATGGGGATCCTCTGGGTTAAGATTTTTTCAATGAAAGTCCACGTTCCAATGCTCATTTTCGCCGACAGAGATCCCAGACCGTTTTTGGAAAAATGCATAGAACTTCACATTTCACCTGAAGTTTGGCTATGGCAAGAAGTCCTTGACAATTTTGAGCCTTTCGACCTTTCCTGGATAAAGGAAGAGCTTAGGGGAGAAGGTCTTTCCCTTTCGGTTCATGCTCCTTGGGCTGATCTTTCACCAGGTGGGCTTGATAAGGAGGTAAGAGAGATCACAAAAAGGAGGTTTGAACAAGCCCTGAGGTTTTGTGAGGTCTTAGAGCCCGAAAACGTGGTCTTCCATACAGGTTGGTACCCGGGGGTAAAGGCTGAAGGAGGGTTTTTAGAGCTTTGGATTAAAAGAAGTCTTGAGATATGGTCGCCTATTTTTGAACGGGCGAAAAAATTAGGTTTCAAAATATCCATCGAAAACACCTATGAGGAAAGCCCCAATCTCATTAAAGAGCTTATCGAAAGCCAAGAAGGAGTAGGATTTTGTCTTGATGTAGGACATCTGAATATATTCGGTAGAGGAGATTACGAAAAATGGCTAAATGAACTGGGAGATTTTTTGACAGAAGTACACCTTCACGACAATAAGGGTATCCTCGATGAACATCTCCCTTTAGGTGAAGGAACAATAGACTTCCGGAAACTCCTTTCCATGCTTTCTCCAAATCGTAGCCTCATCTTGACCCTTGAGGTTTTTGATCTCGAAGGCTTAAGGAAGAGCATTAAGTTTTTGAAAGAACTTCTTTCCGTTTCATGAGTTTTTTGAAATTCTTCGATCAAGCCAAGTCGATCAAAAGGGGCATTTGTTAGTAGGAAGTCCACGTCCATCTCGGTACCTCCTCTCGGAGAGGAGATCCCGGAGGATCCCCAAAAGCCCCAGTTGCTCCCAAAGCCTTCGGAAGATCAGAGAAGGACCGAGGTTCTGGCCCACCTAGGTGAAAGGGAGTTGGTCTGAAGCTGACCCCACTGCTTATGGTTCCAGCGGTCCAGACCCTCGCACCGGGTCCGTCTTTGGGTGAACACCGCATGGTTAAGCCATTTTTGCCCCCTGACAGCGGAATTCAGGGCGAGGAAGTGTCAAAGTTGGGTATTGCACAATTTTTTCTGGTACCCCCTTTGTGGCTTCATGTCCCAGAGAGGGCGAAGAGATGTATCCGCCCAAGCGGCTCAGAAGAAAGAGGGGGTATGAAGGAGAGAGGTGAGATGACTTGACACTTGACAAAGCACACGCTTTCAGAGATGTACCGAACCCCGACACGACATTGACTTTTTTTGATTTTGTGGCAGGTTTTGTAATGGGTATTATAAACCCTTAGACTTAGCGGGTGGAACTGATAATGATTATGTATGGTGATAGTTTTTTCGAAAAGGACCCTAGAGATCCTGACGCATGCAGGACGGGTGTCCTTCTGAAAAAAAGCCTGCTACAAAGCCCCTTAGTCAATTGAAGGGCACGTGCTGAGGTAGGCGGTATGAAACCGGAAGAATTTTTAAAACTTATTCCCGAAGAAATACTGGAAAGGGGGAGAAAATTACGGAAAAAAGGCCAAGTTTTGGAACTTCAAAGAAAAGAGGACATAATAGAAGCCTTAGTAAAAGGTAGCTACTATCCCTGTTACGAAGTAAGAGTCAAAGTAAAGGGGCAAAAAATAGCGGATTGGGAATGCACCTGTCCTTACGAGGGCGAGGTTTGTAAACATGTCGCGGCGGTAATTCTGGAAGCTTTTTCTCTAGAGGACAAAAAGGAAAAAGGAAAGAAAAGAAAATCTAAGATTGAACTGGCAGAGGAAATAGTAGATCAGCTCTCTTTTGATGAGCTTAAGCAGTTGGTAAAAGACGAGCTACCTTATGATTTAAATTTGAGAAACGCTTTACTGGCACGGTTTTCTTTTTATGCCGATCTGGGAACAAAAACTCTGGAAGCCAAATACAACGCTATCTTTAGACATCTTTTGAGTAGTTACCAGAAGCAGGGTTTCATTGATTATTACGCTACTATAGAGTTCAGTCAGGAGGTTGAAAGGCTCCTTTCTTCTGCTAAAAAGCTTCTGGAACAGGGCCAAGCGGAAGAGGCTTTGGTAATAGCCAAAACTGTGATGCGCAATTGGGTGAAGAATCTAGATCGTATGGACGATTCCTCGGGAGCTACTTCTCTCGTTTTGCAGGGGGTTTTGGATCTTTTTATCCGTCTTTACCGGTCCGGAAGGAAAGAGGTTTTTGATTTTTTATTAGAGGAAGGGCGTAAAGAGTTATACTGGGCTTACGGAAGAGAATACGACTTTGCGGAAGCCCTTACCGAGATGGCGGATTCTCCGGAGAAAGCCCGTAGGGTTTTGGCTTTTTTAGATACGCTTACCTTTGCTGGTGCAGAGAAAGCCCGTTTGCTCCTCAAGTTTTTTCCTGAAGAATATGAAAAGTTTGTTCGGGAGTCGATTTCAAATGTAGAGGTAGCCGAGTTTCATCTAAAAGAACTTCTAAAGCGCGAAGCCTATGAAGAAGCTCTGGACTATGTGAATTTGGCGCTCTCCCATGTGAAGATCCCCCGAAGAAAGGAAGGACTGTGGAATTATAAGGCCTTAATTTTAAAACAACTTGGCCGAAGGAAAGAAGCCCTTCAAATCTACTATAGGCTTTTTGTTAAGAGTTTCTCCCTGGACTTTCTTTGGAAGGTAAAAGAACTGGCGTCGGAAGGAGAATGGAAAGCGATCAAAGGAGAAGTCCGAAAACTGCTCAAAGGCTTAAATTGGGTGGAATTCCTTTTTGAGGAGGGAGATTACGAAGAGTTGGTGAAGGAACTGAAGCGCATTAAAGAAGAAGTGCCTCTGGATGTGGGAACCTTAAGAAGGGTAGTTTCCATGCTTAAAAAATTACCGCGGGATTTAGGCCGTAAGGCAGGAGAGGCGTTTTTAGAATCGGCTTCCTTGGTGCTTGAGGGAGAAGCCTCCCGGAAACTTTATCGGGATTTTCTCTCCTCCTTAAAACCGCTTTGGGAATTGGTAGGCCAGGAACGAATGAAGACTTTCCTGCAGGAAGTGGTGGAGAGGTATCCCGCAAGAAGGGCTTTAAAAGAAGAAGTAGAAAAATACCTTAAAGCTTTCCGGGATTAATTTTCCCGCATAAGTTCGGTTTTGCTTTCTGACAATGGTTGGGAGTTTGACGAATTGCTGAAGGAGAAGGGGATCAGGCATTACTGGACGTATCCGAAGTCCCCCAGGATGAACGCGCCTGGGTCTTAAGCCTCCGGTGAGATGGCTTCTTGAAAATCATCCCGAGTGCCAAAGGTTATGGACCAATACAAGCTCCCTGATGCCTCATTACAAAATCTACTTGAAGTAGTATTCGTTGCCTCATATGAAAATCTATCCCAAGGCATGGATCTTCCTC